>JBCCTY010000274.1:0-5588 GCA_039197885.1 Actinomycetota bacterium | reverse complement strand
GATCGCCGACGGCGGAGCGAACCTCATGGCCATCGTCGGCATCGTCACGGTGCTCGGTGGCGGCCTGCTCGCGTTCGTGCAGTGGGACATCAAGAAGGTCCTCGCCTACTCGACGGTCTCGCAGCTCGGCTACATGGTCCTGGGCCTCGGCACCGGCGCCTGGGCCCCGGCGATCTTCCACCTCTTCACCCACGCCTTCTTCAAGGCCGGCCTGTTCCTCGGGGCGGGCTCGGTCAGTCACGGCGCCGGCCACACCTTCGACATGCGCGAGATGGGTGGGTTGCGCAAGAAGATGCCGATCACGTTCGCGACGTTCGTGACCTGCAGCCTCGCCCTGGCGGCGGTGCCACCGTTGGCCGGCTTCTGGTCGAAGGACGAGATCCTCCTCACCGCCGACAAGTCGGGCTTCGGGGTGTTCGCCTGGTTGGGTGTGGCCGGTGGGTTCCTCACGGCCGCCTACATGACCCGCGTCGTGTACTACACGTTCTTCGGCGAGTTCCGGGGCACCCACGGCGAGCCCCACGAGTCGCCGCCGATCATGACCGTCCCGCTGATCATCCTCTCGGTCTTCGCCGTGCTCGCCGGCTTCGTGCAGGCCACCGTGTCGTGGATCGGCACCGAGTACCTGATCGAGTACGTCGAGCCGAAGAGCGCCTTCCCGGTGCTGGTCCATCCGGAGTTCAGCTACTCCAAGGCGGCCATCGCCACTGCGGTCGCAGCAGCCGCCATCGGACTCGCCGCGGCCTGGTACTGGGCCGGGGTCGGCGCGCGCGCCAAGGTCACCGACAACGTGCCACCGCTGAAGTGGGGCAAGACCCTGCTCGAGCAGAAGTACTACCTCGACCACCTCTACGAGGACGGCGTGGTCGCCGGCACCAAGGGCCCCCTCGCCCGGGCCAGCTACTGGTTCAACCAGAACGTCATCGACCGCATCGTCGACCTGGCGGGCATCAGCGCCCGCAAGTCGGGCGAAGTCGTCTACGACTACGTCGACCAGGCCGTCATCGACGGCGCGGTCAACGGAGCGGGCTGGACCGCCGAGGGCTCGGGAGAGGCCCTGCGCACCGTCCAGTCCGGCAAGGTCCAACAGTACGGATCGCTCCTGTTCGGCGCCGCCGCCGTCCTCGCGATCCTCTTCGTCATCCTCGTCTAGGGAGCGACGCACCCGATGGAAGCCACTGGATTCGATGCATGGGCGCTGAGCCTCGCCGTCTTCCTCCCCCTCATCGGGGTGGGCGTCATGGCGCTGTTCCCCAAGGAGCAGGAGGAGACGCACAAGCTCATCGCGCTCGTGACGTCGCTCGTCGCGCTCGCCATGGGCATCTACCTCCTGGCCAACTACGACTTCGACCGTGGTGACGAGCTGCAGTTCCTCGTCGACAACTCGTGGATCGACGTCATCAACAGCCGCTACATCATCGGCATCGACGGCATCTCCCTGCCGCTGCTGATCCTCTCGCTGGCCGTCATCCCGCTCTGCATCATCTACAGCTGGAACCACATCCCCGAGCCGGGGAACCCCAAGGCGTTCCTCATGCTCATCCTGATCCTCGCGACGGGCATGAACGGCACCTTCGTGGCGCAGGACCTCATCCTGTTCTTCGTCTTCTTCGAGGTCGTGCTGCTGCCGATGTACTTCATGATCGGCGTGTGGGGCGGCGACGACCGTCGCTACGCCTCGATCAAGTTCTTCCTCTACACGCTGTTCGGCTCGGCGCTGATGATCATCAGCTTCCTGGCGCTGTTCTTCCTCAGCCAGGAGCAGACCTTCGACATGCGGCTCCTCACGGAGTTCCAGGGCGAGGGCATCGCGAGAGCGTCGCAGCTCTGGGTCTTCGCCGGCATGTTCATGGGCTTCGGCATCAAGGTGCCCATGTTCCCGTTCCACACCTGGTTGCCCGACGCGCACACCCAGGCGCCGACGGTCGGCTCGGTGATCCTCGCTGCGGTGCTGCTCAAGCTCGGGACCTACGGCTTCGTGCGGATCGCCATCCCGATGCTCCCGGAGGCGGCTGCGGAGTGGGCGCCCTGGATCGGCCTGCTGGCGGTGATCGGGATCATCTACGGCGCGTTGGGGTGTCTGGCCCAGACCGACATGAAACGCCTGATCGCCTTCTCCTCGGTGGCGCACATGGGCTTCGTGATGCTCGGCATCTCGACCATGACCGACTTCGGCATCAACGCCGCCATCTTCGGCATGGTCGCCCACGGCCTGATCACCGGCATGCTCTTCTTCCTCGCCGGATCGATCAAGGAGCGCTACCACACGCTCGAGATCGCCCGACTCGGAGGCCTGCTCGTCTCGGCGCCGAAGATGGGCTGGATACTCGGCTTCGCCTCGATGGCATCGCTCGGCCTCCCCGGGCTCGCCGGGTTCTGGGGTGAGTTCCCGGCGATCCTGTCGGCCTACAGCCCGGCGCCGACCCTCCCGGTCGAGACCTTCCGCACGTTCATGGTGATCGCCGCGCTGGGCACCGTGCTCGCCGCGGGCTACCTGCTGTGGCTGTTCCAGCGCACCGCCTTCGGCACGCCGAAGGAGGAGTGGGACGGCGTCGAGATCGAGGACGTCACCACCGTCGAGTGGGTGGCCTGGACACCGTTCCTCCTCTTCATCGTCGTGTTCGGCGTGCTCCCCGGGCTCTTGTTCGGGGTGACCGACGATGCGGTCGCGCCGCTCATGGAGAACGTGGGCGAGCTGCTCGTGCGGGTCAGGGGCTGACCCGGTGCACGTCCTCGCCCAGGTGATCGAGCCGCTCACGGAGTTCGACCGTCCGGCCATCGATTGGCACGCGCTCGCGCCCGAGCTCACGCTGCTCGCCGTCGGCGCGTTGCTGACCCTCGTCGACATCATCTGGAACGAGCGGGCCCGCTGGTACATGCCGGCCCTCGCCGGGGTGGGCCTCCTCGCCACGCTCGTGCCGATCGTGACCCTCGGCCTCGACGGCGACGACCGCACGCTGTTCGGCGGTGCCTACGTCGTCGACGACTTCGCGCTCGTGACCAAGGCCCTGTTCGTCATCGCCGGCTACGTGCTCGTGCTGATGTCGGCCGACTACCTCCGAGACGGCGACTACTACGAGAGCGAGTACTACCAGCTGCTCCTGGCGTCGCTGCTGGGCATGGTGATGATGGCGTCGAGCCGCGACCTCATCTCGATCTTCATCGCCCTCGAGCTGCTGTCGATCCCCGCCTACATGATGGCGGCGTGGCGCAAGGGGGACGCCCGATCCAACGAGGCGGGGGTGAAGTACTACCTGATGGGCGTCTTCGCCTCGGCGGTGATGCTCTACGGCATGTCGCTGGTCTACGGCATCGCCGGCTCGACCCAGCTCGACCAGATCGCCCCCGAGATCTCCGGTGGCGACGCGTCGCCGCTGCTGATCATCGGCATCCTCTTCACGCTGCTCGGCTTCGCGTTCAAGGTCTCGGCCGTGCCGTTCCACACCTGGGCGCCCGACACCTACGAGGGCGCGCCGACGCCGGTCACCGCCTTCCTGGCCGTCGCGTCGAAGGCGGCGGGCTTCGTGGCGCTCATGACGCTGATCGGTGCCGGGTTCATCGGGCGTGGCGACGTGTTCCAGCCGTTGATGTGGGTGCTGGCCGCGCTGACCATGACGATCGGCAACCTGCTGGCGCTGCGCCAGTCGAACATCGTGCGCATGCTGGCCTACTCCGGCATCGCCCAGGGTGGCTTCATGCTGGCCCCGCTCGCCGTGGCGGCCGACACCGACCAGGCCATCCCGGCCACCGTCACCTACCTGATCATCTACGCGGTCACGAACCTGGCGGCCTTCACGGTCGTGTTGATCGTGGCCCGCAAGACCCGGTCGGGCGAGATCTCGTCGTTCGGCGGGCTGTTCTCCTACGCCCCGGGCCTCACCGTGGCGATGACGGTCGCGCTGTTCTCCCTCGCCGGGATCCCACCGTTGGGCGGCTGGTTCGCCAAGTTCGTCGTGTTCCGCTCGCTGGCCGACGCCGGCGACACCTGGGCCATCGCCCTCGCCGTCGTCGTGGCGATCAACTCGGTGATCGCGCTCTTCTACTACGCCGCCGTGGCCCGACAGATGTGGTTCGAGGAGGTCCCCGACGGCGACGAGACGCCGGTCGCGTCGACGCCGTCGCTGACGATCGCCCTCGCCGTGACGATCATCGGCACGCTCGTCGTCGGCGTCCTGCCCCAGACGGCGGCGAGGTTCGGCGACATGGCGACCACCCTGGTCGTCGCCGCCGGCGGCTGAGCGCGCCATCCCCGGAACATCCGCGCCCGGTCCCGCCTCGGCGCTCGTCCGTCGGACGATCGAGGAACAGGGTCCCCTCCGCTTCGATCGCTACATGGAGCTGTGCCTCTACGACCCCGAGGTCGGCTTCTTCTCCACCGGTGGGGGCGCCGGTCGCTCCGACCGAGACTTCGTCACGTCGCCCGAGATCGGTCCGCTGTTCGGGGAGGTCGTGGCCCGCGCGCTCGATCGGTGGTGGGACCAGCTCGACCGGCCCGAAGCGTTCACCGTCGTCGACGCCGGCGCCGGTCGGGGCACCCTGGCCCGGGCGATCCTCGCCGCCGAACCGGCGTGCCGAACGGCCCTCGAGCTGGTGCTCGTCGAGCGCTCGGCGGCGCTGCGCGGCGAGCACCCCGCGGGCGTCACCTCGGTCGGCGACATGCCGCAACGGATCGACATCGGTGTGGTCGTGGCCAACGAACTGCTCGACAACCTGGCCTTCCGCGTGATCGAGCGCACCGAGGCGGGATGGTGCGACGTCGTCGTCGATCTCGACGACGACGGCCTGACCGAACGGCTCGGTCCACCGGTCGGTGCGGCGGCCGGCGACGGTCCGATCGGAGCGCGGGTGCCCATCCAGACCGCAGCCCGGGCCTGGGTCGTGTCGACGATCGCCGCCGTCGGCCTTGGTGGGCTCGTCGCCATCGACTACACGTCGACGACCGCCGAGCTCGCTCGCCTGGGGGACGCCGGTTGGTTGCGCACCTATCGGGGCCAGCAGCGAGGGGGGAGCCCGCTCGACCGGCCCGGCGGCCAGGACCTGACGGCCGACGTCTGCCTCGACCAGCTCCCCGAGCCCGACGAGACGATCGCGCAGGCCGACTTCCTCGGCCGCCACGGCATCGGCGAGCTCGTGGAAGAGGGTCGCCGGATCTGGCAGGAGCGTGCCCACCTCGGTGACCTCGAGGCGATGCGCGCCCGGAGCCGGGTCGCCGAGGCCGAAGCGCTCACCGATCGCGACGGCCTGGGGGGTTTTGTCCTGGCAGTGTGGAACGCATCGGGTGGTCGGGGCCCTACGATCACCCTGTGAGCGCGCGCGGGGCGGTCTTCGGCGTCGACGTCGGCGGGAGCGGCGTCAAGGGCGCGCCGGTCGACCCGGTCAGCGGCAAGCTGCTCGCCGACCGCGAGCGCTTCGAGACCCCCCAACCGGCGACGCCGGAGGCGGTCGGGCGGGTCATCTCCGATCTCCTGCTCGAGTTCTCGTGGAAGGGACCCGTCGGCGTGACCGTGCCCGCCGTGGTCCAGCACGGCGTGGTGCGCACGGCGGCCAACATCGACGACTCGTGGATCGGCTGCCGGTTCGTCGACCAG
>JBCCTY010000273.1:0-5606 GCA_039197885.1 Actinomycetota bacterium | reverse complement strand
CCAGACGCGCCCCGAGCTCGCCGGACAGCGTGACGTCGTAGCCATGGAGTCGGAGCTGTCGGCTGTCGCCGTATGGGGAAGGTTCTCGATGCTCATCGCCCATTCGAGGCTGAGGCCCTCGGAGGTCGGCAGCCCGTTCAGTCAAGCGCACCCCAGAGCCCGGCGTGGGTGTCGATCCAGGTGCGGACGGCGTCGAGGTCGCGATGGCCGCCGGGCTGGGGGATGAGGCGGGTCACGCCGAGCTCGGCGTAGGCCTGCACGGCCGCCTCGTCGAGCCGACCGGCCGGCGTGATCGAGATCTCCAGCCGGCCGAGGTGGGCCGGCCGCTCGACCTCGTCGGCGGCCCGGCGCAGCGCCTCGAGGTCGGCTCGGGTGGTCTCGACATCACGCATGAAGCCGTACCAGCCGTCGGCGTGGGCCACGGCCCGGCGGGCCGCCACGGCGCTGTGGCCACCGACCACCACCGGGATGTGGTCCTGCGCCGGCTTCGGGTTCGCGCTCACCGAGGAGAACCGCGTGAACTCGCCGTCGAACGACACGGCGTCACCGGACCACAGGGTGCGCATCGCCGCGAGGTACTCGTCGGCCCGGGCCCCACGGCGTCCCATCGGGGTGTCGCAGGCTTCCATCTCGGCCGGGAGGTAGCCCACGCCGTAGCCGAAGATCAGGCGACCGCCCGAGAGGTGATCGAGCCCGGCCAGCGACTTGGCCAGCACGGCCGGCCGCCGCTGCGGGAGGATCACGATGCCGGTGCCGAGCCGCATCGTCGAGGTCGCTGCCGCCACCCAGGTCAGCGAGGCCACGGTGTCGACCATCGCCGTCTCGGGTGGGGCGGGCGAGGGTGGGGCCTGTGGATCGGGCAGCACGATGTGCTCACCGGTCCAGACCGATTCGAACCCGGCGGCCTCGGCGTGGACGGCGGCGTCGCGCATCGCCTCCGGGTCGGCGAGCCCGCCGATGTTGATGCCGAACAGTCCCAGTGCCGGTGCCATGCCCGGTGTCTACCGCGCTCCGAGGCCGGACGGGGCGGGGCTGGTAGCGTGGTGATGTTCCCGGCGAGCACTCAGGAGCCCCCGCGTGCAGCAACACGACAGCATGATGAACCCCCCGATCGGCGAGCTGCTGCCGCAGGTCGACTCGAAGTTCACGCTGGTGACGCTGGCCTCGACCCGGGCCCGGCAGATCAACTCCTACTTCAATCAGCTCGGCGAGGGGCTCGGCGCGATCGTGCCGCCGCAGGTCACCTCCATCGCCCGCAAGCCGCTCTCGATCGCCTTCGAGGAGATCTCGGCCGAGAAGATCGGCTACGAGAAGATCGACCCCGAGGAGATCGCCCGGCTCGCCGCCGAGGCCGAGGCGGCCGCCGAGGCCGACGCCGCCGCTGCGCTCACCGTCCTCGAGGGCGGCGCGAGCGACGACGACAGCTAGGAACCCACCCTCGTGCCGTCGCCCCTCGACGGAGCCCGGATCGTCCTCGGCGTCACCGGCGGGATCGCGGCCTACAAGGCCGTCGAGGTCTGCCGTCGCCTCGTCGATGCCGGTGCCCACGTGGCACCGGTCCTGACCAAGGGTTCGCTGCGCTTCGTCGGTGAGACCACGTTCTCCGCGCTGGCGTCCGAGCCGGTGCGCACGTCGCTGTGGGACGAGCCCGAGCCGATCCCGCACACCCGCCTCGGTCAGGGCGCCGACCTCGTGATCGTCGCGCCGGCGACCTGTCGCCTCCTCGGGACCTACGCCGCCGGCATCTCCAACGACCTGCTGACCGCGACGCTCCTGGCCACCCGCGCCCCGGTGCTCGTCGCCCCGGCGATGCACACCGAGATGTGGGAGCACGCCGCCGTGCAGGAGAACCTCGCCACCCTGGTGCGGCGGGGCGTGCACGTGGTCGGTCCCGAGCCGGGCCGGCTCGCCGGAGGCGACGTCGGCCACGGTCGGCTCTCCGATCCCGAGACGATCGTCGCCGCCGCCGAGCGCGTCCTCGCTCCGGACGACCTCGCCGGCCGCGCCGTGCTCGTGACCGCTGGCGGAACCCGCGAACCGATCGACCCGGTGCGCTTCGTCGGCAACCGCTCATCGGGCAAGCAGGGCTACGCCATCGCCGCCGAGGCCGCCGCCCGGGGCGCCATGGTCACGCTCGTGTCCACCGTCGACCGACCGACCCCGCCCGGCGTGTCGTCGACGGTGCCGGTCGAGACGGCCCAGCAGATGCACGATGCCGTCACCAAGCTCGCCACCTCGGCGGACGTCGTCGTCATGACGGCCGCCGTCGCCGACTTCCGACCGGTCGCCGTGGCCGACTCGAAGATCAAGAAGGACGGTGGTCCGCCCGAGGTCGTGCTCGAGCCCACCCCGGACATCCTCGCCGCGCTCGGTGAGGTCAAGCCCGAGGGTCAGGTGCTCGTCGGCTTCGCCGCGGAGACCGATGACGTCGCCGCCAACGCCCTCGGCAAGCTCCGTCGCAAGCGGCTCGACCTGATCGTCGCCAACGACGTCGGGGCCGCCGACGTGGGCTTCGGCCACGACACCAACGCCGTGACCATCACCGACGCCGACGGCACCACCACCGACGTCGCCCTCGCCGACAAGCGCGAGATCGCCCGAGCCGTGCTCGACGCCGTGGCCCGGCGGACGGCATCGCGCACGCCGGGCACAACACTCTGAGTAGCTAAGACAACCGCTAGCGACCACCAGAAGTGGTCGAGTACCGTCGGAACGACCTGCCAACGAAGGAGCCAAGCGGGTGACCACCTGGAAGTTCACGTCCGAATCGGTGACCGAGGGTCACCCGGACAAGATGGCGGACCAGATCTCCGACGCCATCCTCGATGCCCTGCTCGCCGGTGACCCCCACAGCCGCGTCGCCTGCGAGACCCTCGTGACCACCGGCCTGGCCATGGTCGCCGGCGAGATCACGACCGAGGCCTACGTCGACATCCCCTCGATCGTGCGCCAGACCATCAACGAGATCGGCTACGACCGCGAGTCCTTCGGCTTCGACGGCAACACCTGCGGCGTCATGGTCTCCATCGACGAGCAGTCGCCCGACATCGGCCAGGGCGTCGACGACTCCGAGGAGCTGCGCTCCGGCGAGGTCGGCGAGGAGGACGAGCTCGACAAGCAGGGTGCCGGCGACCAGGGGATGATGTTCGGCTACGCCTGCGACGAGACCGACGCCTACATGCCGCTGCCGATCCACCTGGCGCACCGCATGGCCGAGCGCCTCGCCGAGGTCCGCAAGTCGGGCGAGGTGCCCTACCTTCGTCCCGACGGCAAGACCCAGGTCTCGTTCGTCTACGACGACCACAAGCCGGTCTCGCTCGACACCGTGCTCATCTCCACCCAGCACAACGACGGCATCGACCGCGACACGATGATCCGACCCGACCTGATCGAACACGTCATCAAGCCGGTCGTCCCCGAGGCCTACGCCGACGACGACTACCGGGTGTTCATCAACCCGACCGGCCGCTTCGTGATCGGCGGCCCGGTCGGCGACGCCGGCCTCACCGGCCGCAAGATCATCGTCGACACCTACGGCGGCGCCGCCCGCCACGGTGGTGGCGCCTTCTCGGGCAAGGACCCGTCGAAGGTCGACCGCTCGGCCGCCTACGCCGCCCGCTGGGTGGCGAAGAACCTGGTCGCCGCCGGTGCTGCTCCGCGACTCGAGGTCCAGGTCGCCTACGCCATCGGCGTCGCCCGCCCCGTGTCGGTGATGGTCGAGACCTGGGGCTCCGAGCTCGTCGACCGTGCCAAGATCGAGGCGTGCGTCGCCGAGGTCTTCGATCTGCGCCCGGCCGCGATCGTCCGGGACCTCGACCTGAAGCGACCGATGTACCGCCAGTCGGCCGCCTACGGGCACTTCGGTCGCGAGCAGTTCCCGTGGGAGCAGCTGAACCGGGTCGACGAGGTCAAGGGTTTCCTCGGCCTCTGAGGCGCAGCCGGCCCCGAGCGGGCCGTGCATGAGCGAGTCCGTCGGCGATGGTCGGTTGATCCGGGTCCTGCCCGATCAGCCGGCCATCGATCGCGTCTTCGACTATCTCGTCCCGCACGACGTCGATGTGCGCGTCGGCGACGTCGTGCGCATCGACCTCGGGCCCCGTCGCGTCGGTGGCTGGGTGCTCGACGTGGACGCCGAGCCGACCCCCGGCGTCACCGCCCGCCCCATCGGCAAGCTCAGCGGCCGGGGCCCGAGCGCTGACCTCATCGAGCTGGCCGGGTGGGCGGCCGAGCGGTGGGTCGGTCGCCCGGCGATGTTCCTCGGCACGGCCGACGCTCCCCGCCGGGTCCACGAGATCCCGGCGCCGCGCCTGACGGTCCGGCCCGGCGGGGTCGATCTCGGGTCGGCGATCGTCCGCGTCCCTCCCTCGACGCCCCGCATCACCGAGGTGCTCCGCGCTGCCGCGACGGGTCCCACGCTGGTCGTGGTCCCCGCCCAACGCGACGTCGAGGTCCTGCTCGCTCGGCTCGGGCGCGAGGGTCTCACCACCGCTCGCTGGCCCGACGAGTGGGCCCGGGCGGCCGGTGGCGTCGACGTCACCGTCGGCACGCGAGCGGCGGCGTGGGCCCGCCTCGACCACCTGGCCGCGGTCGTGCTCGTCGACGAGCACGACGAGGCCCTCCGCTCCGAGGCCCAGCCCACCTGGACCGCCCGCGAGGTGCTCGTCGAACGATGCCGCCGGGCCGGTGTCGCGCTGCGGGCCACCTCGCCCGCGCCCAGCCTCGAGGCGCTCGCCGCGCTCCCGTTGGTCGAGCCGGCGCGCCTCGACGAGCGCAGCGGGTGGCCCACCGTCGAGGTGGTCGATCGGCGGGCCGATGCTCCGGGGCCGGGCAGCCTGTTCTCGGAGCGACTGGTCGAGATCGTGCGCTCCGACGCCCGGGTCGTGTGCGTGCTCAACCGCAAGGGCCGGGCCGGTCTGCTGCGGTGCCGGACCTGCCACACGACGGCCACCTGCGAGCGGTGCGGCTCGTCGGTGGAGCAGCCCGACACCGACCTCGTCTGCCGGCGCTGCGGCGAGCGACGCCCGACCATCTGCCTCGCCTGCGGCTCGACCGGCATGGTCCGGCTCCGCCCGGGCGTGTCCCGGGTCGCCGAGGAGCTCGCCGCCCTCGCTCGCACCGAGGTCGTCGAGGTCACCGGCGACGGGGGAACGCCCGACGACGCCCGGATCGTGGTCGGCACCGAGGCCGTGTTGCACCGGGCCCGGGCGGCCGACGTCGTCGTGTTCCTCGACGTCGACCAGGAGCTGCTCGCCCCGCGGTTCCGTGCGACCGAGCAGGCGATGTGGTTGCTCACCCGCGCCGCGCGCCTGGTCGGTGGACGGGGGAGGGGCGGACGGATCGTGGTCCAGACCCGGTTGCCCGACCACGAGGTGCTCGACGCCGCCCGCCATGCCGACCCGGCCCGACTGGTGGAGCCCGAGCTCGCTCGGCGTCGGCTCCTGGAGCTCCCGCCCGTCGTGGCGCTCGCGCTCGTGTCGGGTGCGGGCGCCGCCGAGCTGGTCGGTGCGCTCGGCGACGACGTGCGGGTCACCGGTCCCGACGCCGACGGCGCCTGGTTGGTCCGAGCCCCGGACCCGACGACCCTCGGGGCAGCGCTCTCCGCCGTT
>JBCCTY010000272.1:0-5634 GCA_039197885.1 Actinomycetota bacterium | reverse complement strand
CGGCCCGCAGCGCGGGCAGGATCCGACCCTCGACGAGGGCTCGGGCCTCGTCGGGATCGGTGAGATCGGTGGTGACCCGCTCGTCGAGCTGGTGCCAGAGCACCAGGCGGGCGAGCCACTCGGCGGTGACGGTGGCGGTGGCCGGCTCGAGGTGCACCTCGAGCCGCGGCCCGAAGAACACGCGGGCGGCGGCGAAGATCCGGTCGAGCCCCCGGAACGTGAGCTCGGGCAGCACGGCGCCGGGGTCGTCGGCGAGGCGGCGCTGGAAGGCCACGTCGTCGGCCAACAGCTGCGTCGCGGAGCCGAGCAGCGACGTGAGCAGCTCGGGCAGCGGCGCGTCGGTCGGCACGAGCGCATCGAGGTCGGCGAAGAACGAGGCGAGCGAGTGGCGCCGGTGCATCTCGGCGAGCGTCGCCTTCCCGCCGGGGACGACGCGGTAGACCGTCGCCCGCGACACGCCGGCCTCCCGGGCGACGTCGGCCATGGTCGTCTTGGGCTCGCCCCAGCGGTCGAGGCAGGCGTCGTAGGCGTCGACGATCCGACGTTCGAGGCCTCCCTCGGGCAGGGGCCGGAACAGCGAGGCACCGGCCGGCCGCGACGGGACGGGCGTCCCGACCGCGCGGTCATCGGTCACACTCCCCATACGATGAGACGATAAGGGGATCAGTGTCTCATCGTCAACGGTTGGTGGCGATGACCGTTCAGCCCCCGACCGCGCCGAGGAGCTGGGTGTCGACCAGGCGGGCGACGGCCCGGTCGTCGTCGAGGTCCCACGAGCCCGGGTTGGCGATGAGGCTGAGCAGCATCATCGCCAGGTAGGTCGCGTCGACGTGGGCGGCCTCCGGCGTCCGACCGGTCTCGGTGAGCAGGCGCTCGGCGAGCGCCGGGACGACGAGGTCGGTCGGGCCGTGCTCGAAGCGGGCCAGCCGCACGGCGAGCTCGTCGGGTGCCGAGTCGAGCGAGGCCTGCAGGAGCTCGTGGGACCGGATGGCGGCGCCGCCCCACCGCAACACGGCCGCCAACGCACCGCCGAGATCGTCGGCGCGCTCGATCCGCTCGATCATCTCGTCGGCGACCTTGGCCAGCTCACGACCGACGAGCGCGTCGAACACCTCGTCGCGCCCGCCGGGGAACCAGCGGTAGACCGTCGCCCGCGACACCCCGGCCGCCGCGGCGACGTCCTCGAGCGACGTCTTGGCGAGCCCGAAGCGCACCACGGCCGCGCCGGCTCCGTCGAGGATCCGCTCCCTCGTGTCGACCCCCACCGGCGGCCCGCTCAGTCGACCCGGTAGTCGGCGAAGCGGTCGCGGAGCGTCCGCTTGGAGAACTTCCCGGTCGAGGTCTTGGGGACCTCGTCGACGATCTCGGTCGCGTCGGGGAGCCACCACTTGGCCATGCGAGGCGTCAGGAACTCGATCAGCTCGTCGTGGGTGAGCGACGCGCCGTCGTGGAGCACGACACAGGCCAGTGGACGCTCCATCCACCGGTCGCTCGCCACGCCGATGACGGCAGCCTCGGCGACGGCGGGGTGGGCCATGATCTCGTTCTCGACCTCGACCGAGCCGATCCACTCGCCGCCCGACTTGATGAGGTCCTTGGTGCGGTCGACGAGGCTGATGATCCCGTCGGGTGCGACGACGGCGACGTCACCGGTCCGCAGCCAGCCGTCGTCGGTGAAGGAGTCCGTGGCGTCGGGACGCTCGTAGTAGGCCTTCGCGATCCACGGGCCCCGCACCTGGAGCTCGCCCGACGACTCGCCGTCCCAGGGCAGCTCGTCGGTGGTGTCGGGCTCGGTGACACGGAACTCGACGCCGGTCACGACCGTGCCGACCGTTGCCCGCAGGTCCGCCTTGGCGTCGTCGTCGAGGTCGGCGTCCTTCGACCGGATGTGCGCCACCGAGGCGATGGGGCTGGTCTCGGTCATCCCCCATGCCTGGAGGAGCGGGATGCCGACCTTCTCGCGGAAGCCCTCCGACAGCGCACGGGGCACGGCCGACCCGCCGCACGGGATCGCCCGCAGCGACGACACGTCGCGCCCGTCGAGCTCGTCGAGGACCGCCATCCAGATCGTCGGCACGCCGGCAGCGACGCTCACCCGCTCGGCCTCGATCAGATCGGCCAGCGCCTTGGCCGACAGATCGGGCCCCGGCATCACCAGCTTCGACCCCGCGGCGACGGCTGCGTGGGCGAGTCCCCAGGCGTTCGCGTGGAACATGGGCACGACGGGCAGCACGGCGTCGCGCTCGGACACGCCGAGGCTGTCGGCGGTGGTGCAGCCGAGGGTGTGGAGCCACGTCGAGCGGTGGCTGTAGACGACGCCCTTCGGGTTGCCGGTGGTGCCGCTCGTGTAGCACATCGAGGCGGCCCGTCCCTCGTCGTCGACCCGGAACTCGGCCGGTGCCCCGTCGGCGACGAGGTCCTCGTAGTCGATGAGGCGGGGGTCGTCGGGGAGGTCACCGGCACCGTCGTCCATCACCACGTAGTGGCGGACCGTCTCGAAGGTGTCGACGAGCGGCCAGAGCAGCCCGAGGAGGGACCGGTCGACGAAGATCACGTCGTCGGCGGCGTGGTTGACGATGTAGGTGATCTGCTCGGGGAACAGGCGGATGTTCAGCGTGTGGAGCACACGACCGGTGCACGGCGCGGCGAAGTACAGCTCGAGGTGGCGGGCGGTGTTCCAGGCGAACGTCGCGATGCGGGCGTCCGGGGCGCAGCCCAGCCGATCGAGCGCCCCACCCAGGCGGCGGGTTCGCTCGGCCCACTCGCCGTAGGTCACCCGATCGAGGGTGCCGCCGTGCGACGCCGTCACGATCTCGTTCGACGCGAAGATCCGCTCGGCCCTCCGGAACAGGCTCGGCAGCGTCAGCGGCACGTCCTGCATCAGTCCCTGCATCGTTCGCCCTCCGTCATCCGGTCGCAGGCCACGCAAGGTAGTCCCGGCGGCGCCGCAACCGCCCGGTCAGCCCTTACGCTGCTCGGCGTGTCGTCCCGGGTCCGTCTGTGGTTGCTCCTGGGCCCGGTGATCGTGGGCATCACCTGCGGGTACATCGGCGCGGCGCTCCACCCCACCCTCGCCGTCGAGCGCCCGCTGTTGCTCATCACGCTCAACCCGCGCAACTACCACCTCGCGCTGGTGGCCGGGCAGATCGGGTTCGCCGCCTACGTGGTCGTGGCCTTCCTTCGCCTCGTCACGCTCGACCCGCTCCTCTACCTCGTGGGCCGGTGGTACGGACCGAGCGGTCGGCAGTGGATCGAACGGCAGGTCGAGGGCTCGGATCGCATCGTCGGCTGGCTGGACCGCTGGTTCCCGAGGATCGGTTGGGCCATCGTCTTCGCCGCGCCCAACACCGTCGTCTGCCTCCTGGCTGGCGTCACCCGGATGCGGCCGCTCGTCTTCGCGGTCCTCAACGTGACGGGCACGATCGCCCGGATCCTGGCGATCTGGTGGCTGGCGCAGCAGTTCGAGAGCCAGCTCGACGCCGTGCTCGAGTTCTTCAACCGCTACCAGATGCCGGCAACGATCGTGGCCGTCGTCCTCGTGATGATCCAGGTCGGGATCTCGGCCCGCCGCGGCGGGGGCGAGATCAGCGACGTCGTCGATCTCGAGCGCCAGGTCCAGGACGACCTCGACGAGCCCGAACCCCGCGAGGCGGCCGGCACCGCCGACGACGAGATGACCCGCGACGAGCGGTAGCTTGGCACGGTGCACACCGAGCTCCCGGGGCGATCGACGTGAACACCGAGCGCACGGAGCGATCGACGTGAACATCGAGTACGACCCCGAGGACTTCCAGCTCGATCACGCCGAGGCGGTCGCGGCGATCATCGACCTCCAGGGCTTCGCCGTCGAGCCGGTCCGCGCCGACGCCGAGCGCGGCCGGCCGGCCTACGCCCACACCATCGGCGTCGAGGACCTGCTCGGCCACCCGGACCTGCTCGTCGTCGGCCTCGACGGCGAGTTCGCGAGCCGCCTGTTCACCGAGTTCGTCGACCACCTGCGCAGCGGCGGTGAGCTGCCCGTCTCCCAGCCCTTCGTCGGGATGCTGGGCGCCGACGACCTGCCGTGCGTCCTGCTCCCCGTCGACGTCGCTGCGCACGCCGACTGGTTCGCCGGCGCGGCCGATCACTACTCGCACCGCCCGTTCCGGATGCTGCAACTCGTCTACCCCGATGCCGCCGGCCGGTTCCCCTGGGCCGACGATGCCGATCCCGCGGTCGTCGCCAGCCAGGTCGTGCTGGGATCGTGATCCGCATCGCAGTGATCGGCGCAGCCGGGCCGTTCGGCGCAGCGGGGCGGATGGGGCTCGGATCGTGATTCGCATCGCGGTCTTCGGCGCAGCGGGGCGGATGGGGCTCGGGGTCTGTCGGGCCGTCGACGCCGATCCCGACCTCGAGCTCGTGGCGGCGATCGATCCCGGACGTGCCGGCGACTCGGTCGCCGAGCTGGCCGGCATCGACAGCGACCTGGCCATCACGGCCGACCCGGCCTCGCTGGCGTCGACGGGGGCCGAGGTCGCCATCGACTTCACCGTCGTCGATGCCGCCCTCGCCAACGCCCGCGCGTGTGCCGAGGCGGGCGTGCACGACGTGATCGGAACGTCCGGGTTCGGCCCCGACGAGCTCGCCTCGCTCCGTGCCTGGTTCACCCGCTCGAACTGCCTCGTGGCTCCCAACTTCGCCATCGGCGCCGTGTTGATGATGCGCTTCGCCGAGCTTGCCGCTCCCCACTTCGAGACGGCCGAGATCATCGAGCTCCATCACGACCGCAAGGTCGACGCGCCCTCGGGCACCGCGATGGCCACCGTCGAGCGGATGGCGGCAGCCTCGGAGCACTGGGCCGACGATCCGACCGAGCGGGAGACCCTCGACGGGGCCCGGGGCGCCACGGGACCAGCCGGCATCCCCGTCCACTCGGTCCGCCTCCGCGGCCTCGTGGCCCACCAGGAGGTGCTGCTCGGCACCACCGGGCAGTCGTTGACGCTGCGCCACGACTCCTACGACCGGACCTCGTTCATGCCGGGAGTGGTGTTGGCCGCGAAGGGTGTCGGTGACCACCCGGGCGTCACGCTCGGTCTGGAGGCCGTGCTCGGTCTGTAAAGGCTGGGCCAGCTCACGACGATCTCGCTCATCCGGGCGGCCTCCGGGTCGACGGGTCGAGGGCCATCGCCCTCGACCGCTGGATGACGACGTGCCGCTCTCCCCCCGGGTCCTGCTCCGACCGCTCCTGTCGTTCGCCCTCCTCGCTGCCGCGGTGGCGGCCACCGTGGTCGTCGCGGCGCCGGTCGACGCGGCCGAGCGCACGACCGACGGACTGCTCGCCCTCTACGACTTCGACGAGGGTGCCGGGAGCGTCGTCCGTGACCTGTCGGGATCGACGAGCCCCGTCGACCTCACGATCGACGATCCCTCCAACGTCACCTGGACCGACGGCGGGCTCCGGATCGACGAGCCGACGACGATCCGCTCGACCAGCTCGACGGTGGGCCTCGTCGGGCCGATCCTCGACGGACGCTCGTTGACGATCGAGGCGTGGATCGACCGTGCGGACGTCGAGCAGGCCATCGGGGCGCGCATCCTCACGCTCGCGAGCGACGACAGCGTCGACGTCGCGCTCGTGGAGCGGCCCTTCCGCCT
>JBCCTY010000271.1:0-5665 GCA_039197885.1 Actinomycetota bacterium | reverse complement strand
GTCCTCGTGTTGGGACGGCAGGGGGGTCGTCTCCAACCGACCCGGATGCTCCTGGCCGGCGTCGCGTTGAGCTTCGTCCTGTCGGCAGCGACCAGCTACGTGCAGTTCCAGGCAGACCCGCGGGAGCTGCGCACGGTGCTCAACTGGCTGCTGGGGAGCCTCGCTGCCGCGGACTGGCCAGACGTCACCCGTGCGGCGCCGGTCGTCCTGCTGTCGACCGCCTGGCTGGTCCTGAGAGGAAGAGACCTCAACGCGCTCCTCTTCGGCGAGGAGTCGGCCCATGCGCTCGGCGTCAACGTGAACAGGTTCCGTCTCGAGATCGTGCTCGTCTCGTGCCTCCTGACCGCCTCCGTCGTCGCTGTCGCAGGAGCGATCGGGTTCGTCGGCCTGGTGATCCCCCACATCGTGCGGCTGCTCGTCGGACCCGATCATCGCCGCGTGCTTCCCGCCTGCCTGCTCCTCGGCGGCCTCTACCTGATGGCCGTCGACATCCTCTCCCGTGTGCTCGAGCGCCCGGCGGAGGTGCCGCTGGGGATCCTGACGTCCGCCATCGGTGTCCCCGTCTTCCTGCTCCTGCTGCGCCGGCAGGGCCGACTCGCGGAGGCGTCCTGATGCGCGTCGCGGTCGACAACGTCTCCATCGACCTGGGCGGAGTCCGGCTCGTCGGCGAGGCCACGCTCGCGGCCGAAGCGGGGACCTTCGTCGGCATCGTCGGACCGAACGGATCCGGGAAGTCGACGCTGCTGCGGGCGCTGTACCGGGCGCTCGAGCCGCTTGCCGGCCTGATCCACCTCGGTGACGACGAGCTCGGACAGCTGACCGCTCGGGAGTCGGCGCGTCGGATGGCGGTGGTGGTGCAGGAGCAGTCGGCCGACTTCGAGTTCAGTGTCCGCGAGGTGGTCGCCACGGGTCGCTCGCCCCACAAGGGCCTGCTCGAGCGCGACGACCGTCACGACGATGACGTCATCGCGAGCGCGCTCGGTCGGGTCGGTGCGCTCGATCTGGCGGGGCGCCTGTTCGCCACGCTGTCGGGAGGAGAGAAGCAACGCGTGCTGGTCGCGCGTGCGCTGGCCCAGGAGAGCAAGATCCTCATCCTCGACGAACCGACCAATCACCTCGACATCCGCGCCCAGTACGAGTTGCTGGAGCTCGTTCGGGGACTGGACCTGACCGTCATCGCCGCCCTGCACGACTTCAACCTCGCAGCGGCCTACTGCGATCGGATCTACGTCATGTGGGAGGGCGGCATCGCCGCAGAGGGGACGCCGGAGGCGGTGCTCAACCCGCAGCTGCTCTCGGAGGTCTTCGGCGTCCGAGTGCACTGCTCGACGAATCCGCTCAGCGGTCGGGTGAGCCTCAGCTTCGCTCCCCTCCCCGCAGAGACCCCGACCTGAGCACTCCGGCGCACCGGTCGTGCCGCTGGAGTCCCCGATCGAGGAGCCGGGTCAGTGCACGGCCATCGAGGAACCGACCGCGCCCATGACGACGTAGTCGGTGCTCGGCGCGAGAAGGCGGCCCCGTATGGACCGGCTCCGTCGCTCGATGTCCTGGACGCCATCGAGCGTCCATGCGACCGGATCGTCGAGGCCGGCAACGCTGAAGACGTCGCGAACCTCGCCGATGTCACGGGCCTTCCAGAGCGGGAGCTGAGAGAGCCGTCCCGGCTCGTACATGTACCCGTATCCCGGCTCGCCGTTGCCCGTCAGTCGCGAGACGACGTCGAAGGCGCGGAACCGCAGCCGCTCGGCGACCGACTGTCGACGGCCGTGGAGCCCGTCGAAGGCAGTGACGCGCCCACCGGTCCGGGTGACGCGGCCCCAGTCGCGGACGCAGTCCTCGGGGTGCAGCAGCGTCCACAGCACCAGGTGGCTCGTGACCGCGTCGACGGAGTCATCGGGCAGAGGGAGCGACTCCGCGGACCCGACGTGTGCCTCGACCTCGAAGCCAGCGGCGGCGACCTTCGTCTGACACGCCTCCAGCATCCGTTCGGCGATGTCGACGATGACCACCTCGTAGCCCGCTGCCAACAGCTTCAGCGTGAGCCAACCGGTACCCGACCCGATCTCGCACACTCGACGCGGTGGAGGCCCCAGGGCGCGACGAAACTGGAGCGCCCAGGCATTCTGGGTCGCAGTCGGCGGGGGCGCACCGACGGTGATGTCGTCGTAGTAGGCCGAGGCACGCTGCCAGTACGCAGCGATCTCCGCTTGGTCGAGGGCTCGTTCGTCGGGCATCGGTTGCTGAGTCAGGATCTCTCCGAGAGCTGCGGTCGAACACCGACCGCAACCTCACGTCGGACAGGGGAAGATGACGCGGTGATCGTCGCGGTCGTCATGGTCGTGAGCTGATCCGGCCGCTCACTCGGCCCACCGAAGGGCGGCACTCTGACGCGGGCGTCCACACCAACCATCGTCGCCTTCGGCCTGCCAGCTCGCCACACGTCCCGGATCCTAGCCACGGTCTCTCGTGGCCCAGGGCCAACGGTGACCGCGAGGTCGGCGCCCGGTACCAGCCCCTCACGAGGCCGCTTCATCAGTCGAACTCACTGCTTCGCGCTGTTCGATCGGCCAGCGGGTCGAGCACCGAGATGTGGGGCGCGATGCTGGAGTGGGTGGTGGATCTGCGGACTGCTCAGGCCGGCGACGCCGAGGCGGTGGCCGCGATCTACATCGACTCCTGGAATCGTGGCTTCGGGCATCTTCTCGGGATGCGGCAGCACGCCACGGAGCAGGTGCATCGGTGGCGCTCCACGCTCGCCGACCCGATCACGACGTGGACGGTCGCCGAAGACCGAGGACATGTCGTTGGGTTCATCGGCATCGGCGCCTCGCGTGATCCCGTCGACCCGGTCCTCGGCGAGGTCGACACGATCGCCGTCGATCCGTGCTGCTGGCGACGAGGAGTGGGCCGGGCGCTCATGCACCGTGGCCTCGAGCAGCTCCGTGCCAGCTGGCGCCGAGGGATTCTCTGGACTCCCGCTGACTACCCGAGCGGCCACCGCTTCTACGAGGCGATGGGCTGGCGCCGACTCAACACGACCAGGAACTCCGGTGCCCACGTCGCTTTCGGTCACCAGCTTCTGGGGAGATCGTCCGTCGCCCGAGCGTGAGGCCCGAGGTGCGCCGTGCTCGGCGGGCCCGATCAGCTCGCCCCGATGTCAGAGATCAGAGCACACCGGTGTCATGGGTCGTCGACTCGGGTGTCCGATGGCGCAAACGGTCTCGGCACTCGATGCCACCGTGTGCCGGCGCCCGGCATCACCGAACCGGGGTCGGCGTCACCGCGCACTTGCGACCGTGAGGAGCGAACGGCCCGAGCGCCGCTGCAGCCCGGGGATGACGTCGAAGCCGACATCGCGAAGGTGCCGCTCCAGGCGAACCTGGTCCGGGTGGTACTCGGCCGACCCCGACCACGTTCCGATGAGGTCCCGACGGGCCCGGAACGCATCGCCGAGCACGTCAACTCGCTCGGCGTCGGCCCACCAGCGCCTCCACGGGTCGTCAGGCGCAGCGTGGCCCCCCTCGCCACCCGCCGACCCGGAGGAAGTGTTCGCTCATGTGCTCCCACGCGTCGAGGAGGAGCGACAGCTCGTCCAGACCGTTCGGCGGGGCTTCCCTCACGACTGCTCTTTCTCGCGCTGCTCCCCGGATCCCGGGCCGCTCATCCGATCCGGTCCAGGAAGGCGACGGAGCGCTCGACCGCGAGAGCGCACGCCTCGGCGTCGAAGCTCGGGAGTGACGAGTCGACGAAGAGGTGCTCATCGCCGGGGTAGGCGAACACCTCACCCCGATCGGGGCCCACCGCCTCGACGAGCGCCCGGGCGGCGTCGAGGTCACCCTCGTGGGCGAAGAACTCGTCGTCGTCCTTGCCGTGGACCTGCACCGCCACCCCGTCGGGCCAGGGCCCGAAGGCCCAGTCCCCCGTAGTGGGCACGCATGCCTCGTAGAGCAGCGCACCCCGGGCGCCGGGTCGGGTCTGGGCGAATCGCTGCGCAGTCAGCACCCCGAGCGAGATCCCTGCGTACACCGCATCGTCGAGTACGTCGACGAGCGCCGCCTCGGCGCGGGAGGTGAGCACGTCGTCACCCAGGCGCTCCTTGATCGCGAACCCGTCCTCGAGCGAGCCGGCGACCTCACCGCCATAGAGGTCCGGGGTCGAGACCTGGTGTGATCCTCCGGCCGACAGGCGCTCGGCGAGGTCACGGACCCCGTCGGTCAGCCCGAGCACGTGGTGGAACAGCACGACCTGGACCATGGCAGGACCCTCGCCTCCGATCAGGCGGACTTCTGCGAACAGACGAGAACGTAGGACGATCTCCCGATGGCGTTCGACCGAGCGGACCCGGCCGGGTGGCTACGTCGGCGACGAGAGCCGGGAGCTTTGGAGCGAGACCGCTCCGACCAGGCGTTTCCGAGTGGAGCTGACGGGATTCGAACCCGTGACCCCCTGCTTGCAAAGCAGGTGCTCTAGCCAGCTGAGCTACAGCCCCGAGGTTCGTCAGCGTACCGGCTCGCCCGTCAGCTCACCCGAGCCAGCTCGGTGAGCAGGTTGCGTCGGGCCGACCCCTCCCGCCCCCGCCCGCCCGGGGAGTGGAAGAGGCGGTCGCGGCCGAGCAACGATCGCAGGACCGCCGCCCGACCCCGGCGCCACGCATCGTCGGGGACGTGGGCGTACTCGGCCCGCACCCTGCGCCGGTAGCGCTCGTAGTGCACCGGAGCAGCGGCCAGCACGGCGAGGTCGGCGTCGACCAGCACGGCGGCGCCGCCGTCGGCCGGACGGTGGTCGACGGTCGTGAGGATCAACGATCGCACCCGGTCACCCAGCTCGCCCCGCCCGAGCCGATCGAGCGCACCAGCGGCCAGCTCGGCGCTCTCGGCCTCGTCCTCACCCGGGCGACCGTCGTAGACGGCGTCGTGGTACCAGGCGGCGACGGCCAGCACGGGCTCGTCGACCCCGGCGGCGCCAGCGAGCACGACGGCGTCGTCGCGCACCAGTCGTGCGTGCTGGAGCGTGTGGTAGCGGCGGTGCGGCTCGTCATGGGCGGCGACCAGCTCGGCCCAGAGACCGTCGAGCACGTCGTGATCGGCATCGGGAGCGACCCGACGCAGATCGGCGCCGAAGTCGGCCCCGTCGGTCACACGACGACCCAGTCGGTGACGACGCGGCGGCCACCGACGACCAGCTCGAAGCGGATCGGACGCTCGACGGGCACCGGCAGCGACAGGCGCCCGAGCTCATCGGTGGTGTGCTCCGCCGAGCCGCTCCCCGCCCGCACGGCCACCGCCGTGACGGCGGTCGGCGCCACCTGCAGGTGGAGCTCGTCCCCCACCACCTCGACCTCGACGACGACGTCGCCGACCTCGAAGACCATCGGCTCGGCGAGGTCGGCCGAGCGGACGCCGGCATCGGCGAGGTCACCCGCCTCGTCGAGCAGCTCGGCGAGCTCGGCATCGAATGCGCGCAGCTCGATGGCTGCGGCCGCGGCCTCGCGAACGTGATCGGGTGGGGGGTCGACGCGGCCGAGCACACGCGCCAGGTCGGCGAGGAGATCGTCGTCGTCGCTCACGTCACCGTCACTCCCGTCGGGATCGCCCACATCGGACCGATCACGTCCCGGCGCTCCTGATACGCGAAACCTCGGCCGACGAGCGGAGCCGATCGAGGC
>JBCCTY010000270.1:0-5665 GCA_039197885.1 Actinomycetota bacterium | reverse complement strand
GCGGCTGGCTGGGTGAGCTGCCGGCCACCGACGGCCGACCGGACTCGCTCGTGCTGACGTGGGAGGCCACCTGGGGGACGTGGGTGACGCTGATCGCATCGGGCTACGCCGAGGAGCAGCTCCTCGGGCTGGCCGATGCCATCGAGCTCGTCGACCGGGCGACGTGGGACGACACGTACGGACCCTGAGGGATCCCGGAGGCCGGTTCCGGGTTCGATCCCGATGTGCCCGACGGGCTCGGAGCGGACGATGGCGCCATGACGACCAGACCGAACGCCAGCCCGATTCTCACCGCTCGCGGGGTGGTGAAGACCTACCGGACCGGCTCCGTGGCCGTGGAGGCGTTGCGTCGTGTCGACCTCGACATCGGCGCCGGGGAGCTCGTCACCGTCATGGGACCCTCGGGCAACGGCAAGACGACGTTGCTCAACTGCCTGTCCGGCCTCGACGACATCGACGCCGGCTCCGTCACGATCGACGGCGTCGACATCCATCGCCTCTCCGACGCCAAGCGCACGACGCATCGGGCGCGGCGGATGGGTTTCGTCTTCCAGAGCTTCAACCTCATCCCGGTGCTCACCGCCAGGGAGAACGTCGAGATCCCGCTCGGCGTGCTGGGCGTGAAGCCGGCCGAGGCCCGGCGACGGTCGGAGGAGATGCTGGGTCGGGTCGGTCTCGGTGCCCGAGGCGATCACCGACCGCTCGAGCTCTCGGGTGGCGAGCAGCAGCGGGTCGCCATCGCCAGGGCTCTCGTCACCGAGCCGGCCCTGGTGTGGGCCGACGAACCGACCGGCAACCTCGACTCCGAGACGGCCGAGTCCATCGTCGCGCTGCTCCTCGAGGTCAACCGGGCGGGACAGACCGTGGTCATCGTCACCCACGACCGCGACCTCGGACGGCTCGGCCACCGCCTCGTCGAGGTCCGCGACGGTCGGATCGTCGACGCCGCCGAGCCGACGGGAGCGGAGAGCGTCGCCGCCGGGGCGGTCCGGTCGTGATCGTCCTCGTCGTCCTCGCCACGATCCTGGTCGGCCTCGCCCTCCACGATCTCGTCCGTCGCCCCGTCCTACGGCGCGTCGCGCTCCGCAACCTCACCCGACGCCGGGGTGAGGCCTCGCTGGTGGTCCTCGGCTCGGCGCTCGGCACGGCGATCATCGCCGGCGCCTTCGTCGTCGGGGACACCTTCGACAACTCCATCCGCGACATCGCGCGGACCGATCTCGGACCGATCGACCAGATCATCGACGTCACCGACGTCGACCAGCTCGATGCGACGCTGGCCGCCGTGCGCGGGTCCGCGCCGGTCGAGGGCGTCGACGGTGTGGTCGGCGTCGTCCGCACCCAGGCCGCGCTCGCCACCACCGGTCCCGACCCGCTCGCCGAGCCCTCGGTCTCGATCACCGAGGGCGACTTCGACGAGCTCCGAGCGCTGGGTGAGGCGAGCTCCGGGCTCGCCGACGCCGGTGCGACACCGACCGGCGACGAGCTCGTCATCGTCGACGACGTCGCCGACGAGCTCGACCTCGAGGCGGGCGATCGGGTCGTCCTCCACGCCTACGGCGCCGAGACCTCGCTGACCGTCCGCACGATCGTCCCCCACATCGGCATCGCCGGTCAGGGGGAGGCCTTCGTCGCCCCGGGCACGCTCGTCGAGCTCAGCAGCCGTGGCCCGCCGGAGGGTGCGCCGCCGACCGGAGCGGTCTGGGTGTCGCTCGACGGTGGCGTCTTCGACTCGGTCGGCTCGGTGAGCTCCGCCTCCGCGGCCATCGATGCCCGGCTCGACGCCGCCGACCTGACCTTCGAGCAGTCCTCGGCCAAGGAGTCGTTGCTCGACGAGGCCCAGGCCGAGGGTGACGAGCTCACGTCGATCTTCACGGCGATCGGCGGCTTCAGCGTGCTCGCCGGCGTCCTGCTGCTCGTCAACCTCTTCGTGATGCTGGCCGAGGAGCGCAAGGTGTCGCTCGGCGTCCTCCGGGCCGTCGGCTGGAGGCGGGGCCACCTCGTCCGGGGCTTCGTCCTCGAGGGCGCCGCCTACGCGGCGATCGCCGCCGTCGTCGGCGCCGCGATGGGGATCGGCGTCGGGTGGGTGCTGATCGGCGTGACCTCCGCGCTGTTCGCCTCGACCGGGACCGACCTCGTCCTCCGCCTGGCGATCGAGCCGTCGTCGCTCTTGACCGCCGCGCTGGTCGGTCTCGTGATCTCGCTCGTGGTCGTCTGGCTCACCTCATGGCGGATCAGCCGCCTCGGCATCATCCGGGCGCTGCGCGACCTGCCCGAGCCGCCCACCCGGCGCCGCGGTGTCCTCGTGGCGTCGCTCGGCGCGCTGGGCGTGACCGGCGGCCTGGCCCTCTCGTTCGGGCCCGGTGCCGGTGGGAGCCCGGAGCTGCTGCTCCTGGGTGTGCCGATCGCGCTCTTCAGCGCGCTGGCCGTCCTGAACCGGTTCCTCGCCACCCGCTGGGCGAACATCGGGATCGGCCTCGGCGTCATCGTGTGGAGCGTCGCCGTGTTCGGGCTCTTCGCCGACGTCCTCAACGATCCGCCGATCTCGGCCTTCCTCCTCCAGGGCGTGTTGATGGTGTCGGGCGCGGTCGCGATCGCCTCGACCATGGGTCCGGCCTGGGCCCGGCTGGCCGCCCGCTTCGGTGCCGACGATCCGGCGACGAAGCTCGGCCTGGCCTACCCCGTGGCCCGCCGCTTCCGCACCGGCGTCTCGTTGGCCATGTTCTCGCTGATCGTGTTCAGCCTGACCTTCATGGCCGTCCTCAACCGATCCTTCGGTGAGCAGACCGACGGGTTCGTGGCCGACGCGTCGGCGGGCTACGACGCCATCGTCAGCTCGAACCCGGCCGACCCGGTCGGTGCGGCCGAGCTCGAGTCGGTGGCCGGTGTCGACACGGCGGTCGAGGTGAGTTGGGGGGTCGTGCCCTTCGCCACCGACCTCGTCCCGGACTCGCTGGAGGAGCCGGAGCGCTGGCCCGTGACCGGCATCGACGGGTCCTTCACGTCGCAGGGCTCCGCTCCGGAGCTCCGTGACCGTGCGGCCGAGTACCCGTCCGACCTGGCGGCGTTCGATGCCGTCGCCGCCTCGGACGACCTGGTGATCATCTCGCAGTGGTTCCTCGACGAGGACGAGCAGGTGCGCGACCCGGCGCCCGGCGACACCGTCGGCGTCGTGCTCGAGGACGGCACCACCCGTGAGCTGCAGGTCGTAGGCGTCGCCGAGAACGACCTGACCTTCGCCGGTGCGTTCGTCCCCCGCGGGCTGGTCGACGGCGGACTCCCCGAGACCACCTGGCCCCGCCACTACGTCTCGATCGGCGGCGATGCCGAGTCGGTCGCGACCGCGCTCGATGGACGCTTCGTCGAGCACGGCGTCGAGGCGGAGACCTTCCGATCGATCGTCCAGGACGAGGTCCGGCTCCAGCAGGGATTCTTCGACCTGTTGTCGGGCTACCTGGCCCTCGGCCTGATCATCGGCGTCGCCGGCCTCGGCGTCGTGATGGTCCGGGCCGTCCGCGAGCGGCGAGCGCAGGTCGGCATGCTGCGTTCGATGGGCCTGCCGGCCCCCGGCGTCGGTCGGTGGTTCGTGACCGAGGCCGGCTTCGTCGCCCTCCAGGGCATCGGCGCCGGGGTCGTGCTCGGCCTGCTCTCGAGCTACCAGCTCCTCACCCGCACGAGCACCTTCGAGATCGACCTCGACTTCGCCGTGCCCATCACGGCGTTGAGCGTGATCGTGCTCGTCCCACTCATCGCGGCCGGCGTCGCCGCCGCCGTCCCGGCCGTGCGCGCCGCCCGGCTCCGCCCGTCCGAGGCGCTGCGCCTCACGAGCTGAGGCCTCGGCTGGTGCCCGGGTCCGCATCGGCCTCCCGATGCCGGGCCCGGGCTCCGGCGCGTCGTGCCGAGGAGGTCGCCGGAGCGATGTGCGTCAGTCGGTGGTGAGGGCGAGGAGGTCGGCGTAGGCCCGCACGAGGCAGTCCCGCAGGTCGGCCGGGTCCTCGACCGCCGCGGGGTCGCAGAAGAGGCCCATGTCGAGCTGTCCGTCGTAGGACATCGTCGTCAGGTTGAAGGCGGTGCCGGCGACCGGACCCATGATGACGTTCTGGAGGACCTTCCCGCCCGAGACGTAGACCGGGAACGGAGCGCCACGCAGGTTCGAGGTGGCGAAGTCGAGCGTGCCGGCGCGGTCACGGGCCATCTTCGTGACCACCGAGGTGGGCAGCATGTTCGCCACACGGGCGAGCGACCCGAGGCTCGCTGCACTGCCGCCCGAGCTGGCTGACTTCTTCTCCTCGATGAGGGCGTGGATCGTCGCGAACAGCTCGTCGATGGGCACCTGGCGAGCCGGCACGCGCACCGGCGTGGGTGTGAAGGCGTTGCCGCCCCTGGTCGATCGCGTCCGCGTCGAGATCACGAACGAGACGTTGAGCTCGTCGAGCACGACGCCGCGCCTGGCGTGGTAGTCGATCGCGCCGGCGACCGCGCCGATCACGAAGACGTCGTTGATCGTCCCGCCGAGCCGCTTGCCGACGGCCTTCGCGTCGTCGAGGGGGATCGACAGCTCCTCGAGGTGGCGGTGCCGGGAGCGGGTGGCCCAGAGCGGTGATCCGGGTTGCTCGTCCTCGCCGACCCCCAGGTTCTCGTAGATGGACCTCGCCTGACCGACCGCCTTCTCGCCGAGCTCCACGGGCCGATCGATGTCGGCGCCCCAGCCAGCGACCTCGCCGACGACCTTCTTCGTGAGGTCGAGCTGGCGGCGCAGCAGCCCCGTGGCGGCCCCGATCGCCGAGCCGGCGACGTCGCTCGCCCCGTTCGTGGCGTCCTGGGCGTCGTCTGCCTCGGTTCTCGCTGCGGCCTCGGCCGCCGCCTCCCGGACGATGCGCCCGAGGTCGACCTCGGGTGGGGTCTCGGTGTGACGCTCGAACTCCATGTAGCGCTCGGACAGGCGGATCGCCGTCTTGCCGTCGGCGATGGTGTGGTGGAGCTTGCTGAAGAGCGCTCCCTTGCCGTCCTCGAGCCCGTCGATCACGTAGAAGACCCACAGCGGGCGGGTCCGGTCGAGCTGGTCCTCGTAGAGGTGGGTGCAGAGGTCCATCAGCTGCCGCGTCGAGCCCGGAGCGGGGAGCGCGATGTGACGGACGTGGTGGTCGATCTCGAACTCCTCGTCGGGCACCCACGTCGGCGGGTTCAGCCGCCCGAGACCCGGCTGGACCCGTTCGCGGAGGCGAGGTGTGTCGGCGACCGCCGAGGCGACGCGGCGGCGGAAGCCGTCGAAGTCAACCGGCTGGTCGAGGATCGTGATCATGGCGCCGCTCGGGTTGAGCCACGGATCCTTCTCGACGTTCCACATGAGGGCCTCGGCCTCGGACATGCGCTGCTCGAAGCTGACCGTGCGGTGCGTCTCGCTCGTGTCGGTGCCACTCATGAGGCCGAGTCTGTCGCATCGCTGTCCGTCCCGCGGCAACGATGGGGCGATGGAACGAGCGCACAGCGGCCGGTGGTTCGAGGAGCTGACCGTCGGGACCGTCATCCAGCACGCCATCCGGCGGACGATCACCGAATCGGACAACGTCTCGTTCACGACGATGACCATGAACCCGGCGTGGCTGCACCTCGACTTCGACTACGCCGAGACCGAGACCGAGTTCGGCAAGCCGCTCGTGAACTC
>JBCCTY010000269.1:0-5668 GCA_039197885.1 Actinomycetota bacterium | reverse complement strand
TGCGGCTCGTCGATCCGCACCTCGACGTCGACGAGGCGCGAGCCCGGGCCGTGCTGATCACCTCGCTGCTCGACGGGGCCTCGCTCCAGCGCATCGACGCCGCCGGCATCGACCGCAGCCGGTTCGTCGAACGGACGGTCGCGCAGGCGGTCGCGATCGCGTCCGGCACGGCGCCGGCCTGAGCCGGCCGGGGTCGCCAACACGCTGATGGACGCCACCGGAGGTCACGCGTCGTCGGCGGTCGCCGACGAAGGGTCACGACGGGACGGGTTCACCTCGTCGAGGTGTGAACCGGGGTCGCGCGGTGGCACACTGTGGAGCCCCTGTCGGGACCACGTTCGGTGGGAGCGCGTGGTCCGAGTCCTCGAGGAGAGTCGTCGCAACGTGTCGTTCAAAGTCGGTGACCACGTCGTGTACCCCCATCACGGAGCGGCCGAGATCGTCTCCCGGGAGATGCGGACCGCCTTCGGCGAGGAGCGCGAGTACCTCATCGTCGAGACCGCTCACGACGGGCTCCGGGTGATGGTGCCGGTCGACAAGGCCGACGAGGTGGGCCTCCGCCCGCCGATCTCCGAGCAGGACGTCAACGACGTCCTCGAGCTGCTCCGCAAGAAGGACGTCCGCGAGCCGGCCAACTGGTCGCGGCGGTTCAAGAACCACCAGGAGAAGCTCAAGTCCGGCGACATCTTCCAGGTCGCCGAGGTCGTCCGGAACCTCTCGTTGCGAGATCGCTCGAAGGGCCTGTCGGCCGCCGAGAAGTCGATGCTGCTCGAGTCGCAGCGCATCCTCGTGTCCGAGCTGAGCCTCTCGTGGGAGGTCGAGGAGGACGAGGCGATGGACCGGGTCTCCGCCGAGCTCGAGTAGCTCCCGATGACCCGGAGCTGACCAAAACCTCCAGTCCGCCGCGCCCGCGCCGATGGATCAGTGGTCCTCGGGAAACGGTGGTCGGTCATGTTCCTGCTGTTGGTGCTGCTCGCGTTGGCGTTCTGGATGTGGTGGCGCGTGATCCCCACGCTGCTGCTGCTCGACGATCCGGGTCGGCGCGACCGCGAGCACCACGACCCGCTCGGCGATTCGCTGCGCCTGCGCGCCGCCGCCGTCCAGCAGGTGCGCATGGAACGCCGCATCGAGCGTGACGCTCCCCGCCTCGTCACCGAGGTCGAGCACTTCCTCCGCCGTCACGCCGCCGAGGACCGCGAACCCCCGCTCAACTGAAGCCGCTGGGCGGCGGCTCCGGCTGCGGCGGTTCCGGCTGCTCCGGCTCCGGCTCCGATCCACCGACCGGCGCCGACGTCGGGGACTCTGCCGCTCCGGGGAGCTGCACGGGATCGAGCAGCGCCTCTCCCCTCGGCTCCCGGGTCACGAAGTCGGCGCCGAGCCCGGGGGCGACGAGATGCCACGCCGGGGCGTCGTCGTGGGGTTCGAGCTCCCACAGCAGCGCCGGGCGCTCCCCGTGCCAGCGCACCGCGAAGCCCAGTCGTCCGGCGTGGGTCGGCACGTCACGTGCCTCCCAGTCGGCGCCGTACCAGTGGGGCGGCACCACCGACGCCAGCTGGAGTCGCAGGCCGTCGGGCGTCGGACGTTCCATCACGGCCACGTGACGAGCCACGGTGAGCAGCTCGGCGGTCGCGACGCCGTGCTGGCCGGCACCGAAGCTCCCCGAACCGGTCCGGGGATGGATCGACTCCGGCCAGGTCCAGGTCGACGACGCAGCACCCAGCACCCAGGCGAGCCGGCCCATCATCCGCTCGTCGCCGTTGGCGAGCTCGGCCGTGGCCAGACGCAGGGTCCGGGTGACCACGAGGCCACGGGGTCCGATCGCGTCGTGGTGGGCGGGGCCGTGGAGGAACCGCTCGCGGACGACGTCGGCGGTGGCTCGCACCATCGGGTGGTCGTGATGGAGGACCTCGCAGGGCCAGGCGACCGCGAGCGCCTCGATGCAGGTCTCGTCGACGGGTCGGGTGGGCGAGGACGACAGCGCATCGCCACCGCCCCGTCCCGCGACGTGCTCGAGCGAGGCCAGCAGGTCGACCCGGAGCTCGGCCGCGACCTTCCCGGTCTCCTGGGCGGCGTCGGCGAGGCCGATCGCCCGCAGCACCGTCGACGCGTCCTGCAGGCCCCGGAGCGCCCAGAACGAGTCGAGGTAGCGCCGTTCCCCGGGCCGGTCGGCCCGGTCGTCGCGGGGCGGCAGCAGACCCCGCGCCCCGGGATCGGCGTGGCGGTCGCGGTGGCGATCGATCCAGCCGACGGCGGCCACGATCGGCTCGACCAGCGCCTCGACGAGCGCACGGTCGCGCGTGAGACGCCACTGCTCACCGATCGCCCCGAGGAACGCCCCGGTGTCGGCCCACTCACCCGGGCGACCGATCACCGCGCCGTCGGCGTCCTGCCGGTCGGCGAGGCCCGCGATCGCAGCCGCCGCCTCCTCGTGTCGGCCCCAGCGGGCGAGCGCACCGAGCATGAGCGCCGACTCGCGGACGGAGTGGTCGTCGGCGAGGGGGTCGAGCACCACCTCCCGACCCACGTCGTGCAGGAGCAGGTGGCGTCGTGACGCGTCGACCGCCTCGGCGAGCCGGGCGTCGGGGAACGAGATCTCCGGGCCACCGTCGGTCTGGGCCCGCCACCCGCTGGCGACCACCTCGGCGGGTGGGATGCGGTCGAGCTCGATCTCGGCCGGGGCCGGTGCCCGGCGGCGCCGGCCGGACGGCGCGTCGACGAGTGGCACCACGGCACGCACCGTCGACGTGTGGACGAGCGGCACCACCACTGCGGCGTTCGTGAGACCCCCCTCGCAGGTGTGCCGGGTCGACGGGGTCGCCGACTCGGCCGATCGCGCGGCCCGACCGGAGCGGAGGCCCTCGAAGCTGTCGCCGAGCTGGAGGCACCCCGTGACGGTCAGGCCGGGCGTCCGGGTGAGGTGGAGGGCGGGACGGCCGTCGACGGTGACGGTGGTGCCCTCGACCTCGATCTCGTCGACGTGGGTCACACCCTCCAGGTCGTAGGGCCGGATGGCGAGCGCCAACGACACCGGCTGCTTCGTGGCGTTCTCGACCTCGATGACGACGACGTCGGCGCCGAGCCGGGCTCCGTAGGCGCGATGGATGACCTCGCCACCGGCCACCCGCAGCACCGTCTCGACCACCGGGGTGCCGTCGACCAGTCGTTGCCGCACGGCCGACTCGCGCGACGGCGCGATCCAGCGGTCGTCGAGCCCGATCCACCAGTCGACGGCCCATCCCGCCCGATCGGGCACGACGAGGCCGGCCGGGTCGACCGCGGCGCGGTGCCGGGAGTCGAGCGAGCCGACGAGGGTCCAGTTCCGACCCCCGGTGTTGCGGGGCTCGGGACCCCCGACCGTGTAGGCGGGGTGGTCGGGGTCGACCTGGCGCTCCAACCAGCGGGGCAGGACCCATCCCCGGCCGAGCAGGCCGGCCCGGGGCGCCCGGATCTCGTCACGTCGTCGTGGCCGCAGCACCGCCCGATCCTACGACCGGCTCGGTGGTTCACCCGATGTCGGCCTCGCTGCCCGGGGTGAGCGCGACCAGGCCGCGATAGGCCTCCATCGCGGTGCGGCCGTGATGGACCATGCCGTGGATCTCGGCGTGGATCGGCATCTCGACACCGTGGCGCTCGGCCAGGTCGAGCACGAGCCGCGCGGTGCGCACGCCCTCGGCGACCTGGTTCATGCCCTCCATGATCTCGTCGAGGGTCTCGCCACTGCCGAGCCGCTCACCCAGGGTCCGGTTGCGACTGTGGGGGCTCATGCAGGTGGCCATGAGGTCACCCATGCCGGCCAGGCCCGAGAAGGTCTCGGCCTGGCCGCCCATCGCGACGCCGAGGCGCGTGAGCTCGGCGAGCCCCCGGGTGATGACCATCGCCCGGGTGTTGTCACCCACGCCGAGGCCCTGACCGACGCCGGTGGCGATGGCGATGACGTTCTTGAGGGCACCACCGACCTCGCACCCGACCACGTCGGGGTTGGTGTAGACCCGGAACAGCCCGCTCGCGAACACCCGCTGCAGCGATCGGGCGACTGTCTCGTCCTCCATGCCGACCACAGCGGCAGCGGCCTGCCCGGCGACGATCTCGCGGGCGATGTTCGGCCCGGTGAGCACCCCCACCGGGCGGTCGGGCAGCACCTCGGCGATCACCTCCGTCATCCGGAGGAGCGAGCCCTGCTCGAAGCCCTTGGAGAGGCTGAGCACGGGGACCCACGGCCGCACGTACGGAGCGGCCTTGCCGAGGATCTCGCGGAAGCCGTGGGTCGGGACGCCCATCACGACGACGTCCGCGGCCGCGACGACCGCTTCGAGGTCGGCCGACGCCGACAGCCGTCGGTGGAGCCGCAGATCGGGCAGGTAGCGGGCGTTGCTGCGCTCGGTGTTGATCTCGTCGGCCACCTCGGGTCGCCGGGACCACAGCACCGTGGGCGCATTGCGGCTGGCGAGGTTGGCGACGGTCGTGCCCCACGATCCTGCGCCGATCACGGCGACGCGCAGCTCCTGCGTCATCGCACGAACCCCCTCCTAGACTCCCCTGGGTGGCGGAGCGTAGTCGGCCGGTGCCCGACCGGCAGCGGGCGGCCGTCGTGCTCCCCGTCAAGGCGTTCCACGACGCCAAGGGTCGGCTCGCCGGCGAGCTCGAGCCCCACGAGCGCCGAGCGCTCGCCGCCGCCATGGCCGAGCGGGTCGTGCTCGCCGCCGCTCCCCTCCCCGTGTTCGTGGTCTGCGACGACCCGGCCGTGGCCCGGTGGGCCCGCTCGCTCGGCGCCACGGTGGTCGACCCCGGACGACCGGGGCTCGACCGCGCCGCGCGGGCCGGCGTCGATGCGGCACGGGCCGCGGGACACGAGCGTGCCGTGGTCAGCCACGCCGACCTGCCCCTCGCCGACGATCTGGCCGCCGTGGCCGACGGTGACGGCGTCACGCTCGTGACCGACCGCCACGGCGACGGCACCAACGTGCTGGTGCTGCCCTGCGACGTCGAGTTCGACTTCGCCTACGGGCCGGGCTCGCGGGCCCGTCACGTCGCCGAGGCCGAGCGGCGCTCGCTCGGGGTCCGACTCGTCAGCGAGGGGCCGCTGTGCTGGGATGTCGACGTGCCCGAGGACCTCTCCGCCACCGTCCGCGCCCTGCTCGCCGCCCGTGACTGACGAGGGTCGGGTCGTCGACCCCCTCGACGCCACGGCCTCCGGCACCACCGATCCCGCCGCCCGCTTCAGCCTCGATCTCGACACCCCCGAACGGGTCCTGTCGATCATCGCCCACCCCGACGACGCGGAGTTCCAGGCCGGGGCCACGCTGGCGAAGTGGGCGGCCGCCGGCGCCGCGGTCTCCTACGTCGTGTGCACCGACGGCTCCAAAGGCACGTGGGACCCCGGCATCGACCAGGCGAAGCTGGTCGTGACCCGCCAGGCCGAGCAGCGCGCTGCGGCGGCGGCGCTCGGGGCCACCGGTGAGGTGATCTTCCTCGGCTGGCCCGACGGCGAGCTCGACAGCGGGCTCCGTCAGCGCAGCCAGGTCGCCTACTGGATCCGCAAGCTCCGGCCCGACGTGGTGCTCGGCCACGACCCGTGGAAGCGGTACCGCCTCCATCCGGACCATCGCAACGCCGGCTTCCTGGCCGTCGACGGCGTGGTCGCCGCCCGGGACCCGTTCTTCTTCCCGGA
>JBCCTY010000268.1:0-5691 GCA_039197885.1 Actinomycetota bacterium | reverse complement strand
CTCCTCCACGCCTGGCTCGACACCGACCGACTGCTGTCGCTCTCCGGAGCACCCGACGCCGACGGCCGCCAACGCCCGGCGCTGACCCACCAGTCCGAGCCGATCGACGTGCGCTCCGCTCGCCTCGACCTCCTCCGGGTCGTCGCCGACGTCCCGGACGGTGAGACCTTCGATCGGGCGACGCTCTGGAGCGTTGCGACCTGGGCAGCGCCCAACCGCTGGGGCGGTCGGGTGCTGCCGGTCGAGCAGACCGTCGACTGGATGCTGCGCGAGGCGGAGCTGCTCGGGCTCGTCGCCGACGACGCCCCGACCTCTGCTGCGCCGGCCGCGGCCGTCGGCGACGACCTCGCGCTCGACGAGATCGGGCGACGGCTCCTCCCCGCCGACGAGTCGCGGATCGTGCTGCAGTCGGACCTGACGGCGGTCGCGTTCGGCGCGCTCGAACCGCGCGCTGCGTCGACCCTCGCCGAGATGGCCGATCGCGAGCGCGCCGACGGGGCCACCCGGTACCGCTTCTCGGCCGACAGCGTGCGGCGTGCGCTCGACTCGGGTTGGCGGGCCGACGACCTCCTGGCCTTCCTGGCCGAACGGGCGGTGTCGGGCGTGCCCCAGCCGCTCGACTACCTCGTGCACGACGTGGCCCGCCGCCACGGGCACCTCACCGTCCACGCCGTCGGCGCGGTGGTCGTCGGCGATGACCCGGTGCTCGTCACCGACGTCGCCAACCACCGTCGCACCCGTTCGCTGCGGTTGCGCCTCGTGGCGCCCACCGTCCTGGTCAGCCCGTTCGATCAGGAGCGCGTGCTCGCCGGACTGCGTGACGCCGGGTACCTCCCGGTCGGCGACGGTGATCTCGTGCGCGTCGCCGCCGACGAGGACGACATCGAGCGTCCCCCGACGCCGCGCCGCCTCGCGCTGCCGCGGCTCGACCCGGGGCTCGGCCGTGAGGAGGCCGACGAGCTCGTGGGTCTCCTGCGCGACATCGACGCAGAGGGAGGCTCGGGCGACGAGGCCACCGTCGGTCGCTCCGAGGTCGTCGAGCGGGCGCGATCCATGCGGGGTCGGCGGGTCGAGGTGCAGTGGTTCGACGGCGAGGAGATCGTCACGACGACCGGGCTCGTGGCGCTGGTGGTCCCCGACGGCCTCGTGATCGTCGGCGGCGATGACGACGGTGAGGTCGCCCACGTCGCGCTCGACGACCTGCTCGCCATCGAGGAGCGCTCGTCATGAGGATCGGTCACGGCTTCGACACGCACCGCTTCGGTGACGATCCCGACCGGCCGTGCGTGCTCGGCGGCGTCGTCTTCGACGGGGTCCCGGGGCTCGTCGGCCACAGCGATGCCGACGCCGTTGCCCACGCCATCATCGACGCGATCCTCGCCGCTGCCGGCCTCGGCGACATCGGTCAGCTCTTCCCCGACACCGACGCCGAGTGGGAGGGCGCCGACAGCGTCGAGCTGCTGGTGAAGGCGGTCGCCGACGTGGCCGGCGCCGGCTACGAGGTCGTCAACGTCGACTGCACCGTCGTTGCCGAGCGTCCGAAGCTGGCGCCCCGTCGGGCCGAGATCCAGGCCCGCCTGTCCGAGGTGGTCGGCGCACCCGTGACCGTGAAGGGCAAACGGGCCGAGGGCCTCGGTGACCTGGGTCGCGGGCTCGGCGTGGAGTGCCACGCCGTCGCCCTCATCGCGCCCCGGGGCTGAGCTCGACGGCGCCGACCCGCCTCACGGCTGCGGCCAGCAGCGCCTCACCATCGTCGCCGGTGATCGCCTCGACCGGCACGAGCGCCGGAGGTCGGACCCGGCGCAGGATCGAGCGGTCGACGGTCTCGAGGACCCCGCCGTCGTCGTCGACCCGCTTCACCGCGTCGACGACGGCAGCGAAGGTGGCGCTGACAACGGTGGGTTCGGCCGTCACGACAACCCGCTCGTTCGGCGGCGTCGCGTCCGGTGACAGCCAGATCGCCTCGATGCCGGCTCGCCCGTCGAGTGCGCCGGGCGCACATCGGCCGTCGTCGTCGCACGGGACCACGAGGATGCGCCGACCGGCGACGGACACCTCCCGGATACGGTCGTCGGCGTGCAAGATCTGCCCTCGGTGACGGCTGCGGCGCTCCTGCTCGCCGGTGGGTCCGGGACGCGGATGGCGGCGGAGCAGAACAAGGTCTACCTGCCCGTCGATGGTCGCGCCGTCATCGACCGGTCCCTGGAGGTGCTCGACCGTGCCGATGCCGTCACCTCGATCGTGATGGTGATCCGTCCCGACGATCGCGCCCTCGGTGAGGCCGCCATCGAGCGGGTGGTCGAGCGCACCGCGGTCACGGTGGTGCACGGCGGGGTGACACGCACCGCCAGCGAGCTGGCCGGTCTCGCCGTGGTCGAGCGCCGACCCGGACCGGAGCGCCCCGACCTCGTGATGATCCACGACGCCGCGCGGCCGTTCCTGACCATCGGCCTCCTCGAACGGCTCGTCGACGCCGCAGTCGAGCACGGCGGCGCGGTCCCGGGGGTCGAGATGAACGAGCCCGTCGTCGTCGACGCTGTCGGCAGCGACCCCCGACGACCACCCGAGGGCCGGCTCGTACGGGTGCAGACACCGCAGGTCTTCGCCACCGCCCCGCTGCTCGCCGCCTACGCCGACCTCGACCCCGAGACGTCGTCGGTCGACACCGCGCACGTCGTCGAGCTGCACGGCGGCGTCGTCGTGCAGGTCGTGGCCAGCGACGACCGGAACCTCAAGGTCACCCGGCCCCCCGACCTCGACCGCGCCGACGAGCTCGCCGCCACCTGGGACGCGGGTCGCTGGATCACGTCGTGAGCGGACCCCTGCTCGTCCAGTCCGACCGGACCCTGCTCCTCGACATCGCCCACCCCGATGCGGACGCGTGCCGACGCGAGCTGGCCGTGTTCGCCGAGCTGGAGTCGTCACCCGAGCACGTCCACACCTACCGCATCGGTGATCTCGGCATCTGGAACGCACGCGCCGCCGGGCACGACGGCGCCGAGATGGTCACCGTGCTGGAGCGGTGGAGCCGGTTCCCTGTCGCCCACGCGGTGGTCACCTGGGTGCTCGACACCGCCGCTCGGTTCGGGGTCGTCGAGCTGCTGGACGACGAGCGACACGGCCTGGTGCTCCGGTCGATCGAGCGCGACGTGCTCGACTCGGTCGTCGCCGATCCAGGCGTCGCCGCCCTCCTCGGCCCGCGCGTCGACGACGCGTTCGTGGTGCCGGCGGAGCGGCGCGGCGCGCTGAAGCAGGCGTTGATGGCTGCGGGGTGGCCGGCCGAGGACCGGGCTGCGCTGGTCGAGGGCGCCGAGATCGATGTCGCCGCCGCGCCCGACCTGGAGCTGCGTGACTACCAACGCGCCGCCGTCGACGGGTGGTCACCCTCCGGGTCGGGCGTGATCGTGCTGCCGTGCGGCGCCGGCAAGACCGTCGTTGCCATCGCCGCCATGGTCGAGCTCGGCCGTCAGACGCTGATCCTGACCACCGGCAACGTCGCCGTCGAGCAGTGGCGCCGGGAGCTGCTCCGGTTCACGTCACTCGACGAGGACGACATCGGCGAGTACTCGGGCCGCACCAAACGGCTCGCCCCCGTGACGATCGCGACCTACCAGATCACGGCGACCCGCAGGAACGGACGGTTCCTCCACCTGCCGGTCCTCCAGGAGCACGACTGGGGGCTGATCGTCTACGACGAGGTCCACCTCCTTCCGGCCGGCGTCGTCCGCATGACCGCCGACCTCCAGGGCCGACGCCGCCTCGGCCTCACGGCGACGCTGGTCCGCGAGGACGGCCGGGAGGCCGATGTCTTCACGCTGATCGGCCCGAAGCGCTTCGACGCACCGTGGCGTGACCTCGAGCTCCAGGGGTGGATCGCTCCGGCGAGCTGCACGGAGGTGCGGGTCCCGCTGCGCGACGACGAGCCCGCGGCCTATGCCGCTGCGTCGTCGGACCGGCGCCCGCAGATCGCTGCCGCGGCAGCCGGCAAGGTCGACGTCGTCCGAGACCTGCTGGAGCGGCACGCCGGCGAACAGGTCCTCGTCATCGGCACCTACCTCGAACCACTCGTGCGGCTCGCCGAGGAGCTCGGGGTGCCGGTCCTCACCGGTTCGTCGTCGACCGCCGAGCGGCAGGAGCGCCTCGACGCCCTCCGTGCCGGTGAGCTCGACGTGCTGGTCGTCTCGAGCGTCGGCAACACCTCGCTCGACCTCCCCGAGGTCTCGGTGCTGATCCAGGTGTCGGGCACCTTCGGGAGCCGGCAGGAGGAGGCGCAGCGTCTGGGACGGATCCTGCGCCCGAAGCAGGCGGGGACCACGGCGAGCTTCTGGTCGCTCGTCGCCCGCGACACCGTCGAGCAGGACCACGCCCCCCGGCGCCAGCGCTTCCTCACCGAGCAGGGCTACGAGTACCGCATCCTCGACGCCGCCGACCTGCTGGATGGCTAGGACGCCCCTCGACGCCGTACGACGTCGCGCCATCGTCGGCGTCCACGCCCAGCGGCGTACTCGGGTGATCCGTCGTACCACTCGCCGTCGTCGCCCTGGACCCTCGCCCGAGCGGATGATGTGGAGCTCGCAGCCCGTGACGCCATGTGGCCGGCGCGATCACCACCTGGCGCACCATATGGTCGTGGCACGCCGTGAGGTCCTGGTCCAGCTCGATGACGAGCTCGTCCGTCGGCTCGACGAGCTCGCCGAAGCGCAGGACACCAACCGCTCCGAGCTGCTCCGGCGCGCCGCCCACGCCGTCCTGGCGGCCGAGGAGCTCGCCGAGGCCGATCGGAACCTGCTCGAGGCGTATCGACGGCAACCCCCTGATCCGGCCCTGGTCCGATCTGCTCGACTGCTGGCGGGACGGACCGCACCGGAGTGGTAGCGCGCAACGACGTCATCTGGGCCGATCTCGGCCCTCCGGCCGGCCGGCGACCGGTGTGCGTCCTGACCCGCGATGCTGCGATCGAGGTGCTCACCGCCGTCACCTACGCCCCGATCACCCCGCGATCAGAGGTCTGCGTTCCGAGGTGCTCGTCGGGACCGAGCAGGGGCTGCCGGAGGCGAGCGTCATCAGCTGCGACAACGTGATCACCGTTCCCCTGGCCGACCTCGATCCGGCGCCGGTCGGTCAACTCGACGAGGTCACGCGGGCCGAGCTCGACCGGGCGATCCGGTACGCGCTCGACATCCTCTACTGACCGAGGAGGCCGGGCCGCTGGAGGTCGCTCCGGCGGACCAGGCCCGGTCGCCGTCGCGAGGGCGTCTCGTTTCCTAGTCTCTGCGGCGAATGGTCGACCTGCTCGTCTTCGTCACCGTCTGCCTCCTGCGGCTCGGCGTGCCGTTGCTCATCCTGCGCTTCCCGCTGCCTGCCATCGTGTTCGCGCTGGTCCTCGACGCGGCCGACCAGACGATCTTCCAGACGCTGACCGACATCGACCTCACCAACTACCAGAGCTACGACAAGGCGCTCGACGTCTACTACCTCGCGATCGCCTACATCGCGACGTTCCGCAACTGGCGCAACGGGACGGCGATCCTCATCGCCGCAGCGCTCTGGTACTACCGACTCGTCGGCGTCACGCTCTTCGAGCTCACCGGGTGGCGCCCGCTCCTGCTGATCTTCCCGAACACCTTCGAGTACTACTTCATCGCCCTGGCCGTCATCCGCCTCGGATGGGACGACACGCGGCTCACCCGT
>JBCCTY010000267.1:0-5696 GCA_039197885.1 Actinomycetota bacterium | reverse complement strand
GAGGTCGCGCCGCACCCAGCTCGCGGCCTGGGGGTTGGCGGCGAGCTCCTCGGCGTTCATGCCGAGCGCCACGAGCTCGCGTGGGCGCTCCTCGAAGTGCGAGATCCAGCTCGAGCAGAGGTCGAGCACGGCGCCGTCGATACCCAGCTCGGCGTAGAGCTCACCCACGGCGGCGATGGCGCCGTCGTCGATGTGGGTGACGAAGCGGGTCGGGGCGTAGAAGACGTCGTCCGATGTCGGGTCGCCGCGATCGAAGAACCCCGGTGGGAAGCCGGCCGTGTCGGTCACGTCCGCCATCGTCGCAGGCCTGGCCCGCCGGGGATCAGCCGACGGGCGAGATGGCGACGATCGGTCGCGCCGAACCGGACGCGCCGAGGCTGCCGAGGAAGGGGGCCCCGAACGAGAAGACACCGCCATCGGACGCCACGGTCGTGTACCCGTCGCCACGCGAGACGATGCCGACCATCGGCGCGTTCAGCGGCCGCCCGCCCATCGACCCCACGAACGGGGCCTCGAAGGCGAACACCCCACCATCGGACGCCACGAGCCAGTAGCCGCGACCGTCGGGATCGGGAGCGAGGGAGCGGACCGGGGCGTTGAGCGGCAGCCCGCCCATCGACCCGACGAACACCGCGTCGCCGAACGCGAAGACCCCACCGTCGGACGCCACGAGGTAGTAGCCGAGGCCCGAGGGCGTGGCGACGGCGTCGAGGACCGGTCCGTTGAGCGCCACGTCCGACAGGTCGCCGAGGAAGGTCGCCGTCCCGACCGGGACCGCCCGGCCCGTGCTGGTGAAGATCCAGTAGCCGTCGCCAGCCGGTGTCGGTGACAGCGCCGTCGCGCGCTCACCGGCGCGCAGGGTCCCGGCACCGCCGAGATCCGGCGCCGTGCCGTGGGCCTCGACCCGACCGTCGGCGCGCAGGACCCAGTAGCCGGTGCCTGCCGGCGTGGCGGCGACGTCAGTCGCCTCGGTCGCCTCCGTCGTGGGCCGGCCGGCCGGTGCACCGCCGAACGCCGTCACCGAGCCCAAGGAGTCGACCAGCAGGTACCCCTCGGTCCCGGCCCAACCCGGCGCAGCAGCGCCGCCGACGACCGCCCGCGAGTCGACCCCGGCCACACCGAAGGACCACGTCGGCGAATCGACGCCGGGGACCGACAGGGCGACGGTGTGCTGACCGTCGGCGAGCGGGAGCCGGGGGATCACGAGCACGGCGTTGGCCCCGTCGAGGATGCGCCGGCCGGTCTCGCCGTGCACGGCGTCGGTCGAGCGGTAGGTGTCGGCGGTGACGATGCAGAGGTCGGGGCCCGGCGTGAGCACGCGACCGTCGGGCAGGGTCACCGAGGCGGTGGTGCCCGGGGTCGGCGGACCGGGCAGCAGGGCGATGATCGGCAGGCCGCTGGGCTCGGTGAAGCCCGGGCAGCTCTCCAGCGGATCGGGGAGCTCGCCGTCGAAGTCGCGCAATCGGGTGGTCACGCCGTCGGCCGGGAAGAGCACGACCCGGTCCTCGACGTCGACGTCGATGCCGCGGACGACGTCGAGGAGGGCCCGACCCGTCTCGAGGTCGCGGGTGAAGGCGGTGCGCTGCCAGCCCGGGCGGAGGAGACCGATGGCGTGGAACGGCGCCCGCAACCAGCTCTCGATCGCCTCACGGTCGGTGTCGCCGTAGCCGATGTTGGTCGACCGGGCCGCGTCCGTTCCCGCCGCGGTGGCGAAGGGGCTCTCGGGGTTCTGACGGTGCGGGTTGAGGTAGGCCCCGACGAGGAAGCGTTCGGGTGTCAGGCGGAGGTAGTCGAGGTGCTCGGTCAGGCCGTCGATCCAGCCCGGTTCGTCGACGACCGGCGACAGGCCGGCCGCCTCCCGGTGATGGTTGACGACCTCGAGCCACGACGCGTCCTCGTCGAGGACGATGCGCGGCTCGTCCTGCGCGGCGGAACGGGGAGGGGCGGCGAGTGCCACGAGCGCCACGACGAGGACGGCCGTGAGCGCGCGCCAGGGGGAGATGAGCGACACTGACTTCCTTCGAGGATCTGCACCGACGACGGAGGGGGGAACCACCGTTGATGACTGCCCGCCCTGAGTGCTGGACGATACACGCGGAGCGTTGTGAACGGACACCACGCGCGGTGGCGTTGTGACGGACGGTCCCTTCTTCGACGACCTGCGGGTCGGGCTGGTGCTCGACCCGGCCCCACCGATCACGATCGGCGCGGGCGAGGCCGCGCTCTACCAGGCGATCGCCGGCGACCCGTTGGCGATCGGCCTGTCGACGCCGGTGGCCGAGCGACTCACCGGCGAGCCGGGCGCCGTCGTCAACCCGACGCTCGCCCTCCACGTCTCGATCGGCCAGTCGACCGTCGCCACCCGCCGGGTGATCGCCAACCTGTTCTACCGAGGGGTGCGCTTGCGCCGGACGGTGCGGGTCGGCGACACGCTGTCGACCACGGTCGAGATCCGAGGGCTGCGCGAGGGACGACGTCGGCCCGACCGGGCCCCGCGCGGGACGGCGCTGCTCGGCATCACGACGGTCGACCAGGGAGGCCGGGTGGTCGTCGAGTACGAGCGGTGTCCGATGCTGCCGTTCCGCAACGCCGACGCGCCCGAGACCGGTCACGCCGACGACCTCGGCGGCGCCGAGACCGAGCTCGACTGGGCGGCGTGGGCCGAGCTGGCGCCGGCGTGGGACCTGTCGTCGTTGCCCGAGTCGGGGCCCTGGGCCGTCGGTGAGTCACGAGTCGACCCGATGCGCGACACGGTCTCCGGCGCGTTGGAGCTGGTGCGGCTCACCCAGAACCAGGCGGCGGCGCACCGCGACCCGGCCCGCGGTCAGCGGGACCAGCGTCTCGTCTACGGCGGCCACACGATCGGCCTGGCCCAGGCCTCGCTGCACCGGCTCGTGCCGTCGACGGCCACCGTCCTCGGGTGGCTGAGCTGCGACCACACCGGCCCGGTGTTCGAGGGTGACGTGCTGGAGTGCACGAGCGAGCTGCTCGACGAGCACCCGCTCCACGGTGGACATCTCCGGGCCTTCGCCGTGCGGGTACGGGCCGAACGGGACGGCGAACTCGTCGACGTGCTCGACCACCGCCCGGTGCTGCTCACGCGCTGAGGTCGCCGGGGTAGGTTCTCGTCGACTGCAGAGGGGAGCAGCCATGACCACGAGCCCGAACCTGCCCGGCCGCCTCGGCCGCCCGGATCTCGAGCTGCGCGACGACCCGCGGGCCGACCCGAGGATGCTCGCCGCGATGGCCCCGTTCGGGCTCGACGGTTTCCTGCCGCCGCCCGAGGTCGACGCCGACGATCCGATCGAGGACCTCCACGCCCACGCGTCCGCGTCCGAGGAGGGCTTCGGCCTGATGTTCTCGGCCTTCTTCGACGACCTCCCCGAGCTCGACGTCGAGCGCCGGACCGAGGTGATCACGGGCGAGGACGGCAACGACATCAGCCTCTACGTCCACCGACCAGCCGGGTTGGACGAACCGGTGCCCGGCATCGTGCACAGCCACGGCGGCGGCATGGTGATCGCCGCCGCCGCCGACGCCAACTACGCACGTTGGCGCGACGAGCTGGCGGCGGCGGGCCTGGTGGTCATCGGCGTCGAGTTCCGCAACGGCTCGGGGAAGTTGGGCAACCACCCGTTCCCGGCCGGGTTGAACGACTGCGCGTCGGCGCTCGACTGGACGGCGGCGAACCGGGAGGCGCTCGGCGTCGACTCGATCGTGCTGTCGGGTGAGAGCGGCGGCGGCAACCTCGCCCTCGCCGGGGCGCTGAAGGCGAAGCGGGACGGCAGGCTCGGCCTGGTCGACGGCGTCTACGCCCAGTGCCCGTACATCTCGAACCGCTACGCAGGCGATCCGGACCTGCCGTCCCTGGTCGAGAACGACGGCTACTTCTTGTCGGGCCAGATGATGGGCCCCCTCGCCCGCCTCTACGACCCGACCCGGGAGTCGGCCACCGATCCGCTCGCCTGGCCGTACCACGCGCCCGTCGAGGACCTCGCCGGGCTCCCGCCCCACGTGATCTCGGTGAACGAGCTCGACCCCCTCCGCGACGAGGGCCTGGCCTACTTCCGCAAGCTGCTCGCGGCTGGGGTCCCAGCGGTGAGTCGGACGGTCAACGGCACCTGCCACGCCGGCGATGTCCTGTTCCGGAAGGCCATGCCCGACGTGTACGCCGCCTCCATCGCCGACGTGGTGTCGTTCGCGACGTCGCTCGTCCGGTCCTAGTACTCGGGCCCGGCGACGACGCCGGCGTCGTGGAGCTCGCCGATCTCGGCGGAGGACAGGCCGAGCTCCTCGGCGAGGATCTGCTCGGTGTGCTCGCCGAGCACGGGCGCCGGTGCGACCTCACCCCGGGCCGCCCCGCCGAAGTCGAGCGGCGGGCCGGCCATGAGGTAGCGCCCGATGCCGGGCTGGTCGACCATCTGGAACATCGGGTTCTCGATCGAGCAGCGGGGGTCTTCGTCGACCAGCTGGCGGAAGGTCTGGTAGGGACCCCAGCACACGCTCCGGGCATCGAAGGCGGCCCGGATCTGATCGACGGTGTGGTGCAGGAACCAGGGCTCCATCACCGAGCCGATCACGGCCCGGTGCTCGAAGCGGTCGCCCTCGCGGCGGAAGTCGGCCTCGAGGAGGTCCTCGACCCGCTTCATCTTCTCCTGCAGGCCCATGGCGTCGAGGAGGCTCTGCCACTGCTTGAACGAGATGGCCACCGCCATCACTCGCCGGCCCTCCTTCGTGACGAAGTCGCGACCGAACGCGCCGTACATGTCATTGCCGATCCGGCTGCGCTCCTCCCGATTGATCTGGGCCTCGGCGATGTGGCCGAGCATCGCCACGGTCCACATGGCGACGTCGGCGAGCGCGATCTCGACGAGCTGCCCCGAGCCCTCGCGGGAGCGTGTCCGTTCGGCGGCGAGGAGGCCCAGGGCGGTCATCTGGCCGCAGATCACGTCCCAGGCCGGGAGCACGTGGTTGGCCGGTGAGGCCGAGCTGTCGGGACCGGTCACGAACGGGTACCCGACGGCGCAGTTGACGGTGTAGTCCACGGCGGTCGTGCCGTCACGGTTGCCCTTGATGTTCACCATGATGAGGTCGTCACGACGGGCCTTGAGCGACTCGTAGGACATCCACCCCCGGGCCGGGAAGTTCGACAGGAAGATGCCGGCACCGTCGCCGGGCGCGCACACCAGCTCGGCGCAGAGCTCCCGGCCCCGCTCGACGCGGAGGTCGACGGCGAAGGACCGCTTCCCCTTGTTGAGACCGGTCCAGTACATCGAGCGTCCCTCGGGCGTGACCGGCCAGCGATCGTGGTCGATGCCACCGCCGATCTGGTCGAACCGGATCACGTCGGCACCGAGCTGCGCCAGCATCATGCCGCCCGACGGCGCGGCGACGAACGCCGACCCCTCGACGATCCGCAGGCCCTTCAACACGTCGAACACGGCGGTGCTCCCCTCGTTGCGTGGTGCCACATCGTAGGGATCGTCGACCGCGCCCTCGGACACGCCGACGATCGCGGTCTCGGAAGGAACTCGTGCAGACGTTTGTTCCAGTACAGACGTGTCGCCTGGGCGGGGCCGGACGAGGGCTCAGTCCGAGGCGACCGCGTCCTGGGCGAGCTTGAACTTCTGGATCTTGCCCGAGCCGGTCAGTGGGAAGTCCTCGACGAAGAACCACCGGGCCGGCGTCTTGTGGGG
>JBCCTY010000266.1:0-5734 GCA_039197885.1 Actinomycetota bacterium | reverse complement strand
GACCAACGACGGGCACGACGCCCATCACGACGACCATCACGACGACCATGCCGGCAATCACCTGTCGGACTGGGAGTACATCAAGATCGGGATCTGGCTCGCCATCCTGACCGCCATCGAGGTGGCGCTGTTCTACTTCCCACCGGGCGGCGCCGAGGTACCCGCGCTGCTGATCCTGATGGTGGTCAAGTTCGCCATCGTGGCGGCGTACTTCATGCACCTCAAGGGCGACAAGCCCGTCCTCACGCAGGTGTTCGTCGGGGGACTGCTCTTGGCGGTCGCGGTCTACTTCGCCGTGTTCTTCGCGTTCGAGCTGTTCTGATCCCCACGCCGTGACCGGTCTCGCGATCGGGGTCCTCGTCCTCGTCGTCGCCGCTGGCGGCGCCCAGGTGTGGTCGGTGACGGCCCGGCGGCCCGACATCGAACGGTGGGCCGCTCCCGCGACCATCGGGCTCACCGCCCTCTTGGCCATGACCCTCGACGCCGCCTGGAACGCCACGCGCTGGTGGTTCGTCCTGGCCGTCCTGATCGCCCTCGGCGCCGAGGTGCTGAGGATCCTCGATCGCCCGCTCGAGGGGCGCCTCGCGCAGGTCGGAGCCGCTGCCGTGTTCTCGCTCGGCTTCGCGCTCCGCGAACCGTCCCTCGTGATGGCCGCCATCGGCCTGGCCGTCGTGGTCGTGGTGATGATCGAGCTCGGGCAGCCGCTCCTCGCCGGTGTGCTCACCCGCGAGCCCCGATCGCTCCGGCTGATGGGTCTCGTCCTCGTCTCGCTCGGCGTGCTGCTCACGATGGCGTTCTCGTCGGGGTCGTTCCTCGCCGTCGTCGGCGCCGCCGTGTTCGTGCTCGCCGTCGGCATCGTCGGGTTGCGTCGCTACGTCGACGACCAACCGTGGATGCCGTTCGTCGCGATCGGCGCCCAGCCCGTGGCGCTGGTCTTCCTCGTGCTCTCGGTCATCCAGCCGTAGCCGGGAGCGCCCTGGTCGGACCGGGCGCTAGGTGCGAGTCGGAGCCCAGCGGAACGCCCGTGCTGCCACCAGCGGCGCCAGCGACGCCCAGACCGCGAGCACGGTCCACGCCCGTGCCACGTCGCCCTCGGCGCCGCCGAAGGCATCACGGAACAGCTCGGCGAGCGCCGCAGGGGGGAGGAGCTCGGCGACGTTGGCGATCGCGGACGGCAGCTCGGCGAGGTCGATGACCATGCCGCCCACCAGCAACAGGACGACGTAGAGCGCGTTGGCGGCGGCGAGCACGAGCAACCCGCGGAACGAACCGGCGAGGAGGAAGCCCACCGCACCGAAGGCGACGGCGCCGAGCACCGTGGCGCCGAGCAGCGTGCTCAGCCCGCTCCAGTCGGGATCCCACCCGAGCGCCGCCGATGCCGGCAGGAGGACGACGAGCTGCACGGCCAACTGGACGAGGACCAGGAGGACCTTGCCGGCGAGCAGCTCACCCCGGCGCAGCGGGGTCACGCCGAGCCGGACGAGGAAGCCGTACTCGCGGTCGAAGCCGAGCCCGATGGCGAGGTTGGTCATGGCCGTCGACATCACGGCCAGCGCGAGGACCCCGGGAGCGAGGAAGTCGATCGGCTCGCCGTCCCCGGTCGGGAGCACGTCGACGTTGGCGAAGAAGACGAGCAGCAGGACGGGGATGCCGAGCACGAGCAGCAGCTGCTCGCCGTTCCGCACGGCGACGCCGAGGTCGTAGCGCACCACGCCCAGGATCCGGCGGCTCATGTCGTCTCCTCGGTGAGGCGCACCACGCCCAGGATCCGGCGGCTCATGTCGTCTCCTCGGTGAGGCGGAGGAAGACGTCTTCGAGGCCGTGGCGGCCCGCCCGCAGGTCGGCCAGGGGGACGTCGCGCTCGGCCAGCCAGGCGGTCAGCGCGGCGACGACCGACGGCGCCGGCTCGACGTCGGCCTCGTACTCCCCCGGCGAGACCTCGCGCACGTGGGCCCCGACGACGTCGGACAGGGCGACGACATCGAGCCCTGCCGTCGCACCGAAGCTGAGCCGCTGGGGTCCGGCGGCCCGTTCGAGCTCGTCGGCCGTCCCGACCGCCACCAGCCGACCGTGGTCGATGATGACCAGGCGGTCGGCCATCCGTCGGGCCTCGTCGAGCTCGTGCGTGGTGAGGATGACGGCACCGCCGGCGTCGCGCCTGGCCGCGACCAGCTCGCGGATCGTCGCTCGCCCACCGACGTCGACCCCGGCCGTCGGCTCGTCGAGGAAGAGCACATCGGGCGTGCCGATGAGCGCCAACGCGAGGGACAGCCGCTGTCGTTCGCCGCCGGACAGACGCCGCACCGGGGTGCGGACCCGGTCGCCGAGCCCGACGCCATCGAGCACGTCGTCCGGTCGCTGGCCGGCACCGAACAGCGACCGGTACAGGCTCACCAACGCCCGGGGGCGAGCCGACGGCGGGAGGCCGCCGTCCTGCAACATCACGCCCACCCGAGGCGCCAGCCGGTCGCGATCCGCCACGGGGTCGAGGTCGAGCACGCGGACCGCGCCGGCGTCGGGGCGGCGGAGCCCCTCGAGCACCGACATCGTCGACGTCTTGCCCGCTCCGTTGACGCCGAGCAGCGCAACGACCTCACCGGCCTCGCAGGTGAACGACAGCTGGTCGACGGCGGTGAGGCGGCCGTGCCGGACGACGAGCTCCGACACCTCGACCGCTGCCACGAGGCGGCAGGCTAACCGCCCCTGTCGCTGGTGAGGATCCCGGGGATCGTGTCGAGGGAACCGCCTCCGGAGTGGTGGGGCTCGCACGCTACGGTGACCGGGCGTGATCGACCTCCGCCGTCTCGCCGACGAGCCTGCCTACCGAGCGGGTGCCGTGCGCAAGGGCATCGACGACGCCGTCCTCGATGAGCTCGACGAGCTCGAGGCCCGCCGTCGCGGCCTGCAGTCCTCGACCGAGGACCTCCGCGCCCGCCAGAACGCCGCGTCGAAGGCCATCGGACGGTCGAGCCCCGAGGAGCGCCCGGAGCGCATCGAGGAGGCCGGCCGACTCAAGGTCGAGCTGAGCACCGCCGAGGACGAGCTCCGCGAGCTCACCGACCGGGTCGGCGAGCTCGCGCTCACCGTGCCCAACCCGGCCCACGAGAGCGTGCCCGACGGTGGAGAGGACGACTTCGAGCTCGTCGCCGAGGTCGGCGAGCGCAGCTCCCCTCCGCCCCACGACCATGCCGACTACGCCGAGGCGATGGGGTTCATCGACCTGCCCCGTGGCGCCCGGACGAGCGGCTCTCGGTTCGCCTACGTCATGCGCGAGGCCGCGCTCGTCGAGTTCGCCCTGGTCCAGTACGCGATGCAGATGGTGGTCGCCGAGGGCTTCGTGCCGGTCGTGCCACCGGTGCTCGTCAGCGAGCAGATGATGATCGACGCGGGGTTCTTCCCGACCGACCGGAACCAGGTCTACGAGATCGAGAGCGATGCCCTGCATCTCGTCGGCACCGCCGAGGTCCCGCTCGCCGGGCTCCACCGAGGGGAGCGCTTGTCGGCCGACGAGGTCCCCGCTCGCTACGCCGGGTTCTCGTCGTGCTTCCGGCGCGAGGCCGGGACCTACGGCAAGGACACCCGCGGCATCTTCCGGGTGCATCAGTTCGACAAGGTCGAGATGTTCTCCTACGTCGCGCCCGACGAGTCGTGGGACGAGCTCGAGCGCCTCCGCGCCCTCCAGGAGCGGATCATCGGTGGGCTGGGCCTGCCCTACCGCATCATCAACGTCGCCAGCGGTGACCTGGGCGCAGCGGCGGCCAAGAAGTACGACCTCGAGGTCTGGCTGCCGTCGGAGGAGCGCTACCGAGAGATCACCTCCTGCTCGAACTACCTCGACTACTCGGCCCGTCGCCTCGACTGCCGCATCACCGGCGAGGGCTTCGTCCACACGCTCAACGGCACGGCGTGCGCCATCGCCCGGACGCTCGTCTTCCTGTTCGAGCACGGTCAGGACGCCGAGGGTGGCTGGGTCGTGCCCGAGGTGCTCCGTCCCTTCACCGGCTTCGATCGCGTCGAGCCCCGGTGAGCGTCCGCGAGCTCGACCGGATCGACCCACCGGTCGACGACCCGGGTGGGCCGGGTGGGCCCGACCACCCGATGCGCCGGGTGACCCTCCAGGTCGCCTTCGAGCCCGAGGGGTGGACGCCCGAGCGACGGGCCAAGGTGGCCGACCTCTTCGATTCGCTCGCCGGCGAGTGGCACACCCGGTACGGACCGGGGCGGCACCGTCCGCTCGACGATGCCCTCGATCGCGGCGACGTCGACGGCGCCGGGCTCTGCCTCGAGCTCGGCTCGGGCGTCGGCCTGAGCACGGCGTTGCTGGCCGAGCGGTTCGACGCCGTGCACGCCCTCGACCTGTCGAGGGAGATGCTGCGCCGCTCGCCCGCCGAGCCAGGTCCCCGGGTCTGCGCCGACTCGTGGCGGCTCCCCTACCCCGACGGGGCGGTGTCGACGCTGGTCCTCCAGAACATGCTGCTGTTCCCGTTCGAGGTCGATCGGGTGCTCGCCCCCGGCGGAGCGCTCGTGTGGGTCAACACCTCGGCCGAGTTCACCCCGATCCACCTCACCGCCGCCGAGGTGCATCGCGCCCTGCCCGGATCATGGGACGTGGTGGCATCGTCGGCCGGCCGGGGAACCTGGGCCGTGGCGAGGAGGATGCCGTGAGCCGTGCCGACGAGCTGCTCGCCCGCTATCGCGAGGAGCCGTTCGACGAGGGGGTGGTCGCCGATGACCCCCTCGTGCAGTTCCGCCGGTGGTTCGACGACGCCGGTCGCGAGGGCTGCGCGCAGGCCAATGCCATGGCCATCGCCACGGTGGACCCCGACGGTGCGCCGTCGGTGCGCAACGTGCTGCTCCGTGGGCTCGACGAGCGGGGCCTGGCCTTCTACACCAACGAGCGGAGCCGCAAGGGCAGGGCGCTGGCCCACGAGTCGCGCATCGAGGCCCTGTTCTCGTGGCTCGAGCTCGACCGGCAGGTGCGGGTCGCCGGGATGGTCACCCGGGTCAGCCCGGAGGAGTCCGACGCCTACTTCGCCTCGCGGCACCGGCTGTCCCAGCTCGGTGCGCACGCCTCGCGCCAGTCCGAGCGGTTGGCGGACCGCACCGAGCTGGAGGGTCGCCTCGCCGACGTCGAGCGCCGCTACGACGGTCGGGCGGTCCCGCGACCGTCGCACTGGGGCGGCTTCCGCATCGCGCCCTCGTCGTGGGAGTTCTGGCAGGGCCGGGCCGGTCGACTCCACGATCGGCTGCGATTCGTGCGCGAACGGCGAGCGTGGCACCTGGAACGACTCTCTCCGTGACCGTCGTCAAGTGGTTGTGAAAACAGTCACCAAACGAGCCCTCCGTTCACGGCGGGGTAACCCACCGGAGCAGGTTCACTGGTACACCTGAGATGCCGACAGGAGGTGCGATGGCTCTCACCGACATCGTCAACGAACTGCAAGCCGGCATCGAGGGCGAGACGACGTCTCGCTCCCGAGTGGTCGACGGCCTGCTCGACCTCCGTCTCGAGGTCGCCGACCGGGCCCACCTGGTCGAGCTCGTCGATCGGATCCTCGCCGACGTCCCGGGCAAGAGCATCGTGCTCAGCGAGTGGTGGAGCGACCAGCTCTCGACGATCGCGCTCGAGGCCGATCGGCAGCCGGAGCAGGCCGGCCTCTAGCCGGTCCCGTCGCGTCGAACGCTAGAGCTCGCCGAGCGCGGGCAGGACGCGCTCGCCCAACAGGTCGATCTG
>JBCCTY010000265.1:0-5755 GCA_039197885.1 Actinomycetota bacterium | reverse complement strand
TCTGAGGCGGGAGCACCGACGACACCTGCGCGGCGCGCCGCCGGTGCGTCGGGTCACTCCGGGAGCAGCAGCTCCTGACCGGGGAGGATGAGGTCGGGCTCGCCCGGCACCACGAGCCGGTCGGCGTTGAGCTCGACGAGGCGGACCCAGTAGTCGTGCACCTCGGCGTCGTCGACGATGCCGTCGTCGCCACCGACCCGGGCCTCGGCGATCGACCAGAGGTGATCGCCCTGCTCGACGTTCCAGGTGGGGGCGTCCGTGGCGGCGACCTGGGCGCTGCTCTCGTCAGGGGCCCCTGCCTCGGCGTGCTCGTCGATCGGGACGAGCGAGGCGACCGGCAGCTCCACCGGGGTCAGTGAGGCGCTCGGCACCGTCTCGACGTCTGCTTCGGCGGCGCCGACCGGGGTGGACGCCGCGAGCGATCCGACGCCGAGGGACGCCACGCCGATCGATGTCGCGAGTCCGATCCGGGCCGCGCCGAGGCGTGCGGACCACCGGAGCGCCCGCCGCCAGCCGAACGCCCACGAGAGGAGCCACAACGAACCGAGCACGGCGGCGTGTGCGCCGGCGACGCCCAGGGCGCTCCGCAGCATCGTCACCGCCAGCTCCTCGCCGGGGTCGAGTGGACCCGGGTCGATCAGCCAGGCCGTGGCGACGGCGACCACTCCACCGGTCGTGGTGGCGAGGGCCCCCGAGCGCTGGGCGACCGACGGGCTCATCCGGTCACCTCCCGACTCGTGCCGTCGGCCAGCTCGACCACGACCGCGTCGCAGCCCTCGACGGTCGCCGTCACGGCGTCGAGGGCGGGACCGACCACTGCGACGGCCTCGACGTCGAGAGCGACCTCGTCGGGCCAGTCGGGGAAGAGGTGGACGGCGCCGTCGGACCGTGTCACGAGCGCCGGCGTCGCCCGGCCGCTGCACGACCACTCACCGACGAGCACGACGTCATCGGCCGAACCCAGGCGAAAGCGTCGGTCGCCGACGTGGAGCTCGTCCTCGATGCGGAGGACCGGCTCGTCGCAGCCATCGAGGTCGAGGTCGGCACCGCCGATCAGCCCGGTGGGGTCCGGGAGGTCCGGGCAGTCGGTGTCGGCGGGCCAGACCAACTCCGCCCCGTCGGTCGGCGATGGCGCGACGGTGACGACCGGCGCGGTCGCGACGGGGGCGGTCGTCACCGGGGTGGTCGTCACCGCGGGTGCGGTGGTGGCCGGCGCGACCGGCATCGCCTCGGTGTCGGCCTCGGCGCCCCCGGTCGTCAGCGCCACGACGACGCAACCGATGGCGAGCAGCCCGGCGACGACGGCACCCACGAGGGTGGCGGTCCGCATCGCCCGGTTCGGCTCGGCAGCGCCCGGCCGACGCCTGAACGGCACGCCCGGTCGATCGGCCGTGGTTCTCGGCAGGGTCGGGCCGGCGGGGACGGAGGGGGCGAGCTCCGCGCCGAGTCGTCGGAGGTCGCCATCGGCCCGCTCGACGGCTCGGATGACGTCGGAGCCGTCCGGGGCGATCGAGGTGAGCAGGCGGCAGAGAGCCTCGGCATCGGCGCCCGGATCGACGTCGGGTCCCGCCGACCCGAAGCCGCACAGCGTCGGATTCCTTCCGTGCGACCAGAGCACGTGGTCGGCCTCGATCGCGCCGTGCCCGATCCCACGCTCGTGGAGCGCCAGGACCGTCGCTGCGAGATCGCGACCGATCGTCGCCACGTCGGCCTCGGTGACCCGTGCCGCCGACAGGGTCGAGGTACCGGCCGGTTCGAGCAGCAGCGCGGGTTCGTCGGTGACGTCCTCGGCGGTCGGGCGGACGATGCCGGGCAGGTCGGCGTCGACCAGGAGCGCCCGCTCGCGATCGAGGCGCTCCCGGGCCGCCGGGTCGCCCGGCCGGGTCTTGGCCACGACTGCGCCGGTCTCCTGGAGGCGGAGCTCGATCATCGTGTCGGTTCCATCTGCATACATTGAAATATATTGAAAACAGCTGAGAGCATCAAGATGTCGGAGCAGGTGCGCGGATCGACCCTCGAGCCGCGGCGCCGACCTCGATGACCCCCCAGCCCGGCAGCGAGCCGTTCCCCATCCACGGCGTGACCGATCGGGTGACCCGTACCTCGACGGTGACGTCGTCGATGCGGGTGACGGTGAGTCGGCCGATCGCAGGCAGCGAGTCGGTGAGGCGGCGCAACTCGGCCTCGGGGACCAGTCGCACGACGCCGTCCTCCTGGAAGGCGCGGCGGTCGACGCCGACCGCTGCCAGGTCGTTGGCGATGGTGGTGGCCTCGGCCGCGGAGCGGCGTTGGACGAGCAGCGCCCGACCACCGTCGACGGTGAGGATCGCCAGCATCAGGACGACGAGCACGGCGATCGGTACGAGCAGGAGTGCGCTGCCGGTCTCGCGATCGGTGGGGTTCAGCCGTCCACGCACCAGGCCTCGCCCTCCAGCCCATCTCGATGGGGATCGATCACCTGACGTTGGGTCGACGACACGGTCGTCTCGCTGAGCGAGCCGATCCACGGGAGCGGCATCGCCGGGACCCGGGCCGACACGGTCACCTCGACGACCGAGCAGCGAACACGGTCCGATGCCGCGATGTCGACGTCCACGCCGTCGAGCCCGGCGGCGTCGGCCGATCGGAGGGCCGCGGCGGCAGCTCGGTCCCGGGCGCCGGCGGCACCGGCTTCGACCGGGCTCTCCACGTAGCTCCGGGCACCCGATCGGGCGGCGTCCACGACGGCCATGTCGGTCTCGGTGACCCGCCACAGGCCGAGGCCGAGCAGGCCGAACCCGAACACCGCCAACAGCGCGAGGGGGAGCAGGACCACACCGGCCTCGCCGTCGTCACCCCGGCCACGATCGCGCCGGGCCCTCACGAGCCCAGCACCTCGACCGGCTGACGAGCGGTCCGCTCGATCGTCGCGAACGGGGCAGCGGAGCCGGCGAGCGTCGGCCCCGGGAACGACACGGTGACCACCACCTCGGCGGGCGTCCCGGCGCCGAACGAGACCCCGACGGTGGCGTCGGGTTCGAGGGCCAGCACCATCGCCCGTGCGCGGGCGGCACCGGCACCGGCGTCGTCCGCTTCGGCGACGATCCGGGCGGCATCGGCGGCCAGCGCACCGGCGCGCGAGCTCGCCCACGCCCCGAGGAGGAGGTGGACGGTCAGCAGCAGGAACGAGAGCAGCACCGTGACGCCGACCGCGGCGCTGATCGGACCGCCCCCGCGATCGTCTCGAGCGGTGGTGGCCTCAGCCACCGATCTGCTGGATCTCGTTCCCCGCCCGGTTGGTCGCGTCCGTGAAGATGCCGTTAAAGGCCACCCACAGCGCACCGCCGAGCAGCGCCATGATGAGGACGACGATGGCGGCCGAGATGACGCCTTCGCCCCGGTCGTCGGGCCGGGCGCGCAGCGCCAGGACCTGGGCCGTTGCGATGATGCGGAGCATCGGTTCGGACATGTGGTGCCTCCTGGTCAGAGATCGGTGAAGGAGCGGACGGCAGCGAGGAACGGCACGAGCAGGAACATGACGCCGGGGACCAGGGTCGCCACGGTGACCGGGATCCAGACCTGCTGGGTGCGTCGCTCGAGGGTCGCGAGGAGCTCGCGGTGGAGCTCGTCGCGGATGTTGCGTGCCTCCTGGCTGATGAGACGGCCGAGGTCGGTCGTGGAGCTGTGGAGCGCGAGGACCGAGACGAGCCGGTGAGCACCGTCGAGGTCGATGGTCTCGGCCCACTGGCGGAGCGCCGTGACCTCGTCCACGCCCTGGCCGATCTGGGCCACGACGCGCCGGAGGTCGTCGCTGACGCGACCGCTGCCTCGGTTGCCGAGGCGGGCCAGCGCCGAGGGGAGCGAGTAGCCGGTGGCGATCAACATCCCGAGCTGCTCGGCAACGACCGGGAGCTCGTCGCGGCGGCGACGGCGTTCCTGGCGGGCGCGGCTCGAGAGGTGCTCGTCGACGAGGGCGAAGGTGAGCGCCGGCACCACGATCGCCGTGGTCGTCAGCACGGCACCCGGGAGCCCGAGTGCGCCGGCGAGCACGACCGCGACCATGCCCGCAGCGACGCTCGCGCCGGCCTGACGGACCCGGAACGCCGACGGGCCCCGGTCGTCGCCGACCAGCGCAAGTCGGCGTCGGAGGTCCTGGCCGAGGCCGGTCGCACCGGCGAGTCGTTCGGCCCAGTCCGCCGCGATGGGCTCGACGACGGCGCGCAGCGAACCGTTGCCGGAGCGGACGGCGATCCGGGCCCCGGGGGTGTGCGGGAGCAGTCGGGCCGACAGCGACCCACGTCGGACCGCCGGGACCGAGGCGAGCACGAGCGCCGAACCCAACCACATCGGGACGACGGCGAGCAGGAGCAACCACCGGGTCACGGGCCGAACACCCGCTCGTCCTCCGGGAGGCGCAGGATCTGGCCCGACCAGATCCAACACAGCGCGAGCGCGGCGATGGCGGCGACGACGGTCGCCTGGCCTCCCGCGCTGGCGTAGGCCTGCCGGCCCTCGCCGATGGTGAGGCCGACCAGCGCCATGCCGGCGGGGACGATGAGCACGAACGCCCGGGCGAAACGAGCGCCGGCCTGCTGCGCCAGTGCGTCGCGTCGGGCCCGGACGTCGGCGTGGCGGTCCTCGACGAGCGCGAGGAGCCGGGGCGCGAGATCGGTCCCGCCGGCCTCGTGGGCGACCAGCAGGGTCTCGGTCACGGTGTCGGCCGTCGCGTCGCCGAGCTCGTGCTTGAGCACGTCGAGTGCGCGTTCCAGATCGCCGCTCATCCGCCAGATGCGCTCGGCGGTCGCGAACGGCTCGGCGAGTCCGGGCGGCGCGCCCCGACCGGCCTCGAAGACGGCACGGGGCAGCGACATGCCGAGGCTCGTCGCGTTGAGACGGATCTCCTCGAGCACCCGGGGCCAGGCCTCTCGGGCGAGCTCCCGACGTCGACGTCGACGGCCGCGGTAGCCGGCCACGGGCAGGGTCAGCGCGAAGACGGCGGTGACCAGCGCGGCCGGGACGCCGGCGAACACGAGCCAGGCGAGGGCTCCGGCTGCGGTCGCGACGACGGCGCACACCGTGGCGAACTCGACGATCCCGACATCGACGAGCCCGGCCTGGCGGAGCCAGCGCAACGTCCGCTCATCGAGCGACGGCCGTTCGGTCCTCCGGCGGTCGGCGAGTCGGGGGCCGACGATCAGCCAGACCCCCGTTCCGGCAGCCAACGCGGCGAGGAGCGGGATCACGAACCGGCCCGCAGCACGTCGCCCAGGTCGATGCCGTACTCGCCGGCGAGTCGGCTCAGCCGGACCGGGACCTGACCGGTCCACGACAGCGGTGCTGCCGGGGACGGCCGGTGGAAGAGTTCGGTGGCAGTGAAGGTCGACGCCGCGTCCCCGGCGGCGAGGTCCTCGACGGCCAGGATCTCGGTGACCCTCGGCCGCCCGTCGAGGCGCCGGAGGTGGACGACGACGTCGATCGAGTCGGCCACGAGGTGGTTGAGCGCCGCCACCGACAGTTGGGCCGCAGCGGGGTCGAGCTGCGCCACGAACCGCAGTCGGGTGAGGGCCCGTCGAGCGCTGGCCGCGTGGATCGTGGTGTAGCCGGTCACGCCCGACGACAGCGTGAGCAGCAGCGGGAGCGCCTCGCGATCTCGGACCTCGCCGACGATCGCGACGTCGGGAGCCATGCGGAGGAACCCGGCGACGAGCCGCCGGAGGTCGACGGACTCCCGCTCGCCACGAGCCGGGCGCGTCTGGAGCCCGGCCACGTTCGGGAC
>JBCCTY010000264.1:0-5770 GCA_039197885.1 Actinomycetota bacterium | reverse complement strand
GTCGAAGACCGCACGCAGCTCGTCCTCGAGCTCGGCCAGGTTCATCGCAACGACCTCCTGAGGCGGCGGAGCCCACGGGTGATCAGCGGTCCGACCGTGCCGGGCCGCACGTCGAGCAGTTCGGCGATCTCCCGCTCGGTGTGGCCCTCGTAGTACCGGAGCACCAACGCCGCCCGCTGCCGGAAGGGCAGCTCGTCGAGGAGCTCCCAGAGCTCGATCCGCAGCGACGACGTGGCGACGGTCAGCTCCGGTACCGGACCGACCGTGGTCCGGGCGTCCGCGTTGGCCCGATCGCGGCAGGCGTTGAGCACGCACCGGTTGAGGTAGGGCCCAGGCGCATCGAGGACGTCCCACCGTGCGAGCACCGCGGCGAACGCGTCGTGGACGGCGTCGTGGGCCGCGCCCCGGTCGCCGAGCATGAGGTAGGCCCGGCGGAGCTGGCCGTCGTACTCGTCGGCGTAGAACGAGTCGATCGACGTCGGTGGGCTCGGCGCGGTCGACTCGGTCACAGGGACCCCACCGCTCACAGGGCGGGATCCATGCACCGGAGGGGCAGTTCTACGAGAAGCCGCCGTCGAGGCCGTCGTCGGGGGGCGCGGCCTCGGCGGCGGCCTGAGCCGGGGAGGGTAGGTCGGTCCGCTCGAAGGTCGGCTCGCCCTCGGTCTGCTCGGCCCAGGCGCGGAGGACCTCCCAGGCGTAGATGCCGGTGGCGTGGCCGTCGTTCCAGTCGACGCCGAGGCCCCAGTTCCCGACGAGGCGGGCGTCGGCGATGGCGATGTTCGCCGCGGCCAACGGGGCGATGACGGCCTGGCCGAGGTCACGTCGGCTCCGGCAGGAGGCGCACGGGCACGCGAGCCGGAGGGGCTCGACGGCGAAGGTCGCCTCGTAGCCGTCGAGGAACCGGAGGAAGACGTGGGAGTCCCGATCGACCTCGATCTCCTCGACCTCGATGCGTTCGTCAGCCACGTCGGAACCGTACCGGCGGCTGCGTACGGGATGACTACCGTGCCGGACATGCGTGCAGTCGTGCTCGATGGTCATGGGGGACCCGAGGTCCTGTCGATCCGCGAGGTGCCCGATCCGGTACCGGGCCCCGAGGAGGTGGTCGTCGAGGTGACCGGAACGGCGCTCAACCGGGCCGACCTCCTGCAGCGGATGGGCCTCTATCCGGGCCCGCCGACCGAGTTCGAGATCCCCGGCCTCGAGTACGCCGGGCGCATCGCCGAGGTCGGCGACCGGGTGCGGTCGTGGTCGGTGGGCGACGAGGTCATGGGGATCGTCGGGGGCAGCGCCTACGCCGAGCGGGTCGCGACCCACGAGCGCACCGTCCTGCCGGTGCCGTCCACGGTCGGGCTCGCCGACGCCGCGGCCCTGCCCGAGGTCTTCCTCACCGCCTACGACGCGCTCGTCGTGCAGGGGGGCATGACGTCGGGCCGGTGGGCGCTGGTGCACGCCGGCGCCAGCGGTGTTGGTACCGCGGCGATCCAGATCATGGGGGCCATCGGCGCCCGGATCATCGTGACGGCATCGACCGGAAAGGTCGAGGCGTGTCGCCAGCTGGGTGCCGACGTCGCCGTCGACTACTCGAGCGAGTCCTTCCGAGACGCGGTGCGGGAGGCGACCGCCGGTGCCGGCGTCGACTGCGTCCTCGACGTCATCGGCGGCGAGTACCTGAACGACAACATCGACAGCGTCCGCGTCGGAGGTCGGATCATCCAGGTCGGCGTGATGGGGGAGGGCCAGGCCACCTTCGCCCTCGGCAAACTGCTCCCGAAGCGTGCGGCGCTCATCGGGACCGTCCTCCGGGCCCGGCCGCTCGAGGAGAAGATCGCCCTCGCCCAGCGCTTCCGGGCCGAGATGCTGCCGCTGTTCGAGTCGGGTGCGATGAGGCCGGTGATCGACTCCCGCTACCCGCTCGACGAGATCGCCGTCGCCCACGCTCGCATGGAGTCCAACGCCAACGTCGGCAAGATCATGATCGACGTGGCCTGATGGAGCTCGTCCTCATCCGGCACGGTCAGCCCGAGTGGGTCCGCGACGGCCTGAACGTCGACGATCCCCGCCTGACCGACCTGGGCCACGAGCAGGCACGCCTCACCGCTGCCGCTCTGACCGGCGTCGACGTCGACCGGCTGTTCGTGTCGCCCCTGCTGCGGGCCCAGCAGACCGCCGCTCCGATCGCCGAGGCGGTCGGGCTCGACGCCGAGACGTTCGACTTCCTCGCCGAGATCCGGAACCCCGAGTGGGACGGCACCGACCACGACGTCGAGCGCATCTTCTCCGAGGCCCGGCAGCGTCCGGCGGAGCTGCTCTGGGACGGTCTCGAGGGCGGCGAGAGCTTCCGGGAGTTCCACGGACGGATCGGCACCGGTCTGGCGGGGCTGCTCGGCGAGCTCGGCGTGCGGCCCGACCCGACCGACCTCCCGCTCTGGGAGGTCGACGAGCCGGACCGCCGCTACGTCGTCGTCGCGCACGCGGGGACGAACTCGGTGATCCTCACCCACCTGCTCGGCGTCGAACCGGTGCCGTGGGAGTGGGAGCGCTTCGTCATCCACCACGCGTCGATCAGCACCGTCGAGACCATGGGGTTGGCCGGGGCCTGGTCGTTCAGCCTCACCCGGCTGAGCGACACCCGACAGTTCCCCGCGGGCCTCGAGACGCGCTGAGGGCCCGGGCCGGACGCCCGGACCCATCGGTCACGCGGCGAGGCCGTGTTCGGTCAACCAATCGGGGTCAGGCGGGACGAGCTGGAGCACGTCGAGGAGCAGCCCGTCCGGAGCCGGCGCGAAGAACTGGCGTTGACCCCACGGATGGTCGACCGGTTCGCCCAGCGGGGTGACGCCGGCCTCGGTGAGTTGGGCGTGGACGGCGTCGGCGTCGTCGACGACCACGGCGACCGCCGCGCCGCGGACGGCGTGGCGGTGCGACGCCGGGACCGACTCGTGGTCGGCAGCGGTGACGGCGACCTCCCACTCGGGGTGGTCGGGCTGCACGAGGCTCACGAACCACCCGATGTCGAGCTGGGCCTCGAAGCCGAGGTGTTCGACGAAGAAGGCGGCCGTGGCCGCCGGATCGCTCGCGAAGATCGAGGTGACGGAACGGTCGTAGCGCATGGGATCCTCCCGGGGCTCAGGGTCTACTACACCCGTAGTAGTACTACACTTGTTGTGGTCGAGTCGAGAGGTCGTCGAGATGAACGAGGTCACGCGGGCCGATCGGCTGGCCGATGCCGGCCTGGCCGTGCTGGCGGCGGAGGGCATGCGGGGCCTCACCCATCGGGCCGTCGATCGCGAGGCGGCGGTGCCGCAGGGCACGTGCTCGAACTACTTCCGTACCCGCGACGAGCTGATCATCGCGCTCGGTCGGCGGATCTTCGATCGGCTCACGCCCGACGACGAGTACCTCCGCGATCGGGCGACCGGGCCCGCGACGCGCGACCAGTGGGTGCGGCTGATGGTCGAGCTCTTCGACCGGGCCCGGGCCGAGCCCGCGCTGCACCTGGCCCTGCTCGAGCTCCGGCTCGAGGCGACCCGGCGGCCCGATCTGGCCGAGCCGCTGACCGCGATCATCCGCGGGGCGTTCGATGCCGACCTCGCGTTCCACGAGTCGTCGGGCCTGGCCGGCGGGGCCGACGAGATCGTGCTGCTGCACCTGGCCGTGGGTGGGATGATCACCGAGCTGCTCACGCTGCCCGATGCCCTCGGCATCGACGATCCCGAGGCGGTCCTCGCCCTGCTCGTCGACCGACTCGTCTACCCCTCCGGCTGATCCTCGGCCAGCGCCTGCCGGATCCGGTCGAGGAGGCCGGCGAGCGTGGCGAGCTCGTCGGCGTCGAAGGTCCCGTCGAGCACCTCGTTCACGACGTCGAAACGAGCGCCGGCGTCGTGGAGCGTCCGGGTGCCCGCCGGCGTCAGCTCGAGCAGGGTGCTCCGGCCGTCGTGGGGGTCCGGCCGGCGGCGGACCAGATCGAGGGAGTCGAGGCGTCGGATCATGGCGGTGAGCGCCTGTTCGGTGAGTGACAGCTGGTCGGCGACCCGCCCCTGGCGGACCGGTTGGTCGGCCTCGACCACCGCCAGCACGGCCAGCTGGGCGGTGCTCAACCCGCTCGGGCGGATCGTCACATCGGCCGTGCGCTGCAGCTCCCGGGCGGCGACCTGGAGACGGTGGTAGAGGCGGTGGTGCCGGGCCGACGTCACGTTGCCGACCGTACCGCCGACTGCTTCACTGGTGAGGTAACTACTTCACCAGTGAAGTGGATGGAGGTCGAGATGGACGTCGTCGACGTGTGGGCCCAGGTGCCGACCGCCCGCATGGCTGCTGCGCCGTGGATGGAGAGCCTGCTGCGATGGGCGGGCCGACCCGGTGACACCCGGCCGACGACGGTCGAGCAGACCATCGCCGCCATGGACGAGGCCGAGGTCGATCTCGCCCTCGTCTCCGCCTGGTACGCACCGGGTGGCCCGTTGATCGACAACGACGAGCTGCTCGCCCAGGTCGACGAGGCCCCCGACCGCCTCCGTGCGCTGATCGGTGCCGACCTCGACCGGCCGATGGACGCCGTCAGGATGATCCGTGACCTCGGCGCCGACGACCGCGTCGTCGGTGTCCGGATCGTGCCGTGGCTCTGGGACGCCGCGCCCGATGACCGTCGCTACTACCCCCTGTACGTCGCCTGCATCGAGGCAGGCCTGCCGTTCTGCACCCAGATCGGCCACACCGGACCGCTGCGCTCGTCGGAGACCGGTCGGATGATCCCGCATCTCGAGCGGGCGATGCTCGACTTCCCCGAGCTCGTCGTCGTGGGCGGCCACGTCGGTTTCCCGTGGATCGACGAGCTGGTCACCATGACGGTGAAGTTCCCCAACTTCCACGTCGACACGTCGGCCTACGCCCTCGATCGGCTCCCGCCCACGTTCGTGGACTACGTGCGCGGCCTCGGTCGTGACCGGGTGATGTTCGGGACGAACTGGCCGATGATCCCGCCCGCCCGATGCCTGGCAGGCATGGGCGGGCTGGATCTCGGCGACGACGCTCGGGCGGCCTTCCTCGGGGGGACCGCCCGGCGGGTGTTCAGCCTCTGAGCTCGAACGTCGGCGACGGCAGTCGGACGTCAGGCGTGGCGAACGACGTCACCCGGCTCCGCTCCCAGAGGTCGGCCGTGGCCTGGCCGCCCGCGGCCGACCCGATGACGGCGTGGACCGGGTCACCGGCCACGTCGACGACCGAGGAGCCGTTGGGCTCCAGCACGATCGTCGCCGTCGCCGGCGCGATCGTCGTCCCGTCGAGCGCAAGGCGTTGGACGTGCAGGTCACCGGGGTACTGATCGGACGCCGCGGCGATCACACCGCCCGAGCCGTCCGGAGCCACCGAGAGCGACCAACCGGTCCCGGCGCCCTCGACGAGCACCTGCTCGCCGGCGTCGACCGGTGAGCCGGTGAGGTCCACCACGCGGCCGTGGGGGAGCAGGCCGGCGCCGTCGTCGCCCCGGTAGGCGACGAGGTAGTGGTCACCGAACGCCGCGACGGACGGCTCGAAGTGGTTGCCGAAGGGGTCACCGGGGAGGCCGTCGACGGCGAGGTCGGAGACGACGGTGACCGGGCCATTGGGGAGCCCGGCTGCGTCGACCGGGCGGGCGATCACCTCGTGGTCCTCCTCGGCGAGGCCGGCACCGGCCAGGTCGCCGCGCACCGCCACGAGGGCGTGCTGCCCGTCCGGCGCGGCGCCGATCGCCGGTGCGGCGAGGGTGCGGTGCTGGGAGCCGACGAACGTC
>JBCCTY010000263.1:0-5842 GCA_039197885.1 Actinomycetota bacterium | reverse complement strand
GGAGCGGGCGGCAGCCGAGTACCTCACCACCTGCGGCCCCGACGGTCGGCCGCTCGATCCGGTCGGCCGGTTCCACCTCCGCAACGGCGCCCGTGTCGAGCAGGTCAACTGGATGGCGAACGCCACGCCGGTCGGCCTCGACCGGTCCCTGGGGATGATGGTCAACTACCTCTACGAGCCGGACCAGCTCGAGACCAACCATGAGGCGCTGGTCAACGCGGGACAGATCGCCCGGTCGCCTGCCGTCCAGGACCTGCTCGACGGCGGCAACTCGTCCCCGCCGGTGGCGACCGAAGCGGCAGACTGAGCGGATGGCAGATCTGAACCGCTACTCCTCCCGCATCACCCAGCCGCCGAGCCAGGGTGCCTCGCAGGCGATGCTGTATGCGACCGGTCTCACCCGCCAGGACATGGACAAGCCCCAGGTGGGCATCGCGGCCTGCTGGTACGAGGGCAACCCGTGCAACATGCACCTCGGCGGGCTCGCCGACCACGTGAAGGGCGGCGTGATCGATGCCGGGATGGTCGGTCTCCGCTTCGACACCATCGGCGTCTCCGACGGCATCTCCATGGGGACCGACGGCATGTCGTACTCGCTGCAGAGCCGGGACCTGATCGCCGACTCGATCGAGACCGTCATGGCCGCGCAGTGGTACGACGGCCTCGTCGCCCTGCCCGGGTGCGATAAGAACATGCCCGGCTGCGTGATCGCCATGGGCCGACTCGACCGGCCGTCGATCATGGTCTACGGCGGCACCATCAAGCCGGGCTGCGCCACGATCGGCGGCCAGGAAGAGCAGCTCGACATCGTGTCGGCGTTCCAGAGCTACGGGCAGAAGCTCGCCGGTGTCATCACCGAGGAGGACCGCCAGGCGATCGTCGACCAGGCCTGTCCCGGCGCGGGTGCGTGCGGCGGGATGTACACGGCGAACACGATGGCCTCGGCGATCGAGGCGATGGGCCTGAGCCTGCCCTACTCGTCGTGCACCCCGGCCGAGGACCCCGTCAAGATCGACGAGTGCGTCCGGGCCGGCCACGCCATGCTCACCCTGCTCGAGCAGGACCTCACCCCGCGCCAGATCGTCACGCGGGCGTCGCTCGAGAACGCCATGGTCGTGGTCACCGCCCTCGGCGGCTCGACCAACGCCGTCCTCCACCTGATCGCGATGGCCAGGGCGTTCGGTCTCGACCTGACCATCGATGACTGGCTCGACACCAGCAACCGCGTGCCACTGCTCGCCGATCTCAAGCCGTCGGGCGCCTACGTGATGGAGCAGCTCCACGAGGTCGGGGGCGTGCCCGGTGTCATGAAGTACCTGCTCGCCGAGGGCTACCTCGACGGCGACCAGCTGACGGTCACCGGCCGTTCCCTCGGCGAGAACCTCGAGGACGCCGACGGCCTCGCCGACGCCCAGACGATCGTCGCGCAGCTCGACGCGCCGCTGAAGGCGCGTGGTCACATCAGCATCCTTCGGGGCAACCTCGCCCCGGGTGGGGCGGTCGGCAAGATCACCGGCAAGCAGGGCCTCCGCTTCACCGGCCCGGCTCGGGTCTTCGACAGCGAGGAGGACATGCTCGCCGGACTCGAAGCGGGTCGGATCGCGTCGGGCGACGTGATCGTCATCCGCTACGAGGGCCCCAAGGGTGGTCCCGGCATGCCCGAGATGCTCACCCCCACCAGCGCGCTCGCCGGAGCCGGCTTCCTCGACGACGTGGCGCTGATCACCGACGGCCGGTTCTCGGGCGGCAGCCACGGCTTCATCATCGGCCACGTGGTGCCCGAGGCGCAGGAGGGCGGACCGATCGCGCTCGTCCGCGACGGCGACGTGATCACGATCGATGACGACGACCACGACATCGGCGTGGCGCTCTCCGACCACGAGCTCGCGGCCCGCCTCGCCGAGTGGGAGGCCCCGCCGTTCAAGGCCAACGGCGGGACGCTGTGGAAGTACATCAAGCTGGTCGAGGATGCGAGCCACGGCTGCGTGACCGACGGCTGAGGGCTCGGCTCGCCGTGCCGAGATGCCGGCGCCCCGTGCGCGGTCCGTTGACCGATCCCTGACAGAACGCTCGCGTGCGCCGCGACCTGCGGCGGCGCAGCGGTACCTACCGTCGAGGGCACACGACGACGACCGGGAGATCAGGTGCCCCGCGGACCTGCCGCAACGACAGATCCACGACAGGCCGACCGGGGCAACGGCGCCCCGCTCGCCGGGGACCTCCCACCCGCACCGGCCTGGGAGCAGATCGAGCTCGGTTCCCCCACCGGTCGTCGGGCGGCGGCCCGAGCAGCGGCGAGCCGTTCGAGGCGGACGGTCCGGGTCACGGCCGCGAGCCGGGTCCTGGTCGGCGGCGCGTCGGTCGCCGCGACGGCCGGCCTGATCGGCACCTTCGCCGCCGGCCAGCAGGCCGATGCCGCCGTCGAGCCGATCGCCGCGACCAGCCCGATCGAGCAGGCCCCCATCGTCTCCCTCCCGCCATCCACGACCGCACCGATGCCCGCGCCAGCGGTCGTCGCACCGAGTCCACCGGCACCGACCGACCGGGCGGCCATCGACGCCGCGGTCGCCGCCGCGTCGTTCGCCTCCAGCCGCTTCGACGACGCCGCCGCCATCGACGCCGCGGTCGCCGAGGCGCTCGCCGCTCGTGCTGCAGCCGTCGAGGCCGCCGAATCGGCCCCGACCACGGCTCCGGCCCCGTCCCCACGACCCCGACCAGCACCGGCTCCGGCTGCGCCGTCTCCGACCACGGCGCCACCCCCCACCACCGCGACTCCGGTCACCGCACCCCCCACCACCGCGCCACCGGTCACCGCTCCCCCCACCACCGCGCCACCGGTCACCGCACCGCCCACCACCGCACCGCCGGTCACCGCACCACCGACCACCGCGCCGCCCGAAACGGCACCGCCGCCCACGGTGGCCCCCACGACCGCTCCCCCGGAGACCAGCTCCGGTGCGAGCTGAGGCGACCTTCCGTGCGATGGGCACGGAAGCGCACGTGGTCGTGCACGGCTTCGGTGGCAAGGTGTCGGTCGACCACGCCCGCCGCCGCATCGAGGAGCTCGAGCAGCTCTGGAGCCGCTTCCGCCCCGACAGCGAGATCAGCCTCCTCGCCGAGCGATCCGGAGCCCGGTGCATCGTGTCCGACGAGACCTTCCTCCTCCTCGAGCGCGCCGTCGAGGCCTGGCAGGCGACGGCGGGCAGCTACGACCCGACCGTCGGAGCGGCCATGATCGCCAACGGCTACGACCGCGACTTCGGCCGGCTCGGCGGCACAGGTCCGCTCCGCCTCGCTGCGGCGCGACCGTCACCTGGTTGCGCCGACGTCCTCCTCGATCCCGATCGATCCATCGTCGTCGTCCCCCACGGCGTGTGCATCGATCCCGGAGGGATCGCGAAGGGCCTGGCCGCCGACCTCGTGTCGGCCGAGCTCATCGCCGCCGGGGCCGAGGGGGTGATCGTGAACCTCGGGGGTGACCTCCGTGTCCGGGGCCATGGGCCCGACGAGGGGCGCTGGCCAGTCGCGATCGAGGATCTCCGCGAGCCCGGGCAGGAGCTCCTGCGGCTCGCTCTGGACGAGGGTGGCGTCGCCTCGTCGAGCGTGGTCCGTCGTCGGTGGGACCAGCACGGAGAGCGGCGCCACCACGTCATCGATCCGCGCACGGGCCGACCGGCGACGACCCGCTTGGCGGGAGTCACCGCGATCGCTGCCGATGCCTGGTGGGCCGAGGTCGTGGCGACCGAGATCCTCCTCGATCCCGACCCCGAGCGCGCCCTCCGGGCCCGAACCGACGTGGCGGCCATCGGGATCGAGCCCGACGGTACGCTGCACGTGTCTCCCTCACTCGAGGCGGTCGTGCGTTGAGCGAGCAGTTCTGGTGGTTCCTGGCCCGGGCGAGCGGCATCGTCGCCTGGGCCGTCCTCGCCGGGGCCGTCGCCTGCGGGCTCGTCCTGGCGACGAGGTTGATCGCCGGCCGCGAGGTGCGGAGGTGGTTGGTCGACATGCACCGCTTCCTCGGTGGGCTGGGCCTGGCGTTCACGGTCGTGCACCTGGCCGCCCTCGTCGCGGACAACTACGTGCACTTCGACCTCGCCGATCTGCTCGTCCCCATGGCCTCGGAGTGGCGGCCGGTGCCCGTCGCGCTCGGCGTCGTGGCGTTCTGGTTCCTCGTCGCCGTCGAGCTCTCGTCGCTGGCCATGCGGCGGCTGCCGCGTCGGGTCTGGCGGACGATCCACTTCGGCAGCTACGGATCGTTCGGGCTCGCCACGGCGCACGGGCTCTCCGCCGGCACCGACCTGGGCAGCACGGCCGCGATCGCCGCGACGTTCGCGACCGTCGGGATCATCGTGCTGCTGTTCCTCGTCCGGCTGCTCACCGCCCGGCGAGCCAGGCGTCGCGCCCGGCGCCGCATCGGGGTGCGTGCGGTTGCCCCGACGGGCCGCGGCCGCGCCTTGACCAACGCCCGCTGATCTAGCCTCCGCCGCATGGGCGGCACCGACACCTCGATCGACGTCGAACCGGTGACCGGAACGCTCGGTGCCGAGGTCCGCGGGCTCGACCTGTCGGCCGACCTCGACGAGGCCACGGTGGGAGCGCTCCGAGCGGCGTTCAACGAGCACCACGTGCTGTTCTTCCGCGACCAGGACCTCTCCCCCGAGGATCAGCTCGCGTTCGGTCGCCGCTTCGGCGAGCTCGACACCCACCCCTTCGTCGAGGGCTCCGCCGACCACCCCGAGGTGATCGACATCGTCACCGAGCCCGACGATCGTGCGAACTTCGGCGGCGGATGGCACTCCGATGTCTCGTTCCTCGATGAACCGGACCTCGGATCGATCCTGTGCGCCGTCGAGGTCCCACCCCACGGCGGCGACACGCTCTTCGCCGACCAGCACGCCGCCTTCGACGCGTTGTCCCCGACCATGCAGGAGCTGCTCACGTCCCTGGTCGGTCTCCACACCGCCGCCGAGCAGTACGGCGAGGGCAGCTACTCGACTCGCTCACGGTCGATCCGGACCCATGCCCCCGACGCCGCGCACGCCGTCGTCGAGCACCCCGTTGTACGAACTCACCCGGAGAACGGCCGGCGGGCGCTCTACGTGAATCCCGCCTTCACCGTCGGCATCTCGGGGATGCGGCGTTCGGAGAGCCGAGCCCTCCTCGACTTCCTGTTCGCCCACGCCACCCAGGAGCGGTTCACCTGCCGCTACCGCTGGACACCAGGCTCGGTGGCGATGTGGGACAACCGCAGCGTGCTGCACCACGCGCTCCACGACTACCGGGGCCGACGGCGGGTGATGCGCCGCATCACGATTCGTGGCGACCGGCCGGTCTGATGACCGGCGGGAACCACGTGGCGGCCGGCGTCGTCCCACCGGGCATGCGCCTCCGACTCGCCCTCGTGCTCATCCTCGCCGGCCTCAACGTGCTGGCCGCCTGCGGTGACGACGACGGGGGCGGCACGGCACCGAGCGGGGTGCTCACACCGCAGGGCGCGCTCGATGTCGACGGCTCGCCGGTGCTGGAGGTGAGCGGGTTCCTGCACATCGACGACACGGGACCGAAGATGTGCTCGGACATCCTCGAGAGCTTCCCGCCCCAGTGCGGCGGCGCCACGCTCTTCCTCGTGGACCTCGACCCGGGCACCGTCTCGAACCTGCAGGAGGAACAGGGCATCAGCTGGGCGGAGGGCTACCTCGCCCAGCTCCAGCGGGTGGAGGGATCGACGTTCCGGGTCGTGCTGCGGTGAGCGAGTGCCTCGCTCAGGCGCCCCGGACGAAGACCGGGCGATCCGACGTGGAGCGCTCGGGTGAGAAGCGGTACCCGTCCTCGGCGAACTCGG
>JBCCTY010000262.1:0-5842 GCA_039197885.1 Actinomycetota bacterium | reverse complement strand
GCGCGGTTGAGCGGGTGCCGGGCGCACGTCGCGACCAGCTCGGCGTCACCGGCGATCACGCCCGCCTGCGGTCCGCCGAGCAGCTTGTCGCACGAGAACATGACGAGGTCGGCCCCGTCGGCGATGGTCTGGCGGACGCCGGGCTCGTCGCCGAGCCAGGCCGGCGGCGGACCGTCGAGCCATGGGCACCCGGCGTCGAGGAGGCCGGAGCCGAGGTCGACCAGCACCGGTGGGCCGAGCTGGTCGAGCGCCCGCACCGAGACGTCTTCGGTGAAGCCGGTGATGCGGTAGTTCGACGTGTGCACCTTGAGCACGGCCGCGACGTCGTTCGCGTCGTCGTCGATCGCCCGCCGGAAGTCGGCGGCGCGGGTGCGGTTGGTGGTGCCGACCTCGACCAGGTGGGCTCCGGACTGGGCCATCACGTCGGGCACCCGGAACCCGCCACCGATCTCGACCAGCTCGCCCCGGGAGACCACGACCGACCGACCGGCGGCCACGGCCGTCAGCCCGAGCAGCACCGCAGCGGCGCAGTTGTTGACGATGACCGCTGCCTCGGCACCGCATGCTCGGGCCATGAGCGAGGCGGCGTGGGCGCTCCGGCTGCCGCGCTGGCCGGTGCTCAGGTCGAGCTCGAGGTTCGAGTAGCCGGCGTCCTGGGCGTGGCCGACCGGCGCCCGCCCCAGGTTGGTGTGGAGCAGCACTCCGGTGGCGTTGACCACCGGTTGGAGCAGGGTCCGTCCGAGTGCCTCGGCCCGTGCGCGAGCCGAGTCGGGGTCGTCGGCGGCGATTGCGGCCCGTGCCGCCTCGACGAGCAGGGGGTGGGGCAGCTCGACGTCGGCGAGTGACCGGGCCAGGCGGTCGACCGAGGGCGGGCGCATCTGCACAGGCTACGCCCGCCCCGGTCGGGAGCCCGTCAGGAGCGAGGCGCGGCGAGGCCCACCTCGTTCGGGGCCGGCCGCTGGACGATCACCTCGTCGATGACGCCGTAGTCGACCGCTTCCTGTCCTCGGAGGATGTAGTCGCGCTCGAGGTCGGCGGCGATCTGCTCCTTCGACTGGTTGGTCCGCTCGGCGAGCAGGTCCTCCATCTGTTCGCGCATGAGCAGCATGTCGCGGGCCGCGATCTGGATGTCGGTCGTCTGCCCTTCGGCTCCGCCGTGGGGCTGGTGGAGCAGGATGCGGGCGTTGGGCAGCGAGTAGCGCTTCCCCGGGGCGCCGGCGGCGAGGAGGATGGCGGCCATCGAGGCCGCCTGGCCGACGCAGAAGGTGGCCACGTCGGGGCCGACATAGGCCATCGTGTCGAGGATCCCCCAGCCCGAGGTCACGACCCCGCCGGGACTGTTGATGACGAGGCTGACGTCGCGCCGCGGATCGTCGGCGTCGAGGTGTAGCAGCTGGGCGATGACGGTGTTGGCGACGGCGTCGTCGATCGGCGTGCCGATGAAGACGATCCGCTCGCCGAGCAGACGGGAGTAGACGTCGGTCATCCGGTCACCACGCGGGGTGTGCTCGGTGACCGTCGGGACGAGCAGTGAGGCCATGGTGGCTCCTTCGAGAGAGATGCGCAACTGATTGGTTGCAGGTTAGCGCGGGTGTCGTCGCCTCCACCCGCGACCGAGCGCGGCTTCACCGAGGCGAAACAGGCTCGGCCGTGCGCGCGACCCGTCGCGGTGTTGGAATGTGGGCACGAGCACCGAGGAGCCGACATGAGCGACACCACGCTGGAGCGCACCGCCACGCATCCGTTGGACCGGATGACCGCCGCCGAGGCCGAGGCGGCGATCGCGATCGTGAAGAGCGACCCGCGCTGGACCGACCGAATGCGGTTCGCCAGCGTCAACCTCGCCGAGCCGGACAAGGAGCTGGTGCTCGCCTTCGAGCCCGGCTCGACGGTCGACCGGGCCGCCGAGGTGATCCTGCTCGACACCGCCACGCCGACGACCATCGAGGTGACGGCCTCGATCAGCGAGGGTGCCGTCACCTCCTGGGAGGCGGTCCCGGGCGTGCAGCCTTCGGTGATCCTCGACGAGTTCTTCGAGGCCGAGGCCGCCATCAAGGAGCACCCCGACTTCGTCGCCGCGATGGCCAAGCGGGGCATCACCGACATGGACCTCATCACGGTCGACCCCTGGTCGGCCGGCAACTACGGCGACCCGCTGGAGTCCGGGGAGCGCATCATCCGGGGCCTCGTGTGGGTCCACGAGCAGCCCGGCGACAACCAGTACGCCCACCCGGTCGACGGCCTGATGGTCCTGTGGGACACCGCCAAGGGCGAGCTGGCCCGTCTCGAGGACCGACGCGTCCTCCCCGTCCCGAGCGGCGACCTCGATCACGACGAGTGGTCCTCGCAGTTCCGATCCGATGACCGCAACGGCCAGAAGCCGCTCGAGATCACCCAGCCCGAGGGCCCGAGCTTCACCATCGAGGGTGATCACCTGTCGTGGCAGAACTGGGACCTGCGCGTGGGCTGGACCTCCCGCGAGGGCCTCGTCCTCCACCAGGTCAACTACACCGACGGCGATCAGGTCCGCCCGGTGCTCTACCGGGCGTCGCTGGCCGAGATGACCGTGCCCTACGGCGACCCGAGCGAGACCCAGGCCCGCAAGAACGCCTTCGACGTCGGCGAGTACGGGCTCGGCATGCTGGCCAACTCCCTCGTGCTGGGCTGCGACTGCCTCGGCGAGATCCTCTACCTCGACTCCCACCTCATCACGGCGGGCGGTGAGGTCATGGAGCTGCCCCAGGCGATCTGCATCCACGAGGAGGACTTCGGCATCTCCTGGAAGCACACCGACTTCCGCACCGAGGACGTCGAGGTCCGCCGTCTCCGCCGCCTCGTCGTCTCGTTCATCGCCACGGTCGGCAACTACGAGTACGGCATCTACTGGTACTTCTACCTGGACGGTCGGATCGAGTGTGAGATCAAGCTGACGGGCATCCTCTCGACCGGCGGCCTCGACACGGGTGAGACCACCGACTACGGCACCAAGCTCGGCGAGCACCTCTACGGTGCCAACCACCAGCACGTGTTCTGCACCCGCCTCGACATGCACGTCGACGGTGGACCGAACTCCGTGGTCGAGGTCGACACCGAGGCCGCGCCGCCCGAGGAGAACCCCTGGGGCAACGCCTTCCGGGCCCGCCAGACCGTGCTCTCCTCCGAGTCGGCCGCGCAGCGACGGATCGACCCGTTCGTGTCGAGGTTCTGGAAGGTCATCAGCAGCGACAAGACCAACCGCATGGGGACACCGACCGGCTACAAGCTCGTCGCCGGCGAGAACGGGCTCCCGTTCGCCACCGAGGACTCCTCGATCCGCCAGCGGGCCGGCTACATGTGGAACCACCTCTGGGTGACGCCCTACGCCGCCGACGAGCGCTGGCCGGCGGGCAAGTACCCCAACCAGCACGCCGGTGGGGCCGGGCTCCCCGAGTACACCGCAGGCGACCGCAGCGTCGAGGACACCGACGTCGTCGTCTGGTACGTGATGAACCACAACCACATCCCGGTGCTCGAGGACTGGCCGGTGATGCCCGTCGCCAGCATCGGGTTCACCCTCAAGCCGAGTGGATTCTTCGACCGTAGCCCGGCCATCGACCTCCCGCCGTCGAACCACTGCCACTGACCGTCGCGGGCTCCGTGGGTCGGGCCGATCCCGACCCACGGAGTTCACCGGCACGACACAGGATCCGGGGCGAAGACCTCGACTCGAGGTCTAGGGTGCGGCCCCAATCGAGCCGGAGGTGCACCCGATGAAGCTGAGGTTCCTGGCCGGTCTGCTCGCACTGGCGCTGGTCGCGGCAGCCTGCGGTGACTCCGACGGCGACGACGCCAGCAGCGAGACGACCGCTGCTGCGACGGACGCGACGACCGCGCCCGACGACGGTGGGGGCTCGGCGCCCGCCGCCGGGCTCGACCTCGACGCGATCCTCGCCGCCGACCTCTCGGCGTGCGCCGAGGAACCGACCGGTGAGGCGATCCAGGTCGGCATGGCCATGGACTTCAGCGAGGTGGTCGGGTTCGTCGACATCCCGGGCTCCAACCTCGTGCCCTTCGTCGCCGAGAAGATCAACTGCAGCGGTGGGATCAACGGCTCGCCGGTCGAGGTCCGGGTGGCGGAGGTCGGTGACGATGCCGCCCTCGCCGCGCAGGAGCTGCTCGACTGGGGTGCCCACTTCCTGATCGGCCCGCCCTTCGCCGACTTCGCCCTGCCCATCCTCCAGACCACCGAGGGTCAGGTGCCGCTCTTCGTGGCCGCCTCCACCGAGCCCACCCTCGCCGACGCCGCCAACAACTCCTTCCTCGTGACCTTCGACGACTTCGGGATGTCGGAGGCCGCTGCCCAGTGGGCCTGGGACGAGGGCATCACCCGGGCCATCCTGTTCACCGAGGGCGAGGGCGTGCCGTACAGCGGGGTGAACCCCGACGCCTTCGGGGCGAAGTTCACCGAGCTCGGCGGTGAGATCGTCTCGACCCAAACCTACGTCTGGGGTGCCGACACCGACTTCTCGGCCCAGGTCAACGAGATCGCCGGGCTGTCCGACAACACCGAGGCGGTCTTCTCGGCGGCGCTCGCGTTCCAGGTGACGGCGCTGAGGGGCCAGCTCGAGGGGCAGGGCCTCGACGGGCTCACCTACATCGGCACCGACGCCCTCGACGCCACCGGCGTGCAGTTCGAGTCGAACAACGAGGGCATCGTCCACACACCGCACACCTCGATCTCGGCCGGCGATGCGATCGACACCCTGCTCGCCGACTACGAGGCCGATCGTGGTGAGGCGCTCGAGAGCCGTGGGTTCATGGCGCTCTACGCCGACTCGCTGTTCCTCGGCATCCAGGGGATCCTCGACTGCGGGTGCACCGACCCGCCCGGGATCGGCGCCGCCGTGGCCGAGATCTCGGGCTTCGAGGGCCTGTCGGGCACGATCACGCTGGCGGGCACCGGGGGCATCCCGCCGAAGGCCGTGCCGATCAACCGGATCGTCGACGGTGAGGACACGCTCGTCGCCACGATCGGGGGCTGACGGCCGTGCTCGACGTCGCCGGGCTCACCACGGCGTACGGAGCGATCACGGCGCTGCGCGACGTCGACGTGCACGTCGGGTCCGGCGAGGTCGTCGCCCTCGTCGGGCCCAACGGTGCCGGCAAGACCACGCTGCTCGCCACGATCGCCGGTCTGCTCGCGCCGTCGTCGGGAACGGTCACCTTCGACGGGGCCAGGGTGACCGGTGCGCCCCCGGAGCGACTGCTCCGCGCCGGCCTCGCGCTGGTACCCGAGCACCGGCGCATCTTCGCCAACCTGTCGGTCGAGGAGAACCTGCGCATCGGCGGCGTGACCGTGCCGGCGGCAGAGCGCGAACCGTTGCTCGACGAGATGGCCGAGCGCTTCCCCGTGCTGGGGGAGAAGTGGTCGAACCCGGCCGGCTACCTCTCCGGTGGTGAGGCCCAGCAGCTCGCCATCGCGCGGGCGCTGATGTCGCGACCGAAGCTGCTGATGATGGACGAGCCGACGCTCGGCCTCGCCCCGGTCCTCGTCGACGCGGTGTTCGAGCTCATCGAGCGCCTGCGGGAGGACGGGCGCACCATGCTCGTCGTCGAGCAGGCGGCCACCCGGATGCTCGAGCTCGCCGACCGGGGTTACGTGCTGCGCAGTGGTGAGGTGGTGGCCTCGGGCACCGGGGCCGAGCTGCTCGCCCGCGACGACCTCTTCGAGACCTTCGTGGGGCCCACCGGATGACCGAGCTCCTGCAGAACCTCATCGACGGCATCGGCAGGGGCAGCATCTACGCCCTCCTCGCGCTCGGCATCGCCGTCGTGTTCGGGGTGATGCACCTGCTGAACTTCG
>JBCCTY010000261.1:0-5852 GCA_039197885.1 Actinomycetota bacterium | reverse complement strand
GGGGAGGCCGATGATCGCGCCGATCACCGCGTCGAGCCGGGCCGAGAGCTCGGCCATGGCTCGCAGGTGGGTGCGGACGGCCGGAGCGAAGGTCGGGGCCTCGTCGGGCCAGGGCGTCGGAGCGAAGAGGGCGCCGGGTCCTCGGTCGTCGTGGCCGACGTTGAACGACTCGAACAGGTCGGGCGGCGAGGCGACGCCCAGCGAGTACGACAGCGCCTCACTGCCGCGCTCGCGGTAGCCGCGATTGGCGACGGGGTCCTCGACGACGTGGCGCCGCTTCACGTCGACCGGCAGCGCGAACAGCTCGTCCATCGCAGCCCAGAGGGTGGCCCGGTCACGGGGGTCGACACCGTGACCCACCAGCTCGACGAAGCCGAAGCGCTGGAGGGCGTGGTCGAGCTGGTGCTCGACGTCGGAGCCGGTCAGGTCGACGGTCGGGATCACCGCACCAGCCTCCCATCTCCTCGGGGCGGTCCGGTGAGCCCGGATCGACTTGACTGTCGACGGGGAGGGGCCGTGGACCACGACGAGCGCGACACCGCACGGGGCTGGCTCGTCGTGATCGCGATCTCGGTGTCGGGGGCGCTGTCGTTCGGTACCGCGTACACGTTCGGCACGTTCTTCGACGCCATGGCCGAGGAGTTCGACGCCGGGCGGGGATCGACCGCCCTCGTCTTCGCGATCACGCTGCTGCTCTTCTTCGGTACCGGCGTCGTGTCGGGACCCCTGAGCGATCGGGTCGGTCCGCGGCGCCTCGTCGCCGTGGGTGGGGTCCTGCTCGTCGTCGGGCTGCTGGCGACGTCGAGGGTGGAGCAGCTGTGGCTGGGCTACTTCACGTACGGCATCGGCGTCGGGCTCGGGTGCGGCCTGTTCGTCACCCCGCTCTACGCCACCGCCGGTCGATGGTTCGTCCATCGTCGGGCGCTCGCGCTCGGCATCGTCTCGGCGGGCAACGGCATCGGGACCCTCACCCTCGTCCCGCTCGCGGAGCGGGTCATCAGCGATGACGGGTGGCGGACCGCGTACGTGACCCTGGCCGTCATCGACGCCGTGCTGCTGCTCTTCGTGCTCGCCGTCGTGCGGCTCCCCCGGGCGCCGACCGTCGCTGCGGCCGGGCCCGAACCGGGCTTCGCCGAGCGGTTCGCCGAGCTGCGACCCGATCCGGCGTTCCGCACGATGTTCGTCGTGACCCTGCTCGCGTCGATCTCGCTCTTCACCGCGTTCGCGTTCGTCGTGCCCTTCGCCGAGGACGAGGGCGTGTCGAGCAGCCGCGCTGCCCTGTTGGTCGGGGTGATCGGTGCGTCGAGCGTCCTGGGTCGGATCGCCATCGGCGGTCTGGCCGGGCGATTCGGTTCGGTCCGTCTGCTGCAGGGAGCGCTCGCCGTGCAGCCCGTCGCCTACCTGGTGTGGTTGGTCGCCGGGGGCCGCTACCCGCTCCTGGTGCTGTTCGCCGTCCTGCTCGGCGTCTCCTACGGCGGATTCGTGTCGCTCGGGCCCGAGGTCACGGCCCACCTCCTCGGCGTGGTGGGACTGGGGACCACCTTCGGCCTGGTGTTCCTCGCCACCGGTCTCGGCGGTCTCGTGGGGCCACCGCTCGTCGGCGTCCTCTCCGATCTCAGTGACGGTCGAGGCGTGCCGATCGCCGCGGTCATCGTCGTCACGATCGCCGCGTTGGCGACCTCCCTGCGCCTCCGGCGCGACCCGGCCCCAGCGGTGGTGATGGGGTCGTGATCGGCCGGTCCGGCGACGAGGCTTCGGCCGTCGTCGCCGGATCTTGAGATTTCTTCCGAAAAAACCTCGCGAGAAACGCGAGATCCCCCTGGGCCCACGCGTCTAGTCGTCGGTGGATCGAGGAGGAACCAACATGAGCACCACCGCAGCGCCGCAGAGCACAGCGAACAACTCCGCAGCGGCGCCGAGCGTCGTCGACTGGCGGACCGATGCCGCCTGCAAGGACGAGCCGGTCGAGACCTTCTTCTCGAGCCAGCTCGTCGGCCGGGCCAAGCGCATCTGCGGTCGTTGCCCGGTGCGCGAGGCGTGCCGCGGCGAGGCCGTGAGCAACGGCGTGGCCGACGGCGTCTGGGGCGGTTGGACGCCCGAGGAGCGCCGGGCCGGTCGCATCGCCGAGCCCTCGCCGCTGCGTCCCCGCCGTCGTCCCGACCTGGTGACCCCGGCGTGCGCTTCGTGCTCGACCGGTCTCGGTTGGCCGCTCGCCGCCGTGCCGGCCTCGAACGTCGCCGAGGGCTCGCACGTCGTCGAGGTGGTCGACGGCGAGCGCTGGCTCGTCCTGCACCCCGATGACCTCCGCTTCTCGGCCTCGGCCAGCGGTGAGCTCCGCTGCCCGGGCTGCGGCACCGACGTCGGCCAGGTCGGCATCCGCGGCATGCGGCTGCGCGACGACGCCGTGGCCCTCGAGGACACCCGTCGTCGCCGGCGCCAGATGCAGGCGGCCAGCTGACCCATGGGTTCGAGCTGGTCCTGGGCGGAACCAGCCGAACACCAGCCTCCGGCTCGACTGAGCTTCGAGGTCGGACGAGTGAGGTTGTCCTCGATCCACTCGCTCGTCGATCTCGTCCGGTCGGCCGGAGGCCGGTTCAGGTCGTTTCGCCGAGGTTGACTCCGAGTTGGGGCAGCACCTCACCGGCCATCCGGTGGAGCTGCTCGTCCATCTGATCCCGGGTGAGCCCCGGCATGTCGAAGAACAGCACCACGTGCTGGAGGTCGAGCAGCTCGCGATAGGTCCCGAGCGTGTCGACGATCTCGTCCACCGACCCGATCGCCATCTGGCGCTGCTCGATGCTGTCCTCGATCGAAGGTCGGTGATCGAAGGGGGTCTCGCTCCCGTCGGGCACGTCGTAGGCCCGGAACCGTCCGTAGGGCGACAGGAACTTCACCCACTCGTCGTGCGGGCCGCGACCCGAGGCGATCGCCGCCTCCCTCGTGTCGCCGATGTGGCAGTTGATCGCCAGGCAGCGGGCCTCACCGGGAGCGAGCTCCCAGCCGTGCTCGGCGGCCGCGGCTGCGTAGTCGTCCCACCAGACCTTCGTCTTCGCCGGCCCCCGGGCGGGCATGACGGCGTGGTGGCGGACCCGGGCGCAGTAGGCGAGCGTCGGCGGCGAGGTGACGGCCTGCCAGACGTCGATCGGCGCGATCGGCTTCGGGATCAACGTGAGGTCCTTCACCGTCGAGCCACGATCGGGGATCCCGGCCGGTGGCAGCTCGAAGTGCTTGCCGCTGAACGAGAACGTCTCGTTCCACCAGGCAGCCTTGATGACCTCCATCGACTCCTCGAAGATCTCGCGGTTCACCCGATCGAGCTCGGCCGACATCTCGTTGTCGCCCGAGGCCACGACACCGCCCAGCGACTGGGCCTCTCGGGGCACCGTGCCTCGGCCCACGCCGAACTGCATGCGGTCGCCGGTGAGGATCTGCATCATCGCCGCGTCCTCGGCGAGGCGGAGCGGGTGCCACTGCGGGACGACGTTGAACATCTGGCCGAGTCGCAGTCGCTCGGTCTCCTTGGCCAGGTGGAGCCCGAACAGGATCAGGTTCGGCGTGACCTCGTAGCCCTCGTACTGGAAGTGGTGCTCGGTCAGCCACATCGTGTCGTAGCCGAGCGAGTCCATCGTCTTCGCCCAATGGGTCAGGTGGTCGTAGCAGGCGATGAAGTCGTCGTTGCCGTAGCGACGGTCGACCGACGCAGGTGGACCCCACCCGGCGTCGGGCATCGGAACGGACCCGTAGAAGTTGGCGTCGACTCGCATGGTGCCAGTGTCGCACCGCCGCGTTTCGGGCGGGTTATCCCTGCCGCTCGCGGAGGCGCCGTCCTCGACGGATGGCCACGACCCGATCACCCACGACCACCAGCGGCACGCTCACCGACCGACCGTCGGCGTCGGTGCCCACCAGCAGGTCGCCGCGGCGCTCCACCGTGGCCGGTGGGGACGGGAAGGGCTGCCACCGGCCGTCGTCGCGGGGCTCGTCGACCATCGAGAGCGTCGAGCCCGGCGATTCGGCGGTGATCGTCGTGACGCCGAGACCGCCGACGTAGCGACCGGCGGCGGCTCCGGCTTCCCCGCTCGGAACCCCGTCGTCCGGTGTGGCGACCACGCCGGCCAGGTGGCGGAGGAGCAGCTCGTCGACGTCGCCGTGGAGCACCGAGCCGGCGGTGCCGTTGGTGAGCACGATCCAACCCAGGCCGAGCGACGGCACCAGCGAGAGGAGCGTGCAGTAGCCGGCCGTCACGCCCGGGTGACCGACCACGGTGACGCCACCGACGGACCGGATCAACCATCCCGACGCCATCGACTCACCGGGGCCGACGTCGACGACCGGCTCCCAGAGGGCTGCGAGCCGGTCGGCGCTCATCGGCGTGCGGCCCTGGGCATCGGGATCGAGCAGGGAGGAGATCAGCCCGAGGAGGTCGTCGAGGCAGGAGATGATCCCCGCCGGTGCCGTGTCGTGGGCGCCGAGCTCCCACCGGGGCTGCCACCCCATCCCACCCGGGATCGGCTCGGCACCGTCGGGGTGCGACTGGTGGGGGAGCGCGACGACGCCGGTGACGGCCTCGTCGGCGGTCGTGACCGTCCGACGCATGCGCAGGGGACGGGTGACCCGTCGCCGCAGCGACTCGGCAAAGGGTCGGCTGTCGACGACCTCGACGACCCGGCCCAGCACGGAGTAGGCCGCGTTCGAGTAGCTGAACGGACCGCCCGGCGTGCCGAGGCGGTCCGCTCGCTCGAGCGCGGCGACCGCCCCTTCGGGCGTGGGCGGGTCGGGCGGGCGGGAGAGCAGCGCATCGCCGTCGATGCCGAAGCGGTGGGCGAGCAGGTCGGTGATGGTCACGTCGGGCAACCCGTGGTCGCCGAGCACGGCGCTCAGCCGGGTGTGCGGTTCGAGCAGGCCGTCGGCGAGGAGCGAGTCGACGAGGAGCGAGGTCAGCGGCTTCGAGACCGAGCCGATCTGGAACAGGGTCGTCGCGTCGACCGGTCGGGCGTCGCCGGGGGTCGGATGGCCGACACCGAGGCGATGCTCGATGCCGGGGCCGACGACCCCGACCGCGACGCCCGGCACCCCCAGCTCGCCGGCACGCTGACGGATCAGCTCGTCGAGTTGACGAACGAGCGCCGGGCTCACCACGAGCCGCCGCCGCCACCCATCCCGCCGCCGAACCCTCCGCCGCCGAAGCCCCCACCGAAGCCGCCGCCCATCCCGCCGCCGCCGAACCCGCCGCCACTGAACCCACCGGGCCAGCCGCCGCCGACGAGGATCACCCCGCCTCGGCGTTGGCGTCGACGCTGCGCCGCGGCGACGTCGGCGTTGGCATCGTCCTCGGCCTTCGTCAGGGCCTCGTCGACGGCCTCGAGCCGCTCGACCCGGGCGACCGGGTCATCGTCGCGCTCGGCGAGCGCGATGCGGGTGGTCTCCGCTGCGGCCTCGACGCCCGATCGCACGTCGCCGTGGTGCCGGTCGACGTAGCGAGCGAGCGCGTCGGCGCGGGTCGAGAGGTCGGTCTCGAGCTCGGTGAGTCGGCGCCGGGCCTCGCGCACCGCGCTCACCCGATCGACGGCGTCGCGGCGGAGCGCATCGGCCGAGGACTGCGCCTCGTCCGCCCGACGTACGACGAGCAACCAGTCGCGCTCGTCGCCCTCGGCCTCGGTGGTCGCCTCGTCGAGCGCGGCGCGTGCGGGTTCGAGCCGGTCGACCCAGCCGCCCAGCTCGTCGTCGTGCTCGGTGACGAAGCGCTCCGCAGAACGGACGCTGGTGGTCGCCGAGCGGAGCGCCTCGGGGGCCGTGCGCTCGGCTTCGCGGAGCTCGTGGTCGAGCTGGTCCAGCGCGGCCACTCGCTCGGT
>JBCCTY010000260.1:0-5862 GCA_039197885.1 Actinomycetota bacterium | reverse complement strand
TCGCCGGACGGCCCGGCGCGACGACCGACGAGGTCGTGCACGAGGGACGCGACCACCGCCTGCTCCTCCTCGCCGCCGACGCCGTGCCGCGGAACCAGATCGGCGACGTCCGCCTGGTCGTGCTGTACGAGGACGTCACCGAGCAACGCCAGGCCCTCGACAGCCTCCAACGTCGCATCGCGCTCATCGCCGGGGCCGCCTTCGTGGTGCTCAGCGCCGCTGGTTGGTGGGTCGGCCGGCGCCTCGCACGGCCCCTCGGCGAGCTGACCGACGCGGCCGGGGAGCTGGCCCGCCTCGATGGCGTGCCGAGCCGCATCGAGCTGGACCGCAACGACGAGGTCGGCCGCCTGGCCGTGAGCTTCAACCGGGTGATCGCGGCGCTCGAGATCGCCCGCGAGCAGCAGCGACGGCTGGTCGCCGACGCCAGTCACGAACTCCGCACACCCCTGACGTCGTTGCGCATGCGGATCGAGTTCCTCGCGTCCAACGACACGATGTCCGCGGCGGGACGCACCGAGATGTTCGACGCCGCCGTGGCGGACCTGGAGCAGCTCTCCGCGCTGGTCGCCGAGCTGGTCGATCTCGCCGCCGACATGCGGGGCGGCGACGAGCGGCCGGTCCGCAGCGATCTCGGCCCGATCCTGGTCGAGGTCGTCGAGCGGTCCTCGGCGGCGACGGGACGGCGCATCGACCTGGTGGTCGACGACAGCCGGGCCGTCGTACGTCCCGGCATGATCGGCCGCGCCGTTCGCAACCTCGTCGACAACGCCGCCAAGTACAGCCCGGAGGACGCACCGATCTCGGTCCGGTTGCACGACGGCACCATCGAGGTCGCCGACGCCGGGCCGGGCATCCCCGACCACGAGCGCCCCTTCGTCTTCGACCGCTTCTATCGCTCCCCGCAGGCGAGGAACCGACCCGGCAACGGCATCGGTCTCGCCATCGTGAAGCAGGTCGCCGAGGCTCACGGCGGCCGGGCGTGGGTCGGTGCCAGCGCCACCGGCGGGGCGGCGGTCGGCTTCGAGGTGCCCACGGTCGATCCCTGATCCGGCTTCAGCAACGGCTCAGGTCGCGATCACCTGTCGCTCAGACCGGCCCCTCATGGTGTCCCCATCGACGAGTTCGCTGGAGGAGACGGTCCATGAGACGAGGAGTGACCCTGGCGCTGGCGGCACTGACGCTGCTGGCCGCCTGCGGAGACGGGGACGACGACGGGGTGACCGCCGCGCCGATCGTCGTCGAAGGCGCCGAGAGCGCCTCCGGCGGAGCGGCATCGGGCGACGACGGTTCGGGCGACGCCGCACCGGCTGCCGACGACGAGGCGTTGGCCCTCGAGTTCGCCGATTGCATGCGGGCCGAGGGCGTCGACTACGTGGATCCCGACATCGGTGCCGACGGCTCGGTCGACCTCCTCTCCGGCTTCGTGAACGTCGACCCGGAGAGTCAGGACGACGCCCAGGCGGCGTTCGACGTGTGCGGCGAGATCCTGGACGGGTCGACGCTCCTGCCCGACGGCAGTGAGGCCGTGGCCAACGAGGACGCACTGCTCGAGTTCGCCCAGTGCCTGCGCGACCAGGGGCTCGACGTCGAGGATCCCGACGTGAACGCCATCGGCGGTGGTGGTGGTGGTGGCGGCCCGCAGGCGCTGTTCGGTGAGAACTTCGATCCGTTCGACCCCGACAACCAACCGATGCTCGAGGTGTGCGCGCCGATCATGGCCGACGCCGGTCTCGGACCGGGGGCGGGCTGATGTCGGCGATCGAGACCCACACCAACAACGCCGCCTCGGCCGAGCTCACCACGCCCGACGACACCTCCCCTGCCAACGTCGACGCCGCTCGACGACCGAGTCGGCGGCGTTGGTTGATCGTCGGTGGCGTCGTGGTGCTGGTGGTGGCCGCGGCTGCCGTCGCCGTCACGGCGGGCGGCGGTGACGACGGCGAGGCAGCCGAGGTCACCCCGCGCCGGGCCGTCGAGGCCACGACGCAGGACCTCGTCGAGTTCGACGAGCTGGACGGCACGCTGACCTACCCCTCCACCGCCCAGGTCGGCGCCGCGACGGAGGGCGTCGTGACGTCGGTGACCGCTGACGGCGACCGTCTCGACCCCGGTGCCGTCGTCTACGAGGTCGACGCCCGACCGGTGACCCTCGTCGCCGGCGACGTCCCGCCGTACCGCGTGCTGGAGTCCGGCACCGAGGGCGATGACGTGCGACAGTTCGAGGCCCACCTCGCGTCCCTCGGCTACCACGCCGAGCTCGACGACGACGGTGACGAGATCGACGAGGGCTTCCTGGTCGACGGCGTCTTCGACGCCGCCACCACCGAGGCCGTGATCCGGTGGCAGGAGGATCTCGGGCTGCCCGAGACGGGCGTCGTCGCCCCCGGCGACATCGTCGTGGCGAGCGGTCCCGTCGTGGTGTCCGACGTGCTGGTCGAGCCGGGTAGCCGGGTCGCCACGGGCACGCCGGTCCTGTCGCTGAGCGTCCTCGGCGAGTCCGAGGCCTTCCACGTCTCGCACGCCGGTGACGTCGAACTGGTCGCCGAACCCGGCGCGACGATCGCGAGCGGCCAGGTGCTCTACGCGGTCGACGACGAGCCGATCCTCGCCGTGGTGACCGACGCCGACGTGGAGCTCGACCGTGATCTCGGTCCGGGCGTCGCCGACGGCGAGGACGTCGAGGTCCTCGAGCAGATGCTGGTCGACGCCGGCTTCGACGTCGCCGGCACCCTCGACGTCGACGAGGAGCTCGACGACGTCACGGCGGAGGCGATCGAGGATCTGTGGGAGTCGCTCGACGGCACCTACGACCTGGACGTCACCGACGTGGTGCGCGCCGATCAGCTGGTGATCGTCGAACCCGGGACCGTCGTCGGGACCCCGACGACCCACGATGGTGCGATCGCCTCGGGTGCCGAGCTGTTCTCCACGACGTCCGGCTCCGAGGCTCGCGTCGTGACGTCCGCGATCGCGGTGGACGAGCAGGACCGCCTTCCCGAAGGTGGCACCGTCGACATCGAGCTCCCAGGTGGCGAGGTGGTGACCGGCACGGTCACACAGGTCGCGGTCTCCTCGGTCACCGACCCGACCGATCCGACGGCCGAGTCGATGCTGCCGGTGGAGGTCACCGTCGACGCGGTGCCCTCCGACATCGCGGCGCTCAACGAGGTCGAGGTGACGGTTCTCGTGGTCGATGAGCTGATCGAGGGCGCGGTGACGGTCCCCGTGACCGCGCTGGTCGCGACCGGAGGCGGCGGGCACGCCGTCGAGGTCGTGTCGGCCGATGGCCTGAGCACGACCTTCGTGGCCGTGGAGCCGGGCCGCTTCGCCGACGGGATGGTCGAGGTCGACGGCATCGAGGCCGGTACCGCCGTCGTGGTGCCGTCATGAGGCGCCGACGTGACGGACGCGACGAGCGGGTGTCGGGCGCGGCCCTCGAGCTGCGCGACGTGCTCAAGGAGTTCCCGGGGCACCCGCCGGTGCGGGCCCTGGTCGACGTCTCGCTCCGGGTCGACCACGGTGAGCTCGTGGCGGTGGTCGGTCCGTCGGGCAGCGGGAAGTCGACGCTGCTCAACGTGATGGGCACCCTCGACCGACCGACCTCCGGGCTCGTGGCCGTCGACGGGGTGGACACCGCCCAGCTCTCCGACGACGTCCTCTCCGGCGTGCGGAGCCGACGCATCGGCTTCGTCTTCCAGCAGTTCTTCCTGCTGGAGGGCATGTCGGCGGTCGACAACGTGGCCAACGGCCTCCTCTATCAGGGCGTCTCACCGGCCGATCGGCGGGAGCGCAGCATCGCTGCCCTCGAGCGGGTCGGCCTCGGCCACCGCCTCTGGCACGCCCCGAACCACCTCTCCGGTGGTGAGCGCCAGCGTGTCGCGGTGGCTCGGGCCCTCGTGCACGATCCGGCCTTCGTGCTCGCCGACGAGCCGACCGGCAACCTCGACTCCCGCTCGACCGGTGCGGTCATGGATCTCATCCACGGGCTCCACACCGAGGGCACCACGATCGTCGTCATCACCCACGACCCGGGCATCGCCGAGGCGCTCCCGCGGCAGGTCTCGGTCCTCGACGGTCGCATCGAGCACGACTCGGCGCTGCTCGCCGGGGTGGCGTCGTGACCGCCGCGACCGTCGCCCCCACCGGGGCCGCGCCGGCGACCGCGTGGCGGAGTCGGCTGCGCCCCGGTGACGTCTGGCGGGTCGGGTTCTCCGGTCCGCACGCCCGGAAGAGCCGCACGGCGCTGTCGGCGCTGGGGGTCTCCATCGGGATCGCGGCGCTCGTCGGGGTGCTGGGACTCAGCGAGTCCTCCAAGTCGGCACTGCTCGACGACATCGCGAGGCTCGGCACCAACCTGCTCACCATCGAGGCGGGCGGCGGGTTCGGTGCGGGTGACAGCGCGCTGCCCGACACGGCGCCGGTCATGATCGACCGGATCCCGACCGTGTCGGCGTCGAGCGCGGCGTGGGCCGTGGAGGCCGACGTCTACCGCAACGAGCTGATTCCCGAGGGGGAGACCGGCGGTCTCCAGGTCGTCGCGGCCGAGGATGACCTCGTGTCGACGCTCAACGGCTCGGTCGCCGACGGCGTCTACCTCGACGAGGTCCCCGGCGACTACCCGGTGGCCGTGCTGGGCTCGGTGGCGGCCGAGCGACTCGGGGTCACCGACCTCGACCGCGACACCTACGTCCAGATCGGTGACGACCAGGTCCAGGTCGTCGGGATCCTCGACGAGTTCCCGCTCGCCGCCGACCTCGACCGATCGGTCTTCCTCCCGGTGGACGCGGCGACGACCTCCTACGACCTCGAGGACTCACCGGCGGTCATCTACGCCCGCGTCGATGGTGGCGACATCGACGACACCCGCGAGGTCGTGCCCGGTACCGCAGACCCCGAGAACCCGGAGGAGGTGACGGTCAGCCGCCCGTCGGACGCGCTCGAGGCGCAGGCCGCCGCCGACGACGCGCTGACGACGCTGTTCCTCGGGTTGGGTGCCGTGGCGCTGCTCGTGGGCGGCATCGGCATCGCCAACGTCATGGTGATCGCCGTCATCGAGCGTCGGGGCGAGATCGGCCTCCGTCGAGCGCTCGGTGCCACGCGAGCCCACATCCGGCGTCAGTTCCTCACCGAGGCCGTGATCCTCTCGGCGCTCGGCGGAGTCGTCGGGCTGGTGATCGGGGTGGGGGTCACCTACGCCTACGCCGCCACCCAGGCCTGGCGGGTCATCATCCCGACCGAGGCCGCAGCAGGGGGCTTCGCGGCGGCGCTGGTCATCGGCGCGGTGGCCGGCCTCTACCCGGCGATGCGGGCAGCCCGGCTCGCTCCGACCGAGGCGCTGCGGGGCTGACGATGCCGGACCGTTCTCAGCCGAGGTGCCGGAGGAAGCGTTCCGGCTCGTCGAGGAACGAGCGCCAGAGGTCGACCACCTCCAACTCGTCGTAGGAGCGGGGCGTGGCGCCGTCGTCGGTGAGCTCGACGACCCGGGCACCCGGCAGCGCCATGAGGAGCGGAGAGTGCGTGGCGATGACGAACTGGCCGCCGGCGGCGACGCCGTCGAGCACGGCCTGGATCAGCGCCAGCTGTCCCCGGAACGACAGCGCCGCCTCGGGTTCGTCGAGGACGAAGAAGCGGTCGTCGGCGAACCACTCCCGGGCGACGGCGAGGAACGACTCGCCGTGCGAGACCTCGTGGTAGTTCGTCTCGTCGCCGCCCGGACGAGGATTCCGGACGCGGTAGGTGGCCACGTTGTAGAAGCTCTCGGCCCGGAGGAACCAGCCGGGGCGGATCCGTCGGTCGGCGCTGAAGCGGAGGTGCTCGACGAGCGGTGAGTGCGAGTCCTCGGTGCTGAAGTCGACCTGCCAG
>JBCCTY010000259.1:0-5888 GCA_039197885.1 Actinomycetota bacterium | reverse complement strand
GGTGTGGATGAGCCACTTCGACTCGATCACCTCGGCGCCCGACGGGTTCGCCGTCACCGGCAGCGCCCCTGACGCCCCGGTCGCCGTGCTCGAGCACGACGAGCGACGCATCCACGGCGTGCAGTTCCATCCCGAGGTGGCCCACACCCCGCACGGCCAGGCGATGCTCGAGCGGTTCCTCCACGACGTGTGCGAGCTGCGCCCGACGTGGACCACCGCATCGGTTCTCGACCAGCAGGTCGAGGCGGTCCGGACCCAGATCGGTGACGGCCGCGCCATCTGCGGCCTGTCCGGCGGCGTCGACTCGGCGGTGGCCGCAGCGCTGGTCCACCGGGCCATCGGCCACCAGCTCACCTGCGTCTACGTCGACACCGGCCTGATGCGGCTGGGTGAGTCCGAGCAGGTCGTCGAGACGTTCCGTCGCCACCAGGGCATGGAGCTCGTGCACGTCGACGCCGCCGACCGCTTCCTCGGCCGCCTCGAGGGAGTCACCGACCCCGAGCACAAGCGCAAGATCATCGGCGAGGAGTTCATCCGCGTCTTCGAGGGAGCGGCCGGCGGGATCGAGGACGCCCGGTTCCTGGTGCAGGGCACGCTCTACCCCGACGTGATCGAGTCGGGCTCCGACACGGCGGCCAAGATCAAGAGCCACCACAACGTCGGCGGGCTCCCCGACGACATGGACTTCGAGCTCGTCGAGCCGTTGCGGCTCCTGTTCAAGGACGAGGTCCGGGCGCTCGGCTCCGAGCTGGGCCTGCCCGACGAGATCGTCTGGCGTCACCCGTTCCCCGGACCCGGCCTCGCCGTGCGCATCCTCGGCGAGATCACCACCGAGCGGGTCGAGCTGCTCCAGCACGCCGATGCGATCTTCCGTGAGGTCCTCCGCGAGGAGGGGCTCGAGCGCGACATCTGGCAGGCGTTCGTGGTGCTCGCCGCCGACGTCCGGTCGGTGGGCGTGATGGGCGACGAGCGCACCTACGGCCACCCGGCCATCGTGCGGGCGGTCACCAGCGAGGACGCCATGACCGCCGACTGGGCCCGGATCCCTTACGAGGTGCTCGACACGGTGTCGAGCCGGATCATCAACGAGGTGTCGGGCATCAACCGGGTCGCCTACGACATCACCTCCAAGCCGCCCGGCACGATCGAGTGGGAGTAGCACTCCCTCGCGTGTTGTCCGCCCGTTGGTTGCGATCGCGTGGCGACCTGCCGATGGTCAGGCCAGACGATCGGAGGGACCGGATGAGCGCAGCGCGGAACGACCACGACGGCGAGCCCCGGATCGTGCGGATCCTCGGTGACCCGACGAGCCGCAAGGAGCATCGCGTCCACGTGCCGCCCGACACGACCGTCCCGACCCCCGCCGACAGCGAGATCGAGGTCGTGCCGATCCTCCCCGGCAGCGCCTACGACCGCGGGCCGTCGGTCGACGCCTGACCCCGGCGACGCCAGCGCAACCGGGGCTCCGGGGCCTCGTCGCTCTCCATCATGTCGTCGCCGTCGTCGAGCATCGCGGCGTACCAGGCCCCGTAGCGCCTGGCGAGCGGTGCCGCCGTCACACCGTGGAGCACCGTCGACGCCAGCACGACGAAGGTGATGACGGCGAAGAGCTCGTCGCCGCCCGCCACCTCGCTCTCGGTCACGATGACGAGGCCGAAGAGCATCGAGGCGAGGCCACGAGGACCGAACCACCCGATGAACGCGACCGTCGGCGTACGCAGGCCTGACCCGATCAGTGCGATCGCGACCGGGAGCATGCGACCCACCGTGAGCGTGCCGAGAGCGCAGACGACGACGAGCGCGGTGGCCTCCTCGAGCGCCGGGCCGACGAACGTGGCGCCGAAGACGACGAAGGCGATCAGGGCGAGCAGCTGCCCGACGTCCTCGGCCACGACGACGTGCTCCTCGGCGGTGCCACCGCTGATCACGGCGATCGTCAGCCCGGCGACGAACGCCGCGATGAAGCCGTTGCCGTCGATCGACGTCGCCAGCGCCCAGCAGCCGATGGCGATCGCCAGCATCGCGAGCTGGCCGTAGGCCGGTTCGACCCAGCCGGCGCGCCCGGCCCGGAGCATCGTCGTGCCGACGAGCAGGGCGACGCCGAGGCCGACGAGCGTGCCGTAGCCGATCTGCTCGGCGGCGAGGGCCACCCAGGACGAGGCATCGCCGGCGTCGCCCCGCTCGGTGATGGCGAGGAACACCGTCACGACGGGCACGACGAGGCCGTCGTTCAGTCCCGACTCGACGTTGAGCGTCTCCCGCACGCTCGACGGGACGGCGTGGTCCGTCACCACGGGCTGGCCGAGCGCGGCGTCGGTGGGAGCGAGGATCGCCGCGACGAGGGCGGCCTCGGCGAGCGACAGGTCGGTGAGCAGCAGGGCCGTCATCACGGTGCCGAGGGCGATGGTGAGGGGCAGGCCGATGCCGAGGAGTCGGGCCGGGAGCGCGAACTCCTTCGCGAGGGTCATCGGGTCGGCCCGGGCGGCGTCGGAGAAGAGCAGCACGGCGAGGGTGATCTCGGCGAGGACGACCACCTCCTCCCCGCCGATCTCGAGCTCCAGCAGGTCGAGCCCGTCGCCGCCCAGGACGAACCCCAGCGCAACGAACACGATCGGCCCACTGATCGGCCAGCCGGCAGAGCGTCGACTGATCACGGCGTAGGCGATGACCACGCAGGCGATCCAGACGACGGCGGTCAGCTCCATGCCCGGCACCCCATGGGCTCAGGCTGTCACGTCGGCCTCAGGTCTGTGGCCGGACGTAGGTGCCCTGAGCGACAGCGACCGTGATGTCGTCGGCCCCCTCCATCCAGCACCGCACCGTGCCGATCACCGACCGGCGTCCGACGTGGTGGAGGTCGGCCCGACCGAGCAGCGCCTCACCGCGGGCCGGGCGAAGGAACCGGATCGACAGCTCGCTGGTCAAGGCCATCGCCTCGATGCCCACTGCGCCGAAGAGCGCGAACCACAACGAGACGTCGGCGACGCCGAACACGGTCGGGCCGCTGATGATCCCGCCGGGCCGCAGCAGCGCCGGGTCGGCGACGTGTCGGGCGACGGCCCAGCCGTCGCCGATCTCGGCGCAGCGGTTGCTGGTACCCGGGAAGGCCTCCGCAATGAAGTCGTTGACCTCGTCGACGCTCGGACCCTGGTAGCCGCTCACGACGTGACGGTGATGCGGACCCGCACGGGCCGCCCGTCGACCTTGGCCTCGTGGGCGTCGTCAGCCGTGAGCTCGGACAGCTCCAGCGAGGTGGCGAGGATCTGCCCGGTGATCGTCGCCTCGTGGGTGCGGACGGCCTCGGCGACGGCGTCGGGGGCGTCGACGGTCACGGCGATGCGGTCGGTGACCTCCAGGTCGTCGTCCTTGCGGGCCTGCTGCACCACTCGGATCACGTCGCGGGCGAGGCCCTCGGCGGCGAGCTCGGGGGTGACCTCGGTGTCGAGCACCACGACGGCGTCGTTCGAGGGCAGCGCGGCCGCGGCCACGCCCTCGGGGGCGTCGAGCGCGAGGTCGAACTCGCCCTCGGCGAGGATGGCGCCCCCGCACGAGACCGTGCCGTCGTCGAGTTGCTCCCAGAGTCCCTGCTTCGCCGCGCCGAACACCTTCTGGACGTCGCCACCGAGGCGCGGTCCGAGGACCTTGCCGTTGGGTCGGAGCACGAAGTCGGCGTGCGCGCCGAGGTCGGAGGTGAGCTCGACCTCCTTGACGTTGAGCTCGTCGGCCAGGAGGTCGACGAACGGTGCCAGGCGTTCGGCGTCGGCGCCGGCGACGGTCAGCTTCGAGAGCGGCAGGCGGATGCGCAGGCCACGCTCCTCGCGCAGCCGCAACGCCGTCGAGGCGGTGGACCGGAGCTGGTCCATCGCGGCGACGAGACCGGGGTCGGCCGGCAGCGCGTCGGCGTCGGGCCAGTCGCGCAGGTGGATGCTCTCCTCGCCGGTCAGGTTGCGATGGATCTCCTCGGCGATCATCGGCAGGAACGGCGCCGACACCCGCAGCAGGGTCACGAGCACCGTGTAGAGCGTGTCGTGCGCGTCGCGCTTGTCGGCACCGTCGCCGCCGTCACCGTCGGCCGGGGCCCAGAACCGGTCGCGGCTACGGCGGATGTACCAGTTGGTGAGGGCGTCGAGGAACGACTCGATCAGCGCCGTCGCGCCGGCGAGGTCGTAGTCGTCCATCCGGGCCTGGACGGTCTCGACCAGCTCGCGGGTCTTGGCCAGGACGTAGCGGTCGAGGAGCTGCTCGCTGTCGGCGCGCTCGCTCGCCCGATAGCCGTCGACGTTCGCGTAGAGGGTGAAGAACGAGTAGGCGTTCCAGATCGGGTTGACGACGCGGCGGATGACGTCGACGAACTCGGCGCCGTCGCGACTGATGCGCAGGTCGCCGCCGCGCAGGATCGCCGACGACATGAGGTACCAGCGCAGCGAGTCGGAGCCCTGCTGCTCGAACACGTCGACGGGGTCGGGGTAGTTGCGCAGCTTCTTCGAGAGCTTCTGGCCGTTCTCGTCGAGCACGACACCGTGGCAGATGACGTTGTCGAACGCCGGGCGGTCGAAGAGCGCGGTGGCGAGGACGTGGAGCGAGTAGAACCAGCCCCTCGTCTGGCCGATGTACTCGACGATGAAGTCGGCCGGGTTGCGTCGCTCGAACAGCTCGACGTTCTCGAACGGGTAGTGCAGCTGGGCGAAGGGCATCGAGCCCGACTCGAACCAGCAGTCGAGCACCTCGGGGACGCGGCGCATCATCGAACGACCGGTCGGGTCATCGGGGTTCGGCCGGACCAGCTCGTCGATCATCGGGCGGTGCAGGTCGGTGGGGCGCACGCCGAAGTCACGCTCGATCTCGTCGAGCGAGCCGTAGACGTCGACCCGCGGGTACTCGGGGTCGTCGCTCTTCCACACCGGGATCGGCGCACCCCAGAAGCGGTTGCGGCTGATCGACCAGTCGCGGGCGTTGGCGATCCACTGCCCGAACGCGCCGTCACGCACGTGACCCGGGATCCAGTTGATCTGCTGGTTCAGCTCGACCATCCGGTCGCGGAAGGAGGTGACCTCGACGTACCAGCTCGACAGGGCTCGGTAGATGATCGGCGTGTCGGTGCGCCAGCAGTGCGGGTAGTTGTGGTCGTAGGTCTCGTGGCGGACGATCACGCCGCGGGCCTTGAGGTCCTTGATCACCTCGGGGTTGGCATCGAAGACGTTGAGGCCCGCGTAGTCGGACACGGCCGAGGTGAAGCGGCCGGCGTCGTCGACGGGGACGACGAGCCCGACGCCGGCGGCGGCACCGATGCGCTGGTCGTCCTCACCGAAGCCGGGGGCGATGTGGACCACGCCGGTGCCCTCGGTGGTGTCGATGAAGTCGCCGGCGAGCACCCGGAAGCTGTTGGGGGTGTCGGCGAAGTAGGGGAACAGCGGGTCGTAGGTGCGCTCGACGAGGTCGGCGCCGGTCAACGTGCCGACCCGCTCCCAGTCGCCGAGCTCGGCGGCGTAGGAGGCGACGGTGGCGTCGCCGAGGATCACCCGCTGGCCGTCGTGCTCGAGCACCGCGTACTCGAGGTCGGGCCCGACGGCGAGGGCCAGGTTGGACGGCAGCGTCCACGGCGTGGTCGTCCAGGCGAGCAGCGAGGTCGGCACGCCGTCGTCCTCGGGCACCGGGTGGAGGAGGAATCGCACCGTGACCGCCGGGTCCTGGCGCGGTCGGGTGGCATCGTCCATCCGGATCTCGAAGTTCGACAGCGGCGTCTCGGCGCCCCACGAGTAGGGCATGACCCGGTAGTCCTCGTAGAGCAGGCCACGGTCGTGGAGCGTCTTGAACGCCCACATCACCGACTCCATGAAGTCGATGTCCATGGTCTTGTAGTCGTCCTCGAAGTCGACCCAGCGGGACTG
>JBCCTY010000258.1:0-5890 GCA_039197885.1 Actinomycetota bacterium | reverse complement strand
TATGGCGCGGCCAAGGCTGCCCTGATCAGCTACACGCTGTCGGCGGCCGCCGAGCTGGCCGGCGACGGCATCACGGCCAACGTGATCTACCCGCCCGTCACCGACACCGGCTGGATCACCGATGACGTCCGGGCCTTCGTCGAGCGCGACCTCGACCACCACCACGTGGCCGAGCCGTCGGAGGTCGCCGACGTGATCGGCTGGCTCTGCGCCGAGGCGGGCCGGGTCGTCACCGGCAACGTGTTGCGGTTGCGCTGAGGGCGCGCGCCCCACGATCGGCGCCGTGCGACGGCGGTGTGCGACCATCGCCGCGGACGACGAGGGGACCCGATGATCGATCTCACCGGCAAGGTGTTCGTGGTGACCGGCGGCAACGGCGGCATCGGCCTCGGGATGGCCGAGGGCATCGTGCTGGCCGGCGGCGCGGTGTCGATCTGGGGTCGCAACGAGGAGAAGAACGCCACGGCGACGGCCCGGCTCGAGGCGCTCGGCGGCACGGTCGCCAGCTACGTCTGCGACGTCGCCGACGAGGCGCAGACCAGCGAGACCCTCGACCGGACGATCGCCGATCTCGGCCGCCTCGACGGACTGTTCGCCAACGCCGGCCGGGGTGGGACCGGGACGCCCTTCCTCGAGCTGGGCCTCGACGAGTGGCGCGCGGTCATGTCGGTGAACCTCGACGGCGTCTTCCTGTCGTTGCGCGAAGCAGCTCGTCGCCTGGTGGACCAGGGCGAGGGCGGGAGCCTCGTGGCCGTGTCGTCGACGTCGGCGATCCACGGCGCCGCGGGCAACGAGGCCTACGGCACGGCGAAGACCGCCCTGAACGGGCTCGTCCGGGCGCTCGCCGTCGGGCTCGCCCGTCACGGCATCCGCGTCAACTCCCTCCTGCCGGGGTGGACGATCACCGAGCTCGCCTCCGGCGGCTACGAGAACGACGTCTTCCGCACGGCGACCGTCAAACGTACGCCGGTCCGTCGGTGGGCCGAGCCGGAGGAGTTCCGCGAGGTCGGAGCGTTCCTCGCCGATCCGACGCAGACCTTCCACACCGGCCAGGAGGTCTGCGTCGACGGCGGCTACACGGTCTTCTAGGTCGAGGGCGGTGTCGCCGAACGGGGTCGGGTCAGCGGGGACCCTGGCCGTCGTCGACCCGGATCACGGCCCCCGTGACCGCATCGGATGCCGGCGAGCACAGATAGAGCAGCGTCGAGTCGAGCTGGGCCGGATCACCCATGCGCTTGCGGGGGAACAGCTGGCTGATGTCGCCGATCCGTTCGACCATGCCGTCCATCATCTCGCTCTCGAAGGCACCCGGTGCGATGGCGTTGACGTTGATGCCGTAGCGCGACCACTCGACGGCGAGCACCTCGCTCATCCGGGCGATGCCCGCCTTCGTGACCGAGTAGAGCGCAGCGCCGTGGCCGTCGTAGTGGAAGCCCGACGCGCTCGAGATGTTGACGATGCGCCCGGGTGAGCCCGCGGCGATGAGGCGGCGCGCGATCTCGCACGACAGCACGTAGGGGCCGCGCAGGTTCGTGTCGAAGACCCGGTCGATCAGGTCGAGCGGCATCTTGTGGGCCCGCTGCGCGTCGGGGATGCCGGCGTTGTTGACGAGCACGTCGATCAGGCCGACCGCTTCGCTCGCGTGCTCGACCCCTGCGAGCACGCTGTCGTGGTCGGTCATGTCCATGGGCACCCCGAGCAGCGATCCGCCGGCCTCCTCGACCTCGGCCCGGAGCTCGGTGAGTCGTTCCTCGCGGCGACCGGTGGCCACGACCGTCGCCCCTGACGCGGCGAGCACACGGGCGAAGCGTCGGCCCAGCCCGGAGGTCGCGCCGGTCACCATCGCCACGCGGCCGGAGAGGTCGAGCGACGCGTTGGGGAGCGGGAGTGCGGTCATCGCGGGATCGTAGCGATGACGATCGGGTCGGCGTCCCTCCCGGCCGGGTGGGCCCGGCCGCGGACTGCTTGCTGGAGCAAGCAACCCGCTAACCTTCGCGAGCGAACTCGGCGGCGGCATCGCCCCGACCCCCACCCCCTCGTCCCCACGGAGCGCCCGTGCCCCACCCCATCGACGTCGCGCCGCGCGATCGGTTCCTCGAGCTGCCCGGTCGGGGCACGACCTGGATCCTCGACCGACCCGGCCCCCGCCGTCGCTCGCCGGTGGCGCTGCTCCTCCACGGCTGGCGTGCGTCGGCGGAGTCGAACTGGGACCCGGTGCTCGACCGGCTGGCGGCGACCCATCGGGTCGTGGCCCTCGACCACCGTGGCCACGGCCGAGGCATCCGCTCGCGCGACCGGTTCACGATCGAGGACTGCGCCGACGACGCCGCCGCGGTCCTGCACGAGCTCGGGATCCACCGGGCCGTGGTGGCGGGCTACTCCCTGGGTGGCCCCGTCGCCCAGCTGCTGTGGCGTCGGCACCGACCGCTGGTGGCAGGGGTGGTGTTCTGCGCCACCACGCACGACTTCCGGGTGGCCCACCCGGCGCTCATCGCCGCAGCGCAGGACCTCGAGGGCGCGTTCAACACCGTTCCTCGTTCGATCCGCGCCGTCGGCCTGCGAGCCGTGGCCTCGCGGCTCGGTGCCGACGAGGAGCGACGGGCGCTGCTGCTCGACGGCGTCGACCAGTACGACGAGCGGGCGATACGCCAGGCGGGTTGGGCGATCGGCCGCTACCGCTCGACGGCGTGGATCGGTGACGTCGACGTGCCGACCGCCGTCGTGGTCACGGCCCGCGACCGCATCGTCGAACCGTCGCGCCAGCTCGACCTCGCTGCCCGGCTCCCCGACGCCGTCACCTGGTCGATCGACGCCGGTCACCTGGCCTGCGTCAACGAACCGGAACAGTTCGGGGAGGCCGTCGTCGAAGCGGTCCGCTCGGTGACCGCGGCCGGTCCGGCTCAGCGGCTCGTCGCCCGGCTCCGGCCGCGTCCCAGCCCGAGGTCGTCGAGCACGGGATCGTCGGTCGTCGCCCGGTAGTCGAGGCCCGCTCAGCAGAATCGGCGCGGGCCAGGTGACGTCGGGGACGAGTGCTTGACCCTCCCTCGGGGGGAGGGTGGACGATGGGTCCGTGGCCGACGGACTGATGACCATCGGGATGTTCTCCCGGGCGAGCCTGCTCTCGGTGAAGGCGCTGCGCGCCTACCACCAAGCCGGGATCCTCGTGCCGGCGGAGGTCGATCCCCGCACCGGATACCGCTCGTACGCACCGGGGCAGCTGGCCGACGCCGGCGTCATCCTGCGCCTCCGCCGGCTCGATCTGCCGCTCGCTGCCGTGGGGCGGATCATGCGGGCGCGCGACCCGGAGATCACGCGGGCCGAGTTGGCAGCGCACGACCGGGTCATGCGGGCGCGCCTCGACGAGACCCGACGGATCGTGACCGACCTCCAGTCGGGAACGATCCGCCCCACCGAGCACACCCCGGTCCACGTCCGTGAGGAGCCCCACTGCGACGCGCTGGCGATCCGCGGCAGCGCGACGCCCGAGGAGTTCGGGCCCTTCCTCGACGGCGCCTACACCGAGCTGGGAGCGGCCGTCGAGGCCACCGGGGCGATCGGCGCGGGAGCGGCCGGTGCGCTCTACCCGCCCGAGACCCCGGAGGGAGCGGGCGAGCTGGTCGCCTTCATCCCGCTCGCGGCCCCGGTCGAGGTACCGCAGCACGGCCGGGTCGAGCTCGTCGAGCTCCCGGCGATCCGCGTCGCCGTCCTCGTGCACGCGGGCGGCTACGACGACGTCCACACGACCTATGCGACCCTCGGGGCGTGGGTCGCGGAGCACGCCATCGCAGACCCCGACGCGTGGGTCCGCGAGCTCTACCTCGTCAGCCCCGGTGAGTCCGACGACCCGGAGCGGTTCCGCACCGAGATCTGTTGGCCGCTGGCCGACGAGAAGCCGCCGGTGTGATCCGGCGGTCGGACGACAAGGAGCGGTGATGACCCTGCGACTCGGCAACGTCGTGATCGACTGCGAGCACCCGACCGAGGTGGCGAGGTTCTGGTCGGCAGCCCTCGCGCTCCCGGTCGACGACGGGGCGAGCGAGTTCTTCGTGTCGCTCGGGAGCGACGAGCCCGGCCCGACCATGTTCCTGATCAAGGTCCCCGAACCGAAGACCACCAAGAACCGGCTGCACCTCGACCTGCTGGCCGACGACCGGGCGAACGAGATCGAGCGCCTGGTCGGGCTCGGAGCGACCCACGTCGCCGACAAGCACGAGTGGGGGCACTCCTGGGCCGTGCTCCGGGATCCCGAGGGCAACGAGTTCTGCGTCGCGGAGTCACCACAACCCTGACCGCGCGCGCTCACCGTCGCCGACGAGGCGGTCGGGAGCCGGGGGACGCGGTCCACGACGCGGAGGGTGTTCAGATGGCGTTCAGCCGTCCGCTACGGTGACCGCCGTCGCTGTCCGGAGGGGGATCCATGCGTCGCAGGTCGTTGCTCGTGCTGTCCGTGCTGCTCGTGGCGAGCGTGCTCGCCGTCGGGACCTCGTCCGCCCAGAGCGACGAGCCCGACTGGTTCGTCGTCGAGGAGCAGCTGCCCTTCGACGCCGTCGAGGGCTTCGAGGACTCGACCCGGGAGTGGGGTGTCTGGCGCGGCGCCGGCTACCGCTACGAGATCCCCGCGGACTGGAACGGCGACCTGGTCATGTGGGCCCACGGCTTCCGCGGCGACGGTCCGGAGCTCACCGTCGACAACCCGCCCTTCCGCGAGTACCTGCTCGAGCAGGGCTACGCCTGGGGCGCGTCGAGCTACGACCGCAACGACTACGACGTCTTGTCCGGTGCCGTGTCGACCAAGATCCTGGCGTCCTACATGATGCGCCGGGTCCTGCCCGAGCGGCCCGAGCACATCTACCTGGCCGGCGCGTCGATGGGCGGCCACATCACCGGCTACTCGATGGAGCGGTACCGCTGGCTCTACGACGGGGCCATGCCGGTGTGTGGCGTGATGGGCGACTACGAGCTCTTCGACATCTTCCTCGACTTCAACGTCGCGGCGCAGCAGCTCGGCACGGGTTCCTCGGCGTTCCCGGTCGACCCGATCGTCTACGTGACCGAGACCGTCCCGGCCATCAAGGCGAGCCTCGAGCTCGGTGAGGGCACCTGGCCGCTCGCCCTGAACGACACCGGCACGGGATTCCGGCAGCTGGTCGAGAACATCACCGGAGGCGACCGCCCCAACTTCGACGAGGCGTTCGCGTTCTGGAACACGATCCCCGACAACGGCAGCGGCCCGGGCAACTTCCTCTTCGACCTCGGCCTCGGCGACGGTTCACTGCCCAACAGCGGGGGCCGATCGGTCGTCGACAACACCGACACCGTGTACCAGCTCGATCTCGATCCCGCGATCTCGCCGGAGGAGCAGGCGCTCAACGACGGCATCGTGCGCACGGCCCAGGATGCGGGCGCCCGCCGGACCGAGGCCATCACCGGGAAGATCTCCGACCCGGTGCTCACCATGCACAACCTCGGTGACCTGTTCGTCCCCTACGCCATGCAGATCGACTACGCGGAGGACGTCGCCTCGTTCGGTCGTGAGCACCTGCTCGTGCAGCGGGCGATCCGCGGCTCGGGGCACTGTGACTTCACCGTGGCCGAGTACGAACAGGGCTTCGCCGATCTCGTGCGGTGGGTCGAGGACGGTGTCCGGCCCGAGGGCGACGTCGTCCTCGACCCGGCGGCGGTCGCCGCAGCCGACTACGGCTGTCGCTGGACCGATCCGGCCCCCGACGCCCACTTCTTCGCCGCGCCGTGCCCGTCCGACGATCCACCCGGTGACGACGACGGGCTCGATGACGAGGCGGGCGAGGAACCGTCGACCGGCGACTGAGCGGGAGCGGCGGCGTCGCGGTCAGGCCAGCTCGTCCAGCCAGGCCGGCAGATTGCGCACCGC
>JBCCTY010000257.1:0-5948 GCA_039197885.1 Actinomycetota bacterium | reverse complement strand
CGAGCTGCTCGTCGAACGCAAGGTCCTCTCGCGCGACCAGATGATCACGGCGCTGGCCGAGGAATCGCGACGGGGTGTGCCGCTGTCGGCCCTCCTCCTCCAGGACGGCATCGTCGCCGAGAAGGACCTGATCGCCGCCGTGGCCCAGCAGGTCGGCGTGCCGTTCGCGGACCTCGCCGCGCAGGCTCCTCGGCCCGACCTCGTCGGTGTGATCCCGGCCCAGCTCGCCCAGGAGCTGAAGGTCGTGCCGCTCGACCTCCACGGCGACACGCTGCTGGTGGCGATGGAGGACCCCCGCGACGACGAGGGGATCAAGGCCCTGCGCGGCGCGACGGGCTACAAGATCAGCGCCGCGCTCGCCGAACGGACCGAGCTGTCGCGGGTGCTCGCCGAGCTGCACGGCGACGGCGCCGACCAGATCCGCTCGATCACCGAGCTCCACCTCGACGAGCTGCTCACCGAGATGGTCGAGAAGGGCGGCTCGGACCTCCACCTCACCGCCGGCATGCAGCCCGCCATCCGTCTCGACGGCGAGATGGAGCGCCTGGAGCACCACCCGGTGCTCAACGGCTCCGAGATCCGCCGGATGATGTACGAGGTCCTCACCCAGAAGCAGCGGGAACGCTTCGAGGAGCACCTCGAGCTCGACACCTCGCACTCGATCCCCGACCGGGGGCGCTTCCGGGTGAACATGTTCGTGCAGCGCAACTCGGTGGGCGCGGTGATGCGGGCCATCCCGAGCAAGATCATCCCGATCGAGAAGTTGCTCCTGCCCGAGGCGATCATGCAGTTCGCCGAGGTGCCCCGCGGGCTCGTGCTCGTGACCGGTCCGACCGGCTCGGGCAAGTCGACGACGTTGGCATCGCTGCTCGACGTCATCAACCGCAACCAGACGCGCCACATCATGACGGTCGAGGACCCGATCGAGTTCGTGCACGAGCACAAGAGCTGCGTCGTCAACCAGCGCGAGGTCGGTGAGGACACCCACTCGTTCGGCAAGGCCCTCAAGCACGTCCTCCGCCAGGACCCCGACGTCATCCTGCTCGGCGAGATGCGCGACCTCGAGACGATCTCGACCGCGCTGACCGCGGCAGAGACCGGCCACCTCGTCTTCGCCACGCTCCACACCCAGGACGCGCCGCAGTCGATCGACCGCATGATCGACGTCTTCCCGCCCGAGCAGCAGCAGCAGGTGCGGGTGCAGCTGGCGGTGACGCTGCAGGGCGTCGTGACGCAGACGCTGCTCAGGAGCCGCGACGGGAGGGGCCGGGTGGCGGCCTGCGAGATCCTCGTCGCCATCCCGGCGGTCCGGAACCTCATCCGTGAGGGGAAGGCCCACCAGATCTACTCGACCATGCAGGCCGGCGCGAAGTACGGCATGCAGACGATGGACCAGTCGCTCGCCAACCTCGTGAAGGCCGGCCGGATCGAGATGTCCGCGGCGATCGAGAAGTGCGCCGACGAGTCCAACCTCAAGACGCTCATCGGGCGCTGAGCCCGAGCCAGGCACGGAAGAGGAAACCCATGAGCGCGACGACCTACAGCTACAAGGTCAGGGACAAGCAGGGGAAGACGATCGAGGGCGAGCTCGACGCCGACTCCGAGGAGCTCGTCCGGGCGAAGCTGCGCGAGATGGGCATGACGCCCGTCGAGATCAAGCAGGCGGGCACCGGTCTCCAGATGGAGATCAACATCCCCGGTCTCAGCGGGCGCATCAAGCTGAAGGAGATCGCGGTCTTCAGCCGGCAGTTCGCCACGATGATCAACTCGGGCCTGTCACTGCTGCGGGCGCTGAACATCCTCGCCTCCCAGACCGAGAACAAGGCGTTCGAGGAGATCATCAAGGAGATCGCCAAGGACGTCGAGCAGGGCGTCTCGCTCTCCGACGCGATGGCGAAGCACCCCAAGGCGTTCAACGACCTGTACATCGCCATGATCCGCGCCGGCGAGGTCGGCGGTGTGCTCGACTCGGTCCTGCTGCAGCTGGCGACCACGATCGAGAAGCAGGTCGAGCTCCGCCAGAAGATCAAGTCGGCCATGACCTACCCGGTCGCCGTGCTCGGCCTCGTGCTCCTCATCCTCACGGCGATGCTGCTGTTCGTGGTGCCGACGTTCGAGACGCTCTATGCCGACCTCGATGGCACGCTGCCCGCACCGACACAGCTGCTCCTCACGGTCTCCCGCGGCTTCTCGACGTTCTTCCCGATCATCGTCATCGGAGCGATCGCGTCGACCTTCCTGATCAAGCGATGGGGGAGGACCGACCGGGGTCGTCACGTCCTCGACTCGTTGAAGCTGCGGGCCCCGATCTTCGGCCAGCTGGTGCACAAGACCGCGATGGCCCGCTTCGCCCGCACACTGGAATCGCTGCTCAAGGCCGGCGTGCCGATCCTCGAGTCGCTCGACATCACCAAGCAGACCGTCGGCAACGCCATCGTGGCTGACGCCATCCAGGAGGTGCAGGACTCGGTCCGCCAGGGCGAGCCGTTGGCCAAGCAGCTCGTGGCGCAGGGGATCTTCCCGCCGATGGTGGCCCAGATGATGGCGGTCGGCGAGGAGACCGGTGCCCTCGACGAGATGCTCGGCAAGATCGGCCAGTTCTACGAGCAGGAGATCGAGGCGCTCGTCGACGCCCTCACCTCGTTGCTGGAGCCGCTGCTGATCGTCGTGCTCGGCGGCACCGTCGGTGGCATGGTCGTCGCCCTCTACATGCCGATGTTCAACATCGTGAACCTGATCGAGTAGCCCTGCGAGCGGCACACCGGTCCCTCCGGACCTCGAACGCCCCCGACACCTCCAGGTGTCGGGGGCGTTCGTCGTTCACGGGCTCGTGAGGTGATCGGCCAACACCTGCACAACGCCGACCGACACGGGAAGAAACCACTCAGGGTGACCGGCGCCCGGTCCGATGGATGCAGCGACGGCAGTGGCCGCCGGCGAGCCGGTGGGAGCGACCGTCACCCATCCATTGCACATGATTCCCACCTCCGAAAGGAACCCACGATGCTCAAGCGCATCCGACGGGAGAACGAGGACGGCTTCACGCTCATCGAGCTGATGGTCGTGGTCCTCATCATCTCCATCCTCATCGCCATCGCCATCCCGACCTTCCTCGGTGCTCGTGAGGGCGCCCAGGACCGGGGTGCGCAGTCCAACCTGCGCAACGCCCTCACGGCCGCCAAGACGTCGTACGCCGACGCCGGCGACTTCGAGGCCACCGGCGCGGCCCTGATCACCGAGTTGGCGGCCATCGAGCCGTCCCTCGCCTTCGACTCGGTCGCGCCGGGCACGGCCGGTACTCCGGCTTCGCTCCAGAACAACTACGTCCAGGTGACCTGGGTCGACGATCAGGAAGTGGTCTTCACCGCCCTCAGCGAGACGGGTGACACCTTCCAGGTCCGCGAGATCGCCCAGCCGTCGGCCGGTACGGCCGAGGTGGCCGGGACGAACTACCAGAACACCCCCTCGGGTGGCGCTGCCAGCGGTTGGCAGACCACCTCGGACGCTGGCTGGTAGCCAACGCGCTCACTGAGCACGGAATCTCGAGCGGGCCGTCTCTCCTCGGAGGGGCGGCCCGCTTCCGCGTTTTGGTTCGGGCTCGATCTGCCGACAGGAAGCGGCGTGGGCCTCGTCGTCGTCTTCCTCGCCACCGTCTACGGGCTCCTCGTGGGTTCGTTCCTCAACGTCGCGGTGCACCGGGTGCCGGCCGGGGAGTCGGTGGTGCGTCCACGCTCCGCCTGCCCGGCCTGCTCGACACCGATCGAGGCGAGGGACAACCTCCCGGTGATCTCGTGGGTGCTCCTCCGCGGTCGGTGCCGGACCTGCGCCGAGCCGATCTCGGTCCGCTACCCGGCGGTCGAGGTCCTGACCGGCGCGGCCTTCGCCGTGATGGCGCTTCGGTTCGGCGCCTCGTGGGAGCTGCCGGCGTTCTGCGTGCTGATGGCCGGGCTCGTGGCCGTGAGCGCCATCGACCTCGACGTCCGTCGGATCCCCACGGCGATCCTCCGGGTGACGGCGGCGGGAGGACTGCCGTTCCTCGTGGTCGCTGCCGTCGTCGCATCGGACCCGTGGCCGCTCGTCCGGGTCGTCGCCGGCGCGGGGGGTGCGTACGGCGCGCTGCTCGTCGTGCACCTCGTGAGCCCCCAGGGCATGGGCTTCGGTGACGTACGACTCGCAGGACTGCTCGGCGCCTTCCTCGGCTGGCTCGGACCGGGCCACGTGCCGGTGGGACTCATGGCCGGGTTCTTCTACGGTTCGGTCGGCGGTGTCGCCGTGCTGCTCGCCCGCCGCGGTGACCGTCGCACCGCCATCCCGTTCGGCCCGTTCCTGGCACTCGGCGCCGTCACGGCCATCCTCGCCGGTGAGCCGCTGCTCGACCTCTACCTCGGATGACGCGAACCGACTCTTGACCGGGGTGCCACGGCGCGGACTAAAGGTCGCAGTAGGTTGGCCGATGGGTTTGTCGATGAGTTGTTTCAAGACCATCGACATCCGGCCGGGTGCGGGAGCCGGCGCCGTCTCGTTGGACGCTACGCGCGAGGTGACGTCGATGTGGAATCGAGAGCACCCGGACAGTGAGGGCGTGGGCTGATGGCTCGCTACGTAGGACTCGACGTCGGCACCCACGCCGTCCGGGCAGCCGAGCTGTCGGTCGGTCGTGACGGCATCCCGACGCTCGAGCGGTTCGGTCAGGTCGCCATGCCGCCCGGCGCCGTCGTCGCCGGTGAGGTCGCCGAACCGACGCTCGTCTCCCAGGCGCTGAAGCGCCTCTGGCGCGAGGTGGGCTTCAGCACCAAGAAGGTCATCATCGGCGTCGGCAACCAGCGGGTGGTCGTGCGGCCCGACGAGCTCCCCGAGATGGACGACGACGAGCTGCGCCAGGCCATCGAGTTCAAGGCCGACGAGCTCATCCCGATCCCGCTCGAGGATGCCGTCCTCGACTTCCAGGAGCTCGAGCACGACGTCAACGACGATGGCGAACCGGTCGTCAACGTGCTCGTCGTCGCCGCCCAGCGCGACATGCTCAACACGTTGATGGAGGCGCTGCAGGGCGCCGACCTCTCGGTCGAGATGGTCGACCTCACTCCGTTCGGACTCGTCCGGGCGCTCGCCGACACCGATCTCGGGTCGATCGACGACTCCGGTCCGATCGCCGACGCCATCGTGAGCATCGGCGCCGGCATCACCTCGGTCGTCGTGCACGAGCTCGGCGTGCCCCGCTTCATCCGGATCCTGACCCTCGGCGCCGAGAGCATCACCGAGGGCCTGGCCCGCGAGTTCGAGATCGACGTCGACGGCGCCGAGGGCATCAAGCGCCAGCTCCTGAACGGCCAACTCGACGAGGCCGACCGGGTCCGGGCCAACAACGTCGTGACCGAGCGGATCGGGCCGCTCGTCGACGAGATCCGCAGCTCGCTCGACTACCACATGGCCCACGAGGGCGTGACGTTGCGTCGGGTGCTGCTGACCGGTGGCGGGGCCCGCCTGCCCCGGGTGGCCGATCACCTGCGAACCCAGCTCGACACCGAGGTCGTGACCGCCGATCCGCTCGGCCGCATCCGGGTCGGTGACACCGGCCTGACCGAGCGTCAGCTCCTCGACGTCGCCGACCTGGCCGCCGTGCCGATCGGCCTCGCCCTCGCCGGGCGGCCCGCCGCTGGTGGCGTCCGTCGACTCGACCTCCAGCCGCCCGAGGTGGCCAAGCGCCGGGCGGCCCGCCGCCAGGCCGTCCTCGTCGGTGCCGGCATGGTCGTGCTGGTCGGTGCGTTGGGTGCGCTGTGGATCCGCCGGGGCGACCAGGTCGACCAGGCCGAGGCCGAGGCCCAGCGCCTCGAGGCCGAGGTGGCCCAGGTGCAGGCCGAGATCGGCTCGTTCGGCGCCGTGCAGGCCCTCGAGGCCGAGCTGGGCAACCGCCAGGAGCTGATCCGCACGGCGCTGCGCAACGACGT
>JBCCTY010000256.1:0-5962 GCA_039197885.1 Actinomycetota bacterium | reverse complement strand
GGGTCCCGGGGCTCAGCCCGGGATGGAGCCGTTGACACCCTCGACCAGCCACTGGCAGCAGTTGATCCGCTCCTCGAACGGGATGGTCTCGCCCTCGGCGATGACGACGTTGCCCTCGTTGTCGCTGATGGGGCCGGCGAACGGGTCGAGCGTGCCGTCGATGATCCCCTGGCGGGCCTCCTCGACGAGCTCGAGGATCTCCGGCGTGACGTCGGGACCGTAGGGCGCCGCCGTGATGTAGCCGGCGGCGAGGCCGCCGTAGGAGAGCTCGGGCTCCCAGGTGCCGTCGATGACGGCCTGGATCTGCTCGACGTAGTAGACGCCCCAGTCGAACAGGAACGAGCTCGCCCATGCCTCGGGCTCGAAGTCGGACCAGTCGTTCGTGTAGCCGATCACGTAGCCGTCGTTGGCGGCGGCGACCGTGGCGTAGACCTGGGCGCCGACCTCGTGGGCCAGCACGTCGGCACCGGCGTTCACGAGCGCCTCGGCCGCCTGCTGTTCGACAGCGGGGTCGAACCAGGTGTTGAGGTAGACGACCTGGACCTCGATGTCGGGGTTGACGGTCTGGGCGCCCAGCGTGAACGCGTTCACGGAGCGGTTGACCTCGTTGAAGGGGAAGCCGACGGGGTAGCCCACGATCCCGCTCTCGCTGAGGCTGCCGGCCACGATGCCGTCGAGGTACCGACCCTCCTCCGAGGCGCCGTCGAAGTGCCCGACGTTGTCGGCGGTCTCGAACCCGGCCCACGTGACGAAGATGGTGTCGGGGTTGGCCGCGGCGACGTCCATCATGTCGTCCTGGTAGAAGGTCGTGCCGATCACGACGTCGGCGCCGCTCGCGGCGGCGTCCTCGAAGGCGTTGGTGGCGGTCTGGCCCGGTGCGACGCTCTCGACGAAGTCGGTCTGGATCCCGGGGAACGCCTCCTCGATGGCGGTGAGCCCGCGCAGGTGGGTGGTGTTCCACCCGCCGTCGTCGGCCGACCCGTCGAGGATCATGAAGACCGACACGTCGCTGAAGTCGCCGTCGGCGGCTTCCTCGTCGCCAGCCTCCTCGGCGACGGCCTCGTCAGGGGCCTCCTCGTCTGCGGTGGCGGCGTCGGTGGCGTCGTCGCTGTCGCCGCACGCCGCAGCGACGAGGCCCAGTGCGAGGAGGAGCGCGAGCAATCGGAGGATCCCGGAGCGGGATCGATGGCCAGATGTCAGGGTCATGGTCGGGCAGTCGACCCCACCGACGTGTCACCGGTGTTGCACCGATGTGAACTCGTTCAGATCGACGTCATCCGTTGGTTCGTCTCCGGTAGCTCGCCCGTCACTCGGCTGTTCGGTAGGCGAAGGTGTCGTCGAAGCGCGACTGGAGATAGGGGCCGGCGTGGACGGTCTCGTAGCGAGCGGGGTGCTCGTCGTCGATGCAGCTGGGCAGGGTGGACACCTCGGCATCCCAGTCACCGGTGACGAACACCGGGACCGAGTACCGGGGCGAGCCGACGGGCGGGAGCACTCGATGCATGGTCGAGACGTAGCGGTCGTTGGTCCACCGCTGCATGAGATCACCGAGGTTCACGACGAGCGCGTCGGCCGGCACGAGCGCGTCCTGCCAGGTGCCGTCGGGCGAGCGGAGCTGGAGGCCCGGCGTGCCATCGGAGTAGAGCAGGGTCACGCAGCCGTAGTCGGTGTGGGCGCCGCAGCCGAGTTGGCCGTCCTCGGGCAGTTCCGCGACGGCCGGGTAGTGGAGCAGCCGGGTCTCGACCAGTGGCCGTCGCAGGCGCGAGTCGAAGAACTCGGGCTCCAGATCGAGGGCCGCGCCCATGACCCGCAGCACTGCGACGGCGGTGCGGAGCGCGGCGTCCTGGAACTCCTCGATGGTGTCGCGGAAGCCGTCGAGGTCGGGCCACTGGTTCGGACCGTCGAGCGGCGAGTTGAGCGGGTCGTCGGCCGGCCGCTCGATCGCGACGTCGAACGTCTCCTTGCGGTCGGTGGGGATGTCGGGCTGCAGGTGCTCGGCACCGAGGTGCCCCCACCCGCGGTTGTTCGTCGACCGCTCGATCGCCACCTCGGCCTTGACGTCGTCCGGCAGCGCGAAGAAGCGGTGCGCCGCAGCGAGCACGTCGTCACGCAGCGCGTCCGGGATGCCGTGCCCGACGACGCCGAAGAACCCGATCTCGCGGCAGGCGTGGTCGACGCTCTCGGCGAGCTCGGGCGACGGCATCGCACCGGCCACCACGTCGGCGATGTCGAAGATCGGCAGGGTCGTCGTGGTGGTGTCGGTCATCGTTGGCTCCTCGACATCGTTCGCACGCTACGACGCTCACATCCCGAGGCGCAGGAGCGATGACCGGCTCGTCACGATCCCGTGAACAGCGGGGATCGCTGCGGCGTCGCGAGGCGCCGGGTGCGAGGGTGTCGGCCGTGCGGCCCCACCCCCGACGCTGGTACGTCCTCGTCGTCTGCTCCGGCGGGCTGTTCCTCGTGGTCGCCGGCATCACGGCGTTGAGCGTCGCCCTCCCCGAGCTCGAGCGCTCACTCGGCGCCGACTCGGCCGACCTGCAGTGGATCGTCGACTCCTACGCCGTCGTGTTCGGCGGGCTGCTGCTCACCGGCGGAGCGATCGGTGATCGAATCGGTCGACGACGGGCGCTGACCATCGGCTTCGTCCTGCTGGCCGTCAGCGGCGCGATCGGTGGCGTCGCTGACGACGTGCCGGGGGTGATCCTCGCCCGTGTCGTCGCCGGCCTCGGGGCGGCGCTGCTCATGCCCGCCACGCTCTCGACGCTGACCGAGGTCTTCGACGACGACGAGGTGCCGCAGGCCATCGCGTGGTGGTCGGGCGTCGCCGGTGGAGCGAGTGCGATCGGCCCGGTGGTGGCGGGGTGGCTGCTCGAGGTGTCGTCGTGGCGGGCGGTGTTCCTCGCCAACGCGGTCGGCGGGACGGTCGGCGTGATCGCCGTCGCGGTCATCGTGCCCCGCCTCCCGCCGGCTACGTCGGGCCGACTCGATCTGCTGGGCGCGTTCCTGTCGACGGTGAGCATCGGGGCCGTGCTCTTCGTCGTGATCGAGGGCCCTGGGCACTGGACCGACCTGCCGATCCTGGCCGCCGCGGTGGTCGCCGTCGTGGCGTTGATCGGCTTCGTGCGGCACGAGCGACGGACACCGGAGCCGATGCTGCCCGGCCGTGCGCTCCGCTCGCCGCGGCTGCGCACCGGCGCGTTCACGCTCGTGCTGACGGCGGTCGGCTTCGCCGGGGTGATCTTCGTCGCCGCCCTCCTGCTGCAGTTCGCGTGGGGCGAGGGTCCGCTCGTGACCGGCCTCCTCATCGCCCCCATCGGTGTGGCGGAGCTCGCCGTGGCCTCGCGCGTGCCCTCGCTCGGTCGTCGGTTCGGGATCGGCGCCGTGATCTCGTCGGGGATCGTCCTGATGGCGTGTGGCTACGTCGCCATGGCGTTCACGCCGGTCGGGAGCTACGCCGGCTTCGTCGTGGCCGGCCTCGTGGCAGGCATCGGCAACGGCCTGGTCATCCCGGCCTCGGTCGATCGCATCGTCGGCGACGCCGAGCCGGAGCTAGCCGGGGTCGTGGCCGGCGTCAACGAGACCTCGATCGAGCTCGGCGCCTCGCTCGGCGTCGCCGTTCTCGGCTCGATCCAACGGATCAGCCTCCAACGCGAGCTCGATGCCGATGTCGACTCCTTCACCGAGGCCGTCGACCTCGTCGGTGAGCGCAGCGCCGCGTCGGCCTTCGACACCAGCGCGGGGTGGGCCCTGATCGCCGGCGCGGTGATCGTGTCGGTCGCCTTCCCGTGGGCGCGTCGCGACCTGGAGCGGACGGCGCCGGCGGAGGTCGGTCAGCCGACGAGGAGCTGAGCCCAACGTCGGCGGTAGGCGATGGTGAAGTCGTCGACGGCGAGCGCGATCTCGTGGAGGTCGGCGCAGTCGGGACGAGCTCGGCGAGGCCGGAGGGCACCGAGGAGTCCGTGGTCCTCGTCGTTGACGGCCTGCTGGAACGCGGCCCAGGCGGCGAGGTCGCCGTCGAGGTCGAAGTTGCGGGCGTTCTGCTGGAAGACGAGCGCGCGGTCGTCGTCGACGGGCGCCACCGTCATCTGGATCCACTCGGTGCGGTCGTCGTCGAAGCGGATCTCCAGCTCGGTCGCGAACGGGAACTGGTGCACGTAGGAGTAGGTGACATCGATCGGGACGAGTGGGCCGTCGAGGGTCTGCCGATCGAGCTGCGACATCTCGATGCGGTGGCGGATGGTCGCCGCGTCGGACTCGACGGTGATGTCGGCGACATCGGGGCTCGATGCGTCGCCGAACGTCTCGGCGTGGACGAACGGGAAGTGGGCGAGGTCGTTGAAGTTCTCGACGATCCGCCCGGGCGCGACCTCCCAGAGCTCGGGTTCGAGCTGGAAGCGCACGACGTCGTCGCGATCGAACGCGGACCAGGGCGGCGGCTCGCCGACCGGCTCCGACGACAGGCTGACCCAGACCAGGCCGTGCCGCTCCCGCACGGGCCACGGTTCGCGATCGAGCCGGCGTGGGAGGCGCCCGGTGGGCCGGGCCGGCAGGTGCACCGCCGCACCCGAAGCGTCGTGGTGGAGCCCGTGATATGGGCACACGAGGCACGGTCGACCGTCGGGAGCCGGGCGGACGTCACCGCCGGAGAGCGGCGCGCCGCGGTGACCGCAGCGGTCCGGGAGGGCGACCACCTCGTCGCCGAGCCTCGCGACCACGACCGGCTCACCGAGCACGGTGCTGCCGACCGGTCCCGCGTCGAGAGCGTCGCTCCGAGCGACCGCGGTCCAGCCGTCTCGTGCGGCGGCGACCAGCGGAGCGTCGCTCACGGGACGACCAATGCGTCCATCTTCTCGGCGAGGTAGTCGCACGCCAGGATGGGCGGGTACTTCGCCGGGTGCTCGTCGTCGACGCACGATGCGAAGGGCTCGATGACCGCATCGGTGTCGGGCTCGTGGAAGAAGACGAGGCTGATGAGCTCCTCGGCCGGATCGTCGACCGGTGGTGGGAGGACCCGGTGTTCGTTGGAGCACCACCGCTCGTTGGTCCAGCGTCGGAACAGGTCGCCGGTGTTGACGGTCAGCCCGCCCTCGACCCACGGCGCGTCGATCCACCGGCCCGCCTCGTCGAGGACCTGGAGCCCACCGGCGCCGCGCTCTCGATCGAGGATCGTGAGGGTGCCGAAGTCGGTGTGGGGCCCGATGCGGAACTGGCCGTCCTGGGCGGCTTCCCGGGAGCCGGGGTAGTACCAGTTGAGCGTCCCGGTCGAGGTGGTGGAGCGGCACCGATCGCGGAGGTCCCGCTCGGGGAGACCGAGCGCCACCGACATGATGTCGAGGAGGTCGTCGGCGAGTCGGCGAGCCTCGCGCCACCACGCCTCCGCAGCGGGGCGGAACGACGGCGGGTCGTCGGGCCAGGTGTTCGGGGTGAACCAGCGCGGCGCCGTCTCGCGCAGCGACTCGTCGGTGATGTCGACCGGACCGTACGCCCAGGTCTCCTTGAGATCGGGTGGGGTGTCGACCCCGTAGGTGGCGGCGTTCGACTCCAGGCCGGGGCCGATCCAACCCCGGTAGGCGGCCGATGGGGCCGCCGTCCGCTCCTTCGCCTCGGCGGGGAGGCCGAAGAAGGCCCTCGCCTCCGAGCGGCACGTGTCCATGACCTCCGGCGCGATGCCGTGGTTGACGACCACCAGGAACCCGAGCCGCTGGAGCTGCGCATCGACCTCGACGGCGAGCGCCCGACGGGCCTCCTCGTCTCCGGTGAACCACGACTCGAGGTCGATGAGGGGGATCTCGGTCACGACGTCCTCTGCTGCTCGACGGTGGTGGCACCGTAGGTCCGGTGGTGTTTCGTTGCGGTGAACATCAGCTGTCGCCGTAGTCGGCCGTGGTGACGGGGGAGGGACGGCCCCGTCGGAGTAGGTGTCAGAGCCCCGCGGTCGGTGAGACTGTGGGCATGAGCG
>JBCCTY010000255.1:0-5963 GCA_039197885.1 Actinomycetota bacterium | reverse complement strand
TCCGTTGGGCGGGGGGACGGGCGCCTGGCAGTCTCCGGCGGTGCCGACGCGGATGCACGACGACGAGGTCGAGATCGACGAAGCGCTGGTCCGACGACTGCTCGCCGCCCAGTTCCCCGAGCTCGGCTCGCTCCCGCTGGTGCGGGTCGAGCCGTGGGGGACCGACCACGCCATCTGGCGCCTCGGCGAGGAGCTGGTCCTGCGCCTGCCCCGCATCCACTGGGCCACCGCGCAGGTCGAGCTGGAGCACACGTGGCTCCCCCGGCTCGGCCCGTTCCTCCCGGTGGCCGTGCCAGAGCCGGTGGCGGTCGGGGCGCCGAGTGAGGGGTACCCCTACCACTGGGCGCTGCACCGCTGGCTCCCCGGCCGACCGGCGGATCCGGGGCCCATCACCGACCGGCTGGGCTTCGCCCTGGCCGTCGCCGAGGTGGTGGCCGCGCTCCGCCGGTGCCCGACCGCCGGGGCCCCGTCGGCGCGTGGGCGGGCGCGGCCGGTCCAGGACTACGACGACGAGACCCGGCGCGCGATCCGGTCCGCCGGCCACCTGATCGACGCCGACGCGGCGACCGCCGTGTGGGAGGAGGCGCTGACCGCGACGCCCCATCGTCACGACCCGGTCTGGGTGCACGGGGACCTCGAGGGGAACTGCCTCCTGGGCGACCGCGGTCTCGCCGGCATCGTCGACTGGGGCTCGGCGTGCGTCGGCGATCCGGCCGTCGACGTGCAGGTCGTCTGGTCCCCGCTCTTCACGCCGGAGTCGAGGGACGCCTTCGTCGACGCGCTGTCGATCGACGACGCGACCCTGGCCCGCAGCCGCGGAATGGCCGTCCAGCAGGCCGCCGCAGCGCTCCCGTACTACCTCGGGACCTACCCGCTCATCGTCGAGCGCTCGTGGCACAAGCTCGCCGCCATCGGCGTCGGCCCGTCGTCCTAGGGTCCGGGGCGTGGAACCCCAGACGTTCGTTCCCGCGCTCGCCGATGACTCGCTGACCGAGCTCCGACACCGGCTGACGCGCACCCGGTGGCCGGACGTGATCGGCGAGGACACCTGGCGCTACGGCGTGCCGCAGGACTGGCTGCGCAGCATGGTCGAGTACTGGCTCGACGAGTGGGACTGGCCGGCGGAGGCCGAGCGCATGGGCCGGTGGCGACACCATCGGGTCGACGTCGACGGCGTCCCCATCCACTGGCTCCACGCTCCGGCCGCGCACCCCGACGCACCACCGCTGGTGCTCACCCACGGCTGGCCCTGGACGTTCTGGGACTTCCGTGACGTCATCGGACCGCTGAGCAGGCCGGAAGAGCACGGCGGCGATCCCGCCGATGCGTTCGACGTCTACGTCCCGTCCCTGCCGGGCTTCGGCTTCTCCACGCCGCTCACCACCGCGGGCGTCGACGTCGCCCGCGTCGCCGAGCTGTGGGTGACCCTCATGACCGACGTGCTGGGCTTCGACCGCTTCGCCGCCCACGGGGGCGACTGGGGCGCGCTGGTCACCGCCCAGCTCTCGCACGCCCACGCCCGGCACCTCATCGGAGCGCACCTGGCCATGGCGTTCGTCCCCGGCGTCGACCGGTCGTCGCTCCCGGACGACGCGTGGGCCGACGACGAGGACTGGATGGTGCGCCGCAACCGGGAGGCGCAGCCGCTGATCCGGAGCCACGTGACCGCCCACACGCTCGATCCCCAGACGCTCGCCTACGGGTTGAGCGACTCGCCGATCGCGACGGCGGCCTGGATCTGGGAGCGACGACGGAACTGGGCGGACTGCGACGGTGACATCGAGTCGGTCTTCACCCGCGAGCACCTGTGCACCACGGCCGCGCTCTACTGGTGCACCGGGGCCATCACCTCGTCGCTGCGGCTCTACCACGAGCAATTCTCGGGCTCGTGGGACCTCGTGCACGACCGCTCGCCCCGCCTCGAGGCGCCGACCGGTGTGGCGGTGTTCCCTCGCGACGTCGTGCACCTGCCCCGCTCGGTGTTGCAGCAGCACGCAGACCTGCGGCGGCACACCCTCATGCCGGCGGGCGGGCACTTCGGCGCCGCCGAGCAGCCCGAGCTGCTCGTCGACGACCTCCGCGCCTTCTTCCGGCCCCTGCGCTGACCGCGTCGATCAGGCGCCCGCTGCCACCACGGCCGCCGCGAGCGCGATCCGGTGGTCCCGGTTCCAGGGCGGACCCAACGCCGCCCGTGGGCCGTGGAGCACGTCCTCGGCGTGAGCCCCCAGGATCTCGGCCGCCCTGGACTCGATGTCCTTGGCCTCGAAGAACCGGACATCCCAGCCCCGGTCACGGGCGCAGTCGGCCAACACCTCCCGGTACGTCACCGAGTCCGCACGGGCCTCGTAGGGAGGGCGCCGCAGGGTCGCGAGATCTCGGGGGAAGTCCGCCGGCCAGCCCCGCAGCGAGAGGGAGACGATCGGCAGCGGGACCTCGGCGGCGAGGCCGGTCAGCGCGACGGCAGTCGCCCGCTGCGCCGAGGCCCGCACGTCGTCGACCAACGCAGCGACGGCGCTGTCGTCGAGCGACGCACCCTCGTGGTGGATCGGGGCCGCTGCGACACCGGGCTCGATCAGCTCGATGCGCCTTCGGTCCACGACCCGATGGTCGGGCCCCGCCGTGACCGCCACGGCCCACCCGAAGTGATGGGCGATGCCGATCCGCAGCGTCATCGGTCTGTGTTAGCGTTAACAGCCGTCCACGGGAGGTCCCACATGGAACGATCCGAGCAGGAGCGCGCGCCCTGGTGGCAGCAGTCGGTCACCTACCAGGTGTACATCCGCTCCTTCGCCGACGGCAACGGTGACGGCACCGGCGACCTCGCCGGTCTCCGCTCCCGGTTGGGCTACCTGCGCGACCTCGGCGTCGACGCCATCTGGATCAACCCGTGGTACCGGTCGCCGCTCCACGACGGCGGGTACGACGTCGCCGACTACCGCGACATCGACGAGCGCTACGGCACGCTCGACGAGGCCCAGCTCCTCATCGACGACGCCCACGCGATCGGCCTGAAGGTGCTGGCCGACCTGGTGCCGAACCACACCTCGAGCGAGCACGCCTGGTTCCGCGAGGCCCTGTCGGCGGACCCCGGCGACGTGGCCCGTGGCCGCTACCTCTTCCGGCCCGGCCGCGGCGACGGCAGCGAGCCACCGAACAACTGGCAGTCGGTCTTCGGCGGGCCGGCATGGACCCGGGTCGACGACGGCGACTGGTACCTCCACCTCTTCGACGTCACCCAGCCCGATCTCGATTGGTCGAAGCGGGAGATCCGTGACGAGTTCCTCGACATCTTCCGCTTCTGGTACGACCGCGGGGTCGACGGTTTCCGCGTCGACGTGGCGCACTCGCTGGCGAAGGACCCCGAGCTCCCCGACGTCGACCCCGACGCCCAGGCCATCACCTCGGGCAACGACGGCAGCCATCCGTTCTGGGACCGCGACGAGGTCCACGACATCATCCGCGAGTGGCGCCACCTCGCCGACGACGACGACGGCGACAAGGTGCTCGTCGCCGAGGCCTGGGTCGCCCCGGACCGCCTCCCGAACTACCTCGCCCCCGACCAGTACCACCAGTCGTTCAACTTCGACTTCCTGAAGGCGTCGTGGGAGGCCACGGCGCGTCGCACCGTGATCGACCGCTCGATCGACCTGATGCGCGAGCTCGGCTCCGTGCCGACCTGGGTCCTGTCGAACCACGACGTCATCCGCCAGGCGACCCGGTTCGCCCTACCCGGCGCCGACGACCCGATGACGTTCATCGAGGCCGGCATCCCGGTCGACGTCGACCTCGAGCTGGGGCTGCGTCGGGCCCGCGCCGGGGCCCTCCTCATGCTCTCGCTCCCCGGGTCGGTCTACCTCTACCAGGGCGAGGAGCTCGGACTCCCGGAGGTCACCGACCTCCCGGAGGAGGTGCTCGACGATCCGATCTGGGTCCGATCCGGCAAGACGATCAAGGGGCGGGACGGATGCCGGGTGCCGATCCCGTGGGAGCGAACCGGACCGTCGTTCGGGTTCGGTGACGCGAGCCCGTGGCTGCCCCAGCCGGCATCGTTCGGCGAGCGCTCGGTCGAGGCGCAGACCGGCGTCGACGGCTCGACCCTCGAGCTGTACCGCTCGGCGCTCGCCATCCGTCGCCAGCACCTCGCCGATCCCCTCGACTTCGAGTGGCTCGCCTCCGACGACGACGTGCTCGCGTTCCGGCGGGGACGACTCACGAGCGTCACGAACCTCGGCGGAGGCGCCGCCGATCTCCCACCCGGCGAGGTCGTGCTGTCCACGACCCCGCTCGTCGACGGCCGCCTGCCCGGCGACACGGCCGCCTGGCTGATCGAGCGGTGAGCACCGGGGCGCGCTCGGGTCGGCGTCGCCGCCGGCGCGCCTCGATGCAGGACGTCGCCACGGCGGCGGGCGTCTCCGCGATGACCGTCTCACGCGCTCTGCGCGACCCGTCCACCGTCAGCGACGCGACCCTGGCCGCGGTGCAGCGCGCCATCGAGGAGACCGGGTACCAGCGCAACGCGGTCGCCTCGGCGTTGGCGTCGGGCCGGACCCACTCGATCGGGATCATCACCTGGATCGACACCGAGTACGTCCCCAACGCCCTCCTGGAGGAGTTCGACCGCGCCGTCCGCCGGGCCGGCTACTCGGCTCGGATCGAGTCGATGGAGTCACGGACCGAGGCCGCCGTCCTCGACGCCTACCACCGGCTCCGGGCCCAGGGCGTCGACGGCATCGTCACGCCGCGGTGTGCCGAGCTGGGGCGGTCGGGGGTGGTCGATGTGCCGACGATCGTCCAGGACACCCATCTCGGGCGCAGCGGCCCGACACGGGTCGTCCTCGACTGGGCGGCGGCGGGGAGGCTCGCGACCGATCACCTCCTCGACCTGGGCCACGAGACCGTCCACCACGTCGCCGGGCCCACCGGGGTGCGGGCCTGGAGCGACCGCACCGCCGGATGGGAGTCCGCGCTGACCGCACGGGGGCGCGAGGTGCCGCCGTTCGAACGAGGGGATGCGACCCACGAGTCGGGGGCCCGGGCAGCTCGTGCGTTGCTCGCCGGCGACCCTGGCCTGACCGCCGTGTTCGCCGCCAACGATCAGATGGCGATCGGCGTCGGACACGCCGTACGTGAGGCCGGTCGGCGCTGCCCCGAGGACGTCTCGATCATCGGCATCGACAACATCCCCGGCCTCGCGTTCCACGCCGTCCCGCTGAGCACGATCAGCTTCGACCTCCGCTCCTACGCCGAGCGGACCATCGCCCGCCTCGTGGCGCTCATCGAGGACGACGAGGGACCGTCCGGCTTCGTCGTGGCGCCGACGCTGGTCACACGAGCGAGCACCGCACCGCCGGGCGGGTGAGGCCCGGAGTCGAGCCCTGAACGACGCAACACGGGCCGTGCGAGCGCGAAAGGCCGAAGGACCGACGAGGTAGGGAGGCGGGGATGCTGGTCGAACACGGAGCGTCCGGTCGCCGACGCAGCCTCGTGATCGGCGGTGGCATCGCACTGCTCGCGCTCGGCGTCTGGACCTCCGTCGTCCGACACGACAGCTCGGACCCGACGACACCGGCGGCCGAGACGAGTCCCACCACGACCACGATGCCGCCAACCGAGACGAGTCCCACCACGACCACGGCACCTACGGCCGCACCGCGGCCGACCATCGAGGCGCAGGATGCTCCGGAGCCCGATGTCGCCGGCTGGCAGGAGGTCGCGCTCCCCGAGGCGGTGAGCGGACGGCACGTCGCAGCGGTGTGGACCGACACCGAGCTGGTGCTGTGGGGAGGCGAGGATCTCCCGCAGACACGACAGGCGATCGACGGCAGCGGAGCGGCCTTCGATCCGGTCACCGGGACGTGGCGGACGCTGCCTCCCCCACCCGCTCCCGCGGAGACAGGTGTCGCCGCCGCATGGGCGGTCTCGGAGGTGATCCTCTGCTGCGTCGACGACCGGTCCACGCCCGT
>JBCCTY010000254.1:0-5992 GCA_039197885.1 Actinomycetota bacterium | reverse complement strand
GCACCGGGGTCGGGCTCGCCCTGACCAGGCAGCTGCTCCACGCCATGGGCGCAGGCATCGTGATCACGAGCGAACCCGACCGCGGGACGACGGTGGTGGTGGACCTGCCGATCGTCGACGGGTCCTCCGAAGGGGACTAGCCGGGCTGCTTGGTGTAGCGGAGGTAGGGCTTCACGGCCGTGAAGCCGGCGGGGAACCGCTCGGCGGCCTCCTCGTCGCTCACCGCCGGGACGATGATGACGTCCTCGCCCTGTTGCCAGTCGACCGGTGTGGCCACCTTGTGCTCGGCGGTCAGCTGCAGCGAGTCGATCGTACGGAGGATCTCGTCGAAGTTCCGGCCGGTCGACGCGGGGTAGGTGAGGCTCAGCTTGATCGTCTTGTCGGGACCGATCACGAACACCGACCGCACCGTGAGGGTGTTGTCGGCGTTCGGGTGGATCATGTCGTAGAGGTCAGAGATCGTCCGGTCCGGATCGGCGAGGAGCGGGAAGTTGAGCGCGGTCCCCTGGGTCTCCTCGATGTCGGAGCTCCAGGCCTCGTGGTCGGCGAGGCCGTCGACCGACAAGCCGGCGACCTTCACGTTCCTCCGGTCGAACTCGGGCTTGAGCGCGGCCACGCGCCCCAGCTCGGTGGTGCAGACGGGGGTGAAGTCCTTCGGGTGCGAGAAGAGCACGCCCCAACCGTCGCCGAGGTACTCGTGGAAGCTGATGGTGCCCTCGGTCGAGTCGGCGGTGAAGTCGGGGGCGACGTCGCCCAGTCGAAGTGCCATGTCGATCCTCCTGTGTCGTCTCGCCCGTGGACGCTAGCGAGATCGACGACAAAAGACGACCGATCAGGTCAAGAATCTCGGCCCGCTACGGTGTCGCCGGATGGCACGCCCGCGCTCTGCTCGTCGGTCGACGCCGCGGCGGACCCTCGTCGTCCATGCCCATCCGGGTGACGACAGCCTCAGCGCGGCGCTGCTCGACGCCACCCTCAGCGGGCTCGATCGCGCCGGGCACGAGGTCGTGCTGCAGCGCCTCCACCCCGACGGCTTCCGGGCGGCGATGTCGGCCGAGGAGCGTCGGGAGTACCACGACGAGCACCCGCCCACCGATCCGATCGCACGGCGCTACGCCGAGGAGATCGGTGGCGTCGAGTCGATGGTCTTCGTCTACCCGACCTGGTGGTTCGGTCCGCCCGCCCTGCTCAAGGGCTGGTTCGACCGCGTCCTCGTCCACGGTGTCGCGTTCAGCCTCGACGACGACGGTGGTCTGCGCAGCCACCTCCGTCACGTCCGGCGGGTGGCCGGGGTGACCACCTACGGCTCGCCCCGCTGGGTCGTGCGGTTGTCCGGCGACGGTGGTCGGCGTTCGATCAACCGAACGCTGCGGATGATGTGCCACCCCCGGTGCCGGACCACCTGGCACGGGCTCTACGCCGTCGACGAGGCCGAACCTGCGACGACCGGCGCCTACGTCCGTGAGGTCGAGGAGGCCTTCGCCACGTGGTGAGGAGCCGGTCGTGAGGGCGCTGGTCGTCCACTGCCACCCCTGCGAGGAGAGCCTGGTCGCGGCTGCCCGCGACGCGGCCGTTCGCGGCCTCGAAGCCGGCGGTCACGAGGTCCGACTGATCGACCTCTACGCCGAGGGCTTCCGCCCGGAGCTCGCCGCTCACGAGTGGCGTGGTCACGTGGACGGCGTCCGCGACGACGACTGCGCTCCCCACATCGAGGCGCTGCGGTGGGCCGAGGCCATCGTGTTCGTCTACCCGACGTGGTGGGGGATGCAGCCCGCCATGCTCCGGGGCTGGCTCGACCGGGTCTGGGCGACCGGCGTCGCCTACGACCTCACGGGCGACCTGACCGGCCTCGTCGGGCGGCTCAAGCACGTGCGGCGCCTCGTGGTCGTCACCACCCACGGCAGCTCGAAGCTCCAGAACGCCCTCCAGGGCGAGTCCGGGAAGCGGCTGATCGGTCGCGGGCTGCGGGTGCTGTGCCACCCGCTCGCCCGGACCCGGTGGATCGCGCTCTACGGCGTCGACGCCTGCTCGGACCTCGACCGACGCGAGTTCCTCACGAAGGTCGAGCGCCGGCTGTCTCGTCGTCGACTCTGACGTCTGGGCCCGTCGGTGGGGCCTGCGGCAGACTGCGGCTCGGAGCAGGGAGGGGAGACGACGTGGACATCACCGCAGCGGTCGTGCGCAACCCGGAGGCGGGGTTCGGGATCGAGCAGCTCGAGTTGGGTGAGCCCGGGCCGGGGGAGGTGCTGGTCCGGCTCGTCGCGACCGGGCTCTGCCACACGGACTTCGTCGTCCTGTCGCCGGAGTTCCCGGCACTGCGGCCGATGGTCGCCGGCCACGAGGGTGCCGGAGTCGTCGAGGCGCTCGGGCCCGGCGTCGACGATCTGGCCATCGGCGACGAGGTCATCCTCTCGTTCGACTCATGCGGCACCTGCCCGAACTGCCGCAGCGGTGCGCCGGCGTACTGCGACCGCTTCTACGAGCTGAACCTCCTCGGTGGCGGGCGGCCCGACGGCTCCACCGCCTTCAGCTCGGGCGACGAGGCGGTGCACAGCCACTGGTTCGGTCAGAGCTCGTTCGCCACGCACACCATCGCCTCGGTCCGCTCCTGCGTCCGTCGCCCGGCCGATGTGGTCGCGCCGTTGGAGATCTGCGGCCCGCTCGGGTGCGGCATCCAGACCGGAGCCGGTGCGGTGCTGAACGTGCTCGACCCGCCCGCCGGATCGACGCTGGTCGTGCACGGGGTCGGCGCCGTCGGCCTGGCTGCCGTGATGGCGGGCGCGATCGCCTCCTGCGGCCGGATCATCGCCGTCGACCTCCAACCCGAGCGGCTCGCCCTGGCCCGCGAGCTCGGCGCCACCGACGTCATCGACGCCGCGTCGACCGACGACGTCACCGCCGCCATCCTGGAGCTGACGGGCGGTCGGGGCACCGACGCGTCGTTCGACACCACCGGGATCCCTGCGGTCATCGCTGCCGCGGCGCTGTCGCTCGCCCCGCGTGGGACGCTCGCGCTGGTGGGCGTCGGCGACCCGGCGGCGACCATCGACACCTCGCACCTGATGTTCGGTCGCAGCATCCGCGGGGTCATCGAGGGTGACGCCGTGCCGCAGGTGTTCATCCCTGAGCTGTTGGCGCACCACGCCGCCGGGCGGTTCCCCTTCGACCGCCTGATCGAGCGCTACCCGTTGGCCGACATCAACTCGGCGTTGGCCTCGTCGGCTGCCGGCGGCTCGATCAAGCCGCTCCTGACGATGGGGTGAGGTCCATCCAGTGCTCGAAGGCGCTCGCCCCCAGGGGCCGTGAGTAGGCGAAGCCCTGGACGAGGTCGCAACCGAGGTCGCGGAGCTTGTCGCCGACTGCGTGGTCCTCGACGCCCTCGGCGACGACCTGCAGCCCGAGGGCGTGACCGAGGTCGACGATCGAGCGCACCACCACCTCGCCCTTCTCGTCGGCGGTGAGGTCGACGACGAAGGACCGGTCGATCTTCAGCTCGTCGATCGGGAGGCGACGCAGGTACGACAGCGACGAGTAGCCGGTGCCGAAGTCGTCGACGGCGAGCCGGACGCCGAGGCGACTGAGCGTCTCGAGCGCGGGGATGGTGATCTCGGGCTCCGCGAGCAGCATCGACTCGGTGAGCTCCAGGTGCAGCAGCGACGGGTCGACGCCATGGCGGGTCAGGAGGTCGGACACCTCGAGCGGGAACCCCGGGTCGGCGAGGTCACGGGCCGACAGGTTCACCGCAACGCCGATGTCCCAGCCTCCCTCGTGCCAGCGAGCGACCTGTCCGAGCGACATGTCGAGCACGTGGAAGGTGAGCTGGCGGAGCAGGCCGAGCTCGTCGGTGAGGTCGATCACGTCGCCGGTCGGGATCTTGCCGAACGTCGGGTGGTGCCAGCGGGCAAGCGCCTCGACGCGGGCGACCGAGCCACCGCCGGTGGAGATGATCGGCTGGAACTCGAGGTCGAGGCCGCGTTCGGCGATCGCCTGGCGCAGGTCGTGCGACATCGTCAGGCGCCGGGGGCTGTTGGTGTCCTCGGCCGGGTCGTAGACCCGCCAGCCGACGTGGGCGCGCTTCGCGGCGTACATGGCGACGTCGGCGCGGGCGAGCAGCGTCCCGGCGTCGGCACCCTGGTGCGGGGCCGTGGCGATGCCGATGCTGGCGCCGATCGCGATCGACATCTCCTCGTGCACGATCGGCGCGTGGAGGGCCTCGAGGATCCGATCGGCGACGGCTCCGGCGCCCATGCGGCCGGTCTTGGGGAGGAGCAGCGCGAACTCGTCGCCGCCCATCCGGGCGACGAGGTCATCGGGGCGCAGCGCGGAGCGGATCCGGGCGGCGACCTCCTGGAGCACGGTGTCGCCGGTCTGGTGGCCGAGCGTGTCGTTGACGTCCTTGAAGCGGTCGAGGTCCATCAGCAGGACCGCGAACTGCCGGTTGTCGGCGTCGGCCAGCAGGGTGGCGATCTCCTGCTCGAAGAGCACCCGGTTCGGGAGGCCGGTCAGGGAGTCGTGGACCGCCTGCTCGGACAGTCGACCGACGAGGAGGCCGTTGCGGAGCGTCACAGCGACGTGGGTGACGCAGGCAGCGAGCAGCTGGGCTTCGTCCTCGCTGAAGGTGTCGGCGGCGAGCCGGCGGTTGGCCACCAGGAACACGCCGGAGACGTCTCCCTCGAGGTCGAGCTGCGCGACGACGGCGGACTCGATCCCCTCGGCGGCGAGGAACGCCGCGGTCTCGGGGTCGGCCTCGGCCGCGACGACCACCCGGGCCTTCTGTGACGACAGCAAGCGCTGCCATGCCTCCGGGTCGTTGAGCGGGCTGCGGCTCAGGCGGCCGTCCTCACGAACGGCGAACTCGGCCGGCTCGATGGAGCCGTCGGACTCGAGGATCACGAGCTGGGCCCGCTCGGCCCGGAGCAGCAGCCGCGCCCGGGCCAGCGCCTCACCGATGAGGAGGTCGGGATGGAGGTTCTTGCCCACCGAGCCCGTGAACTCGTAGAGCTTCTTGAGGTCGTCGAGTCGCTGCAGCTGGCTGGTGTTGTCGCGGAGCGCAACGAACACGCCGATCACGGCGAACAACGGGAAGATGCCGAGGGCGGGCGAGACGAGCACGAGCGCCGTGATGCCGGCGCCGAGCCCGCTCGCGGTGACGCTGGCTGCCGCCTGGATCAGCAGGATCGGGCCGAGCCGCTTGAGGTGGTCGTCCTCGAACTGCGAGATCGCCAACGCCGTGACCATCCCGGCGAGCTGGTTGACGACCAGCACGATGCTGACGATGACGGTCCACTCGGCGGCGCCGGTCGGGGCCGTCGTGCCGAGCACGGTGCGCACCAGCAACGACGCCGTCGCCGTCTCGGCTGCGAACAACGCGAGGTTGAAGCCCAGCTTCATGTTGCGCGACCGCCGCGGCCCGACGAGCGCCAGGCCGGAGCCCACGATCCTCGCGATCAGCAGCGCCACCGGGGAGACGAGGACCAGGCCGATCGTGAGCGGGAGCTCGACCACCGACACGCTGTGCGCCTCGCGCCGGCCCTCGAGGCTGAAGATCGTCGAGTCGGTGATGAAGAAGCCGACCGTGATCGCCAGGATCCACCCGATGCCGCCGCTCCCGTCGAGCGCGTCGAACGACGACTCGGCGAGGGCGGTGGCGAGGGCGGCGTAGAGCGCGAGGGCGCCACCGAGCACCCACACCTGGCGGATGGGGCGCGCGGCCGTGCCGTGCGCCGCGGTCGATGCTGTCGGACCCAAACCGACGACTCCCCGGGCCACTGCGGCCCTGGTAGCGGACCAGTCACGAAACGTAGCAGACCGACCGCTCCCGTCGGTCGCAGATCAGGTCCAGCTGTTGCCGGTCCAGGAGTTGCCGGTCCAGGAGTTGCCGGTCCAGCTGTTGCCGGTCCAGCTGTTGCCGGTCCAGCTGTTGCCGGTCCAGCTGTTGCCGGTCCAGCTGTTGCCGGTCCAGCTGTTGCCGGTCCAGCTGTTGCCGGTCCAG
>JBCCTY010000253.1:0-5998 GCA_039197885.1 Actinomycetota bacterium | reverse complement strand
GCCCGGCGACTCCAGGAGGGGACATGGCCGACCGGTTCAGCGTGCAGGGCAAGGTGATCGTCATCACGGGGGCGAGCTACGGGCTCGGTGAGTACTTCGCGAACGAGCTCGCCAAGGAGGGCGCCGAGCTCGTCCTGACCGCCCGGTCCGCCGATCTCCTCGAACAGACCGCCGAGTCGTGCCGGGCCCACGGCGCGAAGGTCAGCACCTTCACCGGCGACGTCTCCGACGAGGACGACGTCCGCCGGACCGTCGACGGGGCCCTCGAGGCCCACGGTCGCATCGACGTCCTGGTCAACAACGCCGGCATCTCGGACATGCGGGGCGTCCCGGCCGAGAGCTTCGACGTCGAGACGCTGAACACCATCATGAACGTCGACCTGGTCGGTGCCTTCGTCATGGCCCGCGAGTGTGGTCGCCACATGCTCGAGGTCGGTGCCGGCTCGATCATCAACATCTGCTCGATCATGGGCTCGGGGGCGAACGAGTTGAACGTGATCGCCTACACGGCGGCGAAGGGTGCGCTCCGCAACCTCACCCAGCAGCTGGGCTGTGAGTGGGCCGACCGGGGGGTGCGCGTCAACGCCATCTCGCCGGGGTTCATGGCGACCGAGATGACCAAGGCGGCACTCGAGGGGTTGGGCGTCGCGGAGTACATCGCCAGCCGCACCCCCATGCGTCGCATCGGCGACGTCGAGGAGATGATGGGGCCGTTGCTGTTCCTCGCGTCCGATGCGTCGAGCTACGTGACCGGCGTCGACCTGCTCGTCGACGGCGGGACCAACGCGGGCAACGGCTACTACCAGATCGCTCCGGGCCACCAGGGTTGGGGCGACAAGCTCGGCATGGGGCTCGTCGGTGAGCCCTTCGCTGGTCTGACCGAGCTGCCCGAGCGCTTCGATGCCTGGAAGCTGGGCGTGCCCGGCATCCACTACCCGATGCCCGAGGAGGCGTAGCCCGGGCCCGAGCCGGTCGGCGAGCGCCCGGGTCGCGGCGGTGCGGGGTGCCCGCCACGACGGCTTCAGGCGAGCAGGAGCGACAGGACCAGCAGCACGAGCATCACGCCGCCGAAGATCAGCCCGACCCCGATCGGGTGACGGAGCGCCCACGGGCTGGGGCGGTCGGCGGAGATCAGCTCGGCGAGCACGACGTGGCGCCCCGACTCGGCCCGGTAGGTCGTGCAGGCGGCCAGCATGGCCACGGCCTCGTCGTCATCGGTGAGCGCCTTCGGCGCGACCGGGTGCGCCGACCGCTCCTCGCTGAGCGCCTCGAGGCGTTCACGGCGGCGATGCCAGACCCCCCAGACGCGGGGCGGGGCGGCCGCGAGCACCCGTGCCGATGCCGAGCCGTCGCCGTGGGACGCAGCGCAGATCATCGCCTCGATGAAGCCGATCTCGACGAGCGCCACGACGGCGTCGTCCGGGTCGGCCTCGACGAGGACCCGCTCGGCGATCAGCAGCGCGTCGCCGACATCACGGCCGGGTTCGGTCACCAGCGTGTGCGCCACCTTCGACACGGCCAGCCACGCCGGTTGCTCGCGGAACCAGTCGGCGCCGAAACGGCGGGGCGGCACCTCGCCGATCGAGACGCCGGCCGCGGCCATGAGGTCCTGGGCGACGGCGTCGGGCTCGATCGGCATCGCTGCCATCCTCGCCGATGCGGCGCCGTCGGGGGCAGCCGGGTCAGGCCAGCGACCCGGCCTCGACGGGCAGGGTCGCACCCGTCATGAAGAGCGCCAGGTCGGAGCAACAGAACAGGACCACCCGGGCGATGTCGTCGGCGACGCCACCACGACCGAGCGGGTTCTGCGCCATCGAGCGCTCGACGTCGACGCCGGCCTCGCGCAGCGGTGCGAGCTGGTCGCGGACGCCCGGGGTGTCGATGGGGCCGGGAGCGATCGCCAGCACCCGGATGCCGGCCGGGCCGAGCTCGACGGCCAGGTTCTGGGTGAGCTGGCGGACCGCTGCCTTGGAGGCCGCGTAGGCGGAGATGCCCGGCGCGGCCCGGAAGGCCGCCGTCGAGCTCAGGTTGACGATGACGCCGCCCGATCCCATCCGCAGCGCCGCCTCCCGGGCCCCGTTGAAGGTGCCGCGGACGTTGACGTCGAGCATCCGAGCCACGAAGTCGTCGGTGGCCTCGAGGACCGGGCCGGTGGTCGGGAAGATGCCGGCGTTGTTCACCCACACGTCGAGGCCGCCCAGGTCCTCGACCGCCCGGTCGGCCAGCGCGGCGAGGGCCTCGGGCGAGCCGACGTCGACGGGGACCCCGATCGCGCGGACACCGTGGGCCTCGACGAGCTCCGCCGCAGCCGCCGACGCCGCGTCACCGTCGAGGTCGGCGACGGCCACGGCGGCGCCGGCTTCGGCGAGCCGTCGACAGATCGCGGCGCCGATGCCCCGGGCGCCGCCGGTCACGACGGCCCGTCGACCGGACAGCGAGATGAGATCGGCGAGTGGGTGGTCGGTCACGTCTGCGACGGGCACGAGCGTCCTCCTGGTCGGCGACCGGACGGTAGTCGTTTGGCCTCGCGACCTGCCCGTGGGCGACGATGGAGCGGCCCGGGTCACGTCCGCCGCCCCGCTCACACCAGGTCGGGGGCGCGGCCACGAGCCGAGGGGCGGGACGCAGGAGGGGGTGTCCCGCCCCCACACCGACGACGTCGAGGGGATCATTCGTGGCAGAGGTAGCGATCGACGACAGCTTGTTCACCTGGCCGACCGAGTCGCCGCGGCTCCTCGGCAGCCGGTGCTCCACCTGCGGCGAGACGACCTTCCCGCAGGCATCGTCCTGCTCGGCGTGCGCCGGCACCGACATGGTGACCGTCGAGCTGGAGCCGACCGGCACGCTGTGGTCGTGGACGATCCAGGGCTTCCCGCCCAAGTCGCCGCCGTACGCCAAGGTCGAGACCCCGGCGACGTTCGAGCCCTACGGTGTCGGTTACGTCGAGCTCGCCGGGCAGGTCAAGGTCGAGTCCAGGCTCACGGTCGCCGATCCCGACCGACTCGAGATCGGGATGCCCATGGAGCTCACGATCGTGCCGTTCATGGAGAACGAGGCGGGCGACACCGTCATGACGTTCGCGTTCGCACCAACCGGGGAGGGTTGAGCAGTGGCAAGTGACGACGTCGCCATCGTCGGCATCGGGATCCATCCGTTCGGGCGTCACGACGCCACGGGACTCGAGCAGGGCACCCACGCCGCTCGCGAGGCCCTCGCCGACGCGGGGTCCACGTGGGAGGACATGCAGTTCGCCTTCGGCGGATCCACCGCCGCGGGCCAGGCCGACATCATGGTCAACAACCTCGGCCTCTCCGGCCTCCCGTTCATCAACGTCGTGAACGGATGCGCCACCGGTGGGAGCGCGCTGATCTCGGCCGTCAACGCCATCCGGAGCGGCGCCTTCGACGTCGGGATGGCCGTCGGCTTCGACAAGCACCCGCGTGGTGCCTTCGATCCCAAGCCGGGCGACTGGGGCATCGGCGACTGGTACGGCGACACGGGCATGATGCTGACGACGCAGTTCTTCGGCATGAAGATCCAGCGCTACATGCACGACCACGACATCTCGCACTCGACGCTGGCGAAGGTCTCGGCCAAGGCCTTCCGCAACGCCGAGAAGAACCCGAACGCCTGGCGGCGCAAGCCCTTCAGCGAGGAGGAGATCCTCGAGGCGCCGATGCTGAGCCACCCGCTCACGCAGTACATGTTCTGCTCGCCGGGTGAGGGCGGCGTCGCCCTCGTGCTCGCTCGAGCCGACAAGGCGCACGAGTACACCGACACGCCGATCTTCGTGCGGGCGGCGACGGTGCGCACCCGCCGCTACGGGACCTTCGAGGTCTTCAACCCGTCGCTGGCGATCGACCGGACCGACGCCCCGACCGTCGACGCGGCGCGGGCAGCGTTCGAGCAGGCGGGGATCGAGCCGGGCGACGTCGATGTCGCGCAGATCCAGGACACCGAGGCCGGTGCCGAGGTCATGCACATGTCCGAGAACCTGCTCTGCGCCGACGGCGAGCAGGAGGAGCTGATCCAGACCGGGGCCACCGAGATCGACGGTTCGCTCCCGATCAACACCGACGGCGGGTGCATCGCCAACGGCGAGCCGATCGGCGCGTCCGGCCTCCGGCAGGTCTACGAGAACGTGCTCCAGCTGCGGGGCCGGGCCGGTGACCGCCAGGTGCCGAACGATCCGCAGGTGGGCTACACCCACGTCTATGGTGCTCCCGGTCTGAGCGCCGTCACGATCCTGAGCAGGTAGGAGAGCAGATGCCAGCCGACGTCCCGACGAAGATCCTCCTCGAGGAATCCGAGCAGCCGACGGCCTGGTACAACCTCATCCCCGACCTGCCGGAGCCGCCGCCGCCACCGCTGCACCCGGGCACCCACGAGCCCGCCGGTCCGGAGGACTTCGCACCGCTGTTCCCGATGGGGCTGCTCGAGCAGGAGATGTCGGCGGAGCGCCACATCGACATCCCCGGCGAGGTTCTCGACATCTACCGCCTGTGGCGTCCGTCGCCGCTGTTCCGGGCCCATCGCCTCGAGCAGGCGCTCGGCACCCCGGCGCGGATCTACTACAAGTACGAGGGCGTCAGCCCGGCCGGCTCGCACAAGCCGAACACCTCCGTGCCGCAGGCCTTCTACAACGCCAAGGAGGGGGTGAAGAAGCTCACCACCGAGACGGGAGCCGGGCAGTGGGGCACCGCTCTGGCGTTCGCCTCCCAGATGTTCGGCATCGAGTGCGAGGTGTGGCAGGTCCGGGCGAGCTACGACCAGAAGCCGTACCGCAAGGCGATGATGGAGATCTACGGCGCCACCGTGCACGCCAGCCCGTCGCCGCTGACCCAGGCCGGGCAGGCGATCCTCGCCGCCGATCCCGACTCGCCGGGGAGTCTCGGCATCGCCATCAGCGAGGCCGTCGAGGTCGCGGCGCAGGACCCCGAGATCCGCTACGCCCTCGGTTCGGTGCTCAACCACGTGCTCATGCACCAGACCGTCATCGGCGAGGAGGCGCTGCTCCAGCTGGCCAAGGTCGGAGAGACACCCGACCTCATCGTCGGGTGCACGGGCGGCGGGTCGAACTTCGCCGGGCTGGCCTTCCCCTTCCTGCGGGAGAAGCTGGCCGGCAAGATCTCGCCGACGATCCGCGCCGTCGAGCCGGCTGCCTGCCCGTCGCTGACCAAGGGCACCTATGCCTACGACTTCGGCGACACGGCCGGCATGACGCCGCTCATGAAGATGCACACGCTCGGCCACGACTTCATCCCCGACCCGATCCACGCGGGTGGGCTCCGCTACCACGGCATGTCGCCGCTCATCAGCCACATCTACGAGCTGGGCATGCTCGAGGCCGTGAGCAAGCACCAGAGCGACTGCTTCGCCGCCGGGTTGCGCTTCGCCCGGACCGAGGGCATCGTGCCCGCTCCCGAGCCGACGCACGCCATCGCCGCAGCGATCGACGAGGCGATGGCCTGCAAGGAGCGCGGCGAGGAGAAGGTCATCCTCACCGCCCTCTGCGGACACGGCCACCTCGACCTGGCCGCCTACCAGCGCTACCTCGACGAGGACATCACCGACTACGACTACCCGGAGGACAAGGTCACCGAGGCCCTGTCCCGCCTGCCCCAGCTCGCCTGAGCGGGGCGGTGCCGAGGCGATGAGCGCGCTCCTCGATGCGCTGGCGCGAGCCGACGTCCGCACCGACCGGGAGCGGGTCGACGTCGATCGCCTGACCGAGCTCGGTGCCGCCGGTACGGCCGCCTGGTCGCGAACCGAGCCGCTGCACGTGACCGGTTCGGCGTTCGTCGTGCACCCCCCGACCCGCCGCGTCCTGCTCCGTTGGCACGATCGACAACAGGCCTGGATCCAGGCCGGCGGTCACGGCGACCCGGGGGAGGACGACCCCTTCGAGGTCGCCCGACGCGAGGCCGTCGAGGAGACCGGCCTCGACGACGTCGCCCCGTGGCCGGACGCCGTGCGGCCGAGGATCGTGCACGCCGTC
>JBCCTY010000252.1:0-6013 GCA_039197885.1 Actinomycetota bacterium | reverse complement strand
GCCGAGGAGGGCGTAGGTCCAGAACGGGACGATCTCGCGCCAGACGTCGTGGGAGCCGGATCGCTCCCAGACCCACGCACGGTTCAGGAGGTAGTTCGGCACCGCGCCGAGGGTCACGGCGATGACGTTGGCGAGCGCGCCGGTGATGCCGACCCCGTAGCAGGAGAACAGCACCGCCTGGGTGAAGACCACCGTCACGGCGGACACCCCGGCGTACCGCAGCAGGCGGAGCTGGCCGGGTGCGAGCCGGTCGTTCACCGCCTGGAGCACAGCACGAAGATACCGGGGAGGACGGTCGCACCGGCAGGCACCGAGGGGGCAACATGGCCCGATGCAGCAGGCCCTGGACGAGCTCCTCGACCTCCTCGACCTCGAGCCGATCGAGGTCAACGTGTTCCGTGGGTCGAGCCCCGACGAGGACCGCCAGCGCACCTTCGGTGGACAGGTCGCCGGCCAGGCCCTCGTCGCCGCCGTCCGCACCGTCGACCACGACCGGCCGGTCCACTCGCTGCACGCCTACTTCCTCCGCCCCGGCGATCCGAACGCACCGATCCTCTACACCGTCGACCGCATCCGCGACGGCAGGTCGTTCACCACCCGTCGCGTGGTCGCGGTGCAGCACGGCCGGGCGATCTTCAACCTGCAGGCGTCGTTCCAGCGGACCGAGGAGGGATGGGAGTTCCAGTCGGAGATGCCGACCGACATCCCTCCGCCCGAGGAGCTGCCCACCTGGCAGGAGCGGATGGAGCCGGTGAAGCACCTCCTCGAGGGCGACTGGTTCGACCGGCCACGCCCCATCGACCTGCGCTACGCCGATGGACGGGAGCTGGGCAGCGGTCGGGTCGCCGAGCGCCAACGGGTCTGGATGCGGGCCGACGGCGACCTCCCCGACGACCCGGCGCTGCACAACTGCGTGGTCACCTATGCGTCCGACATGAGCCTGCTCGACACCGTCGTCATGCCCCACGGCACCGACTGGACCCAGGGCACCGTCCAGATGGCCAGCCTCGACCACGCGATGTGGTTCCACCGGCCCTTCCGGGCCGACGAGTGGTTGCTGTTCGATCAGCGGACCCACGCTTCCTTCGGTGCACGCGGGCTCGCGACCGGCGAGATCTACACCCACGACGGGCGCCTGGCCGTGAGCGTCGTGCAGGAGGGGCTCATCCGACCGGTCCGCCCGCCGCGCTGACCTCCGCGGCCGATGCGGGTCCACACTGGTGCGGTGAGCCGACTCGCCCTCGTGGCCGCCGCCCTCGTCCTCCTGCTCGTCGCCTGCGGTGACGACGAGGCCGACGACACCTCCGACCTCCCGGCGCCGTCCGCCGCTCCCGCTCCCTCGGCGCCCAGCGCCGACGACACCGGGAGCGCAGCTGCGCCGGAGCCGGCGCCCCCCGGTCCGGACGCGACCGATCCGCCGACGACCGACGCGGCGCCCACCGACGAGCCGCCTCCGACCGTGGAGGAGGCCCCGGCCGAGGACGTCGGGCTCGCCGCCTCCGCCCTGGCGCTCGCCCCGGTCGGCAGCTTCGAGCAACCGCTCGACCTCGTCTGGGCTCCCGACGGCACCGGTCCGTTCGTGGCGGAGAAGACCGGCCGGCTCTACCTCCTCGACCCCGCCACCGACGAGCGCCAGCTCGTGCTCGACCTGTCGGGTGAGGTGTCGACCGACAGCGAGCGCGGCCTGCTCGGCGTGGAGTTCAGCCCCGACGGCCGCTGGCTCTACTCCAGCTCGACCGACCTCGGCGGCACGAGTCGGCTCCAGGCGCACGAGCTGGGCGGCGGCTTTCCCCTCGACCCGGGTCAGGCCGTCCCGATCATGGAGATCGACCAGCCCTTCTCGAACCACAACGGCGGTGACCTGGCGACCGGCCCCGATGGCCATCTCTACTGGGCGATGGGTGACGGTGGTTCGGCCGGCGATCCGGAGGACAACGGCCAGGACCCACAGACGCTGCTCGGCAACATCCTCCGGATCGACCCTCGGCCACTCGACCGGGGCTACGTCGTCCCCTCCGACAACCCGTTCGTCGGCAACCCCGACCTCCTCGACGAGATCTGGCTGTGGGGCCTGCGCAACCCGTGGAAGATCTCCTTCGACCCGGCGACCGGCGATCTGTGGATCGGCGACGTGGGGCAGGGCGACTGGGAGGAGATCACCCGGGTCGACGCCGGCTCCGGCGGCTGGAACCTGGGATGGAACTGCTTCGAGGGGTTCGCCTCGTTCGCCGGGTGCGAGGTGCTCAACCACCTCGAGCCGACCGTCGTCTACGACCACGGCCAGGGCGTGTCGGTGACCGGCGGCCACGTCTACCGAGGCTCGTCGATCCCCGGGCTCGGCGGCGCCTACGTCTTCGGTGACTTCGGGAGCGGCACGATCTGGACGCTGCCCGCCGGGGCGACCCAGGCCGAGACGACGTCGCTCAACGTCGGTGGGCTCAGCGCCTTCGGCCAGGACCCCGACGGCGAGCTGTGGACGGTGTCGATCGGTGGCGAGGTCTCGCGGATCGTCGCCGGTTGACCTCCCGGCTCGGCGACGGGCTCCCTGCGCGCCGACCGATCAGTCGGCGGTGACCGACGGTCGGTAGAAGAGGACCAGCTGGGCGATGCCGCCCGCGAGGCCGAGACCGAGCGCGATCGCCAGGCCCACCACGCCATCGAGGTCGGTGGCGATGCCGAGGGCCTCGTCGACGGACCACTCGCCCGGCCCCGTCGTGGCGACCACGACGCCGATCAGCGCGAGCACGAAGTTGTACTCCCAGCCGTCCTTGACGATGAAGAAACCGTTCTCGCGGTGGACCGTCCAACCGGCGACGACCATCAGGCCGACGAAGGCCGCCCCGGCGAAGGGGGTGAGCAGCCCGGCGGCCAGCAGCAGGCCGCTGACGATCTCGGTCCCCGCGGCGAGGCGGGCGTGGACGATCCCGGGACGCATCCCCATCGAGTCGAACCACCCGGCCGTGCCGGCGAGACCGTTCGGTCCCCGGGTCTTGGCCCACCCGTGGGCAGCCATCGTGAGCCCGATCGCGACCCGCAGGATCAGGATGCCCAGGTTGGCCTCGTCCACGACCGGCTCCGATCAGTTGGTGGTCACGTCGTCGGGGTAGTGCCGCAACCAGCCGAGTCTGCCCGGTTGGCGACCCAGCACGCGCCGCCAGAGGCCGGACGGGTCGCTGGTGAGGGGGTCGGCCGGGTCGGCGTCGACGACGAACCAGGCGCCCTCCGCGAGCTCGTCCTCGAGCTGGCCGGGGCTCCAACCGGCGTAGCCGGCGAAGAGGCGGAGCTCGACGAGGCGAGGCCCGGCGTCGGCCGGATCGTCGCCGAGGTCGACGACGACGACACCGGCTCGCGCCGTCTCGTGCTCGCGCACCTCGACGTCGGGCCGGAGCCGACCGAGCGCGATCGCCGCGCCGGCCTGGACGGGTCCACCGGCGAACACCACCCCCGGCGCCGACGCCAGGCCACCCCACCCCGGGACCGGCTCGTCGGCGGGGATGTCGGTGGGCCGGTTGAGGACGACACCCAGCGCGCCGTCGTCGTCATCGTGTTCGAGCAGCAGGATGACGGTCCGGTCGAAGTTGGGGTCGGTGAGGAGCGGAGCGGCGACGATGAGGCGACCGGCGAACGTGCTCACACGGGGCAGTGTCGCGCCGTCGGCGAGCCGGGGCACGAGGTCGCCGGACGCGGCCCTGGTGCGACACCCCGCCGCCAGGATGGATCCCGATGGAGTCGTCCCCCCGACCGCCGACACCGCTGCACCGGGCGCCGTCGTTGCGCTTCGCCGACGCGGCGCGCCGGTTGGCCGAGGCAGCGCGAGGTGAGGGCCTCGTCGCGCCGACGTTCCGGAGCCCGCCGACCGATCGCCGCCTCGACCGCACCGTCCGCAGGCGGGCCGGGGGTGCCGTCGTCGCCGTGCGGGTGCGGGGCCGGCCCTTCGCCGCCGTGCTCGCCGACATGATCGAGGGGGTGGTGGTGAGCAACGGGCTGTCGGGGCCGATGGCCTCGGAGGTCCGGGCCGCGTTGTGGGCCACCGTGAGCGAGGCTGCGTCGGTCGAGGCCGCCTGACGTCGGTGGAACGTGCGGTCAGCGAGGTGGTCGTGCCCACAGCTTCGGCTCGCAGGATGAGCCAGGAGGCCGTGGTGACCGACCCGCCCACCGAGGTCCGCACGACCGGCGTCGCCGTCAACGGCGTGAGGTTCGAGCCGGCCACCGCCGAGACGGTGACGGGCGCCTCGGGCCAGACCGACCGCATCGAGGCCCTGCCGGACATCGACGACCTGGGACTCGTCGTCAACGACGCCGAAGCCCGCCGCCGACGACCACCTCATCCACGTCACGGGCGGCACCGAGAGCTCCGACCGGGCCGTCATCGAGGGGTCGGGTGACCTCGACGAGTGCAACCGCACCACGATCGACGGCCAGCACGTCGACCTCGCCACGGACTCCGACCCGTTCGTGGGCCACTGCGTGTTCTGCGAGCCGGCTCCGGACGCCGGGGCAGGCAGTGGTCCCGGTGCCGGCGGAGGCGACGGGGCACCCCCGAGAGGCGCTCCTGGAGAGGGTCCGCCCGGGGGCGGTGAGCAGGACGAGTCGGCCTGAGGCACCCGGTACGCTCGACCGTCCCGTCCCGCCCCAGGAGGCCGTCGTGGTCGTTCATCGCAGCCCGCTCCCCGACATCGAGATCCCCGACATCACCATCACCGAGCTCGTCCTCCGCCGGGCCGACGAGGTGCCGGACCGGGTCGCGATCGTCGACGGGCCCGACGACCGGTCCTACACCTACGCCCAGCTGAAGAGCCTCGTCCACAGCGCCGCCGGCGGGCTCCAGGCGAAGGGGTTCGGACCGGGCTCGGTGCTCGGGCTCATGGCCCCCAACGTGCCGGAGTACGCGATCGTCTTCCACGCCGCTGCCGTCGCCGGCGGCACCGTCACGACGATCAACCCGACCTACGGGGCCGAGGAGGTCGCCTTCCAGCTGCGCGACGCCGGCGCGACGATGCTCGTCACGATCGGGCTCTTCCTCGAGACGGCGAAGGCTGCCGCCGCCGAGGTCGGGATCGACGACATCTACGTGATCGGTGAGGCCGACGGGGCACCGTCGGTGCTCGAGCTCCTCGGTGACCCGATCGAGCAGGTGGCGGTCGACCCGGCCGACCACGTGGTGGTCCTCCCCTACTCCTCGGGCACCACCGGCCTCCCCAAGGGCGTGATGCTCACCCACCGCAACCTGGTGGCCAACATCCTCCAGACCGAGGGGACGATCCATCTCGACGACCACGAGGTCGGCTTCGCGGTCCTGCCCTTCTTCCACATCTACGGCATGCAGGTGCTGATGAACTTCCTGCTCGCGCAGGGCGCCACGATCGTGTCGATGCCACGCTTCGACCTGCCGGTGGCGCTCGAGCTCACGCAGCGGTGGAAGGTCAGCCGGTTCTTCGCGGTGCCGCCGATCGTGCTGGCGTTGGCCAAGCAGCCGATGGTCGACGACTACGACCTGTCGAGCGTCAAGCAGATCTTCTCGGGCGCTGCGCCGCTGGGTGCCGATCTCGCCGCCGAGGCCGCCGAGCGGGTCGGGTGCGAGGTGGTCCAGGGCTTCGGGATGACCGAGCTGAGCCCGGTGTCCCACGCCACCAAGGAGGGCGACTACCGCGCCGGCTCGGTCGGCATCACGGTCGCCAACACCGAGTGCCGCCTCGTCGACGAGGACGGCAACGACGTCGACGGTGACGGCGAGGGCGAGCTCTGGGTCAAGGGTCCGCAGGTCATGAAGGGCTACCTCAACAACGACGAGGCGACCGCTGCGACGATCGATGAGGACGGCTGGCTCCACACCGGCGACGTCGCCCGCATCGACGCCGACGGGCACGTCTATATCGTCGATCGGGTGAAGGAGCTCATCAAGTTCAAGGGCTTCCAGGTCCCGCCGGCCGAGCTCGAGGCGTTGCTCGTCACCCACCCGGGCGTCGCCGACGTCGCCGTCATCGGCGTGCCCGACGACGAGGCCGGCGAGCTG
>JBCCTY010000251.1:0-6026 GCA_039197885.1 Actinomycetota bacterium | reverse complement strand
GATGCGTCCGAGCGGAGCGCCCGACTCACGGTGGATCTCGATCGCACGGTCGAGCTGCTCGTCGGTGATGAAGCCCTGGTGGACCAGGAGCTTGCCGAGTTGTACGAGCTCCGACATGACACCTCACCATCGGCCGGCCCGAGCCGGCGATGAACTGCTACTTGACCGAGTTCAGGAGGCGGAGCAGCGCACGGGGGTTCACATCCGCGTCGACGTCGGCGCCCTGGGCGCCAGGAGCGGGCTCCTCGCCCGACTCGGCGGGCGGTTCATCCTCGGGTCCCGCGTCGGCGGCGGGTGCCGGTTCCGCGGGCGCGGTGTCCTCGGCGGGTTCCTCGACGGGGGCAGCCTCGGCGGCCGGGGCCTCGGCGGCCGGGGCGTCGGCCACGGCCTCCTCGGCGGCGTCGGGTGCAGTGGCCGGCTCGTCGTCGTCGTGAGCGGCGCCGACGGACGGCAGCTGGGGGTCGACCTTGCCGCTACGGGCGACGGCCCGGGCGGGCTGCTCCTCGGTGACGAGCAGGAGGGACCGGTCGACGAGCTCGACGATCAGCCGGCAACCCGGGACCAGGCCCAAGCCCAGCTCCTCGACGCACGTCGTGATCCTCGTCCCGCCACCGATCAGCGCGAGCACCTTCCACTGGGCGGGCTCGAGCGTGGCGGCTGAGGCGATCTCCTCGGCGAGCGAGAGCCAGTGCTCGACCGACGGCAGGACCTCCGAGAGCTGCTTCCACTCGGCCAAGCGGCCCGTGCTGGCGCTGATCACCTCGGCGATCGACTCGGTCGCCGGGGAGGTGCTCGGGGCGTCGTCGGCGTGGAAGTTGAACTCGCCGTCCTCGAGCCGCATCAGCTGGAAGACGACCTCGGTGTGGTCGCCTCCGGGCTCATCGGCGCTGTTCGCCGATGCGATCACCGTGCCGTCGTCGACCCAGACGTTGCCGCTGCCGGCCGGCCCGGTCACGCGAAGACGACCGCGCTTCTTCCCGTGTTCGAGCAGCCGCAGCACCTCGTCGATCCCGAAGTCCGAGAGCGTTCCCTGCAGTGCCACGACCGATCCTCCTCCGAACCCTTGGCCTTCCATCGGCACGGACTGGAGGTCGCTTGATGTTCCCTGTTGGATTTCTGACGGATCAACCGCCGGCGATCGCTGCGCGCATGACGTCGACGGGCGCAGGTCGGCCGGTCCAGTGCTCGAAGGCCACCGCAGCCTGGTGGACGAGCATGCCTAGCCCACCGACCGGCATCGCCCCGACATGCCGGGCGGCCTCGAGCAAGGAGGTCGTGCGGGCGTAGACGATGTCGGCGACGACGGTGTCGGGTCGCAGCAGGTCGACCGCGAGCGGGAGCGGGTCGCCCTCGGCCATGCCGAGCGACGTGGCGTTCACGACGACGTCGACCGACGTCGCGTCGTCGGGTTCCCCGACGCGGCCGACACCGCCGGCCAGGGCGGCTGCCTCGGCCGCCGCGCCCGGGCTGCGGTTCACGACGATGATCTCCGCAGCGTCGGCCCTGGTCAGCGCGAGGATGATCGACCGGGCTGCGCCGCCCGCGCCGAGGACGACGAAGCGTCGGCCCGCCGGTGTCGCACCGGTCTCCTCGGCGAAGGCCCGCACGAACCCCTCGCCATCGGTGTTCTCGCCGACGAGCTCGTCACGGTCCCACCGGACGCAGTTGACCACTCCCAGCAGCTCGGCGTCCGCCGAGCACCGATCGACGGCCGCGGCCACGCCCTGCTTGGCGGGCATCGTCACGGACATGCCCCGGAGGCCCAGCCGCCGCATCGCCTCCACCGCCGCACCGGCACCGTCGGCATCGACGTCGAACGCCACGTAGGCCCAGTCGAGGTCGAGCGCCGCGAAGGCCGCGTTGTGGATCACCGGCGAGAGCGAGTGCCGGATCGGGCTCCCGATGACGGCGACGACCGACGTCGTGGCGCTGATCGGCGGCCTCACCATCCCGCTCACCGGCGAGCACGCCGCGGACCGGGCCGGCGATGCGCCTCGGCTCCCGCTCGACTCAGCCGCAATAGCCGCGCTCCCGGCAGATCTCGACGTTCGCGTTGTGCTCCTCGAGGGTGACGGCGAAGGTGTGGCCGCCGTCCTCCTCGGTCCGCACGTAGAAGAACCAGTCGCCCTCGGCGGGGTTGAGGGCCGCCTCGATCGATGCCGCACCAGGCGAGGCGATGGGCGTCGGCGGGATCCCGGGGAACCGACGGGTGTTGTAGGGCGACTCGACCTCGAGGTCGCTCGCGGTGATCTCGTTGTCGCCGGTGGCGTAGATGACCGTCGCGTCGATGCCGAGTGGCTCACCGACCTCGAGCCGGTTGTAGATCACGCGGGCGATCAGCGGCCGATCCTCCGGCGTCGCTGCCTCCTCCTCGATCATCGAGGCGATGACGAGCACGTCGTAGGGGTCGAAGCCCACGAGGTCGCGAGAGGCGTTCAGGCCGAGCTCGCGACCGACGTCGTCGAAGCGTCGCAGCATCCGCTCGACGAGGAGGGTCGGTGACTCACCCTCCTGCACGGCGTAGGTGTCGGGGAAGAGCAGGCCCTCGAGCGGTTCGGCGCCCTCGGGCACGCGTCCGGGCGGCGGCGCGAACTCGCTGACGTAGTCGGTCGTGCGCAACGACTGCTCGAACTCGAAGGCGGTGTAGGGCAGCTCTCCGGCGTTGCGGACCTGGCTCACGATCTCGTCGACGGTCAGCCCCTCCGGGAACAGGATCGGGAAGGTCACTGCCTGTGCGATCTGCACCGGCCCCGCGGCGAGCACGTCGATGACGTCCCAGGTCGCCATGTTCTGCTGGAACTCGTAGTCGCCGGCCTGGAACCCGGTGCCGCCCCGCAGCCGGACGTACCAGCGGTAGAAGGAGGCGTTCGGGATGATGCCCTCCTCCTCGAGCTCGTCGGCGATGTTCGACGCCGTGTCGCCGTCGCCGAAGGTGAGCACCACCTGGCCGGTCGGGTCACCGGGTGGATCGAGCTGCTCGTTGCCCCACCGGTAGGCCTGGAATCCGGCGAGGACGAAGCCACCGAGGATCCCGAACAGGATCAGCATCGCCACCGGGGTCCCCATCCAGCCGAAGCGGCGCTCGGGGATGTCGTCCCACCACTCCTGGGGCCACTCCTCGCGCCGCTGCCGCTCCCGGTCGACCAAGGAGGCGGGCCGGGGCTGCTGGGGCGGAGCCGTGGTCACCGGAGCGTTCAGGAACTCCGGGACCTCGGGTCCGGCGTCGTCGGTCCGCTCGTCGGTCATCGCGAGGCCTCCAACCAGTTCTGCAGGATCACGGCGGCGGCGACCTGGTCGACGACCCGTCGACGGGCGGCGGCGTCCATGTCGAGCTCCTTGAGGGTCTGGTGGGCGGTCACGGTCGTCAGGCGCTCGTCGTGGAGCTCGACGGGCACACCGACGATCTCGGCGAGTCGCTCGGCCTCGCGTCGGGCCTCACGCGCCGCGGGCCCGTCGGTGCCGTCGAGCGAGAGGGGCAGGCCGATGACCACCACATCGGCCTCCCACTCTGTCACGAGTTCGGCGATCTGACGGCGCGCCCTGGGCAGGTCGCGAGCGTCGACCACCTCGATCGGCGTGGCCACGGTGCGATCGGAGTCGCTGACCGCGACGCCGATGCGCCGCTTGCCGAGGTCGAGCCCGAGCGCTCGTCCCGTCGTCACGTCAGGCGATGCCGGCAGCGGCCCGCACCTGGTCGAGGGCGGCGTCGATGCCGCCGGCATCGCGACCGCCGGCGACCATCAGGTCGGGTGCCGGTCGGCCACCGCCACCGATGGTCGTCGTCGCGTCGGCGAGCAGGTCCTTGGCCTCGACACCGGCGTCGGGCGTCACCGCAGCGACGAGCACCACCCCACCGCCCTCTGGCGCCCCGGCGATGACCGACACCTGCACCCCCGGCTGGTCGCGGATCGCGACGACGAGGTCGCGGACGCCGTCACGCTCGAGCCCGTCGACCCGGGCGACCACCACGCCGTCGACCGCCGCCGCAGCCAGCTCCGGGGCCTTCGACGTCGCCGCTGCGGCCTCGAACGCCTTGAGGTCCTTGCGGAGCGACTTGATCTCGTCGAGGCGGCCCTCCACTGCGCGGGGCAGCTCGTCGGGGCTCACCCCGAGGAGCTGCGCCAGGTTGGCGAGGAGGTCCTCGTCGTGGCGCAAGCGCTCGACGGTCGCCGTGCCGGTGATGGCCTCGATCCGGCGCAGGTTCGAGCCGATCGAGCTCTCGGAGACCACGCGGAGGTGGCCGATGTCGCCCAGGGCGCTGACGTGGGTGCCGCCGCACAGCTCGATGGAGTTGTCGCCGGCCTCGAGCACCCTGACGACATCGCCGTACTTGTCACCGAAGAACGCGATGGCGCCCAACTCGGTGGCGTGGTCCATCGTCGTCTCGTAGTGGCGCACGCCGCCGTTGGTGAGCAGCTCCCGGTTGGAGAGGTCCTCGATCTCGGCCAGCTGCTCGGCCGTCACGGGCTCGTAGTGCGAGAAGTCGAAGCGCATCCGGTCGGGACCGACCCACGATCCGGCCTGTTGGACGTGCTCGCCGAGCACCTCGCGCAGCGCCCAGTGGAGGATGTGGGTGCCCGTGTGGTTGCGTCGGATCGAGGCGCGCCGGTCGCCGTCGATGACGGTCTCGACCTCCACCCCGACCTCGGGCACCGCAGCGTCGGCGGCGACCACGTGGCGATGGAGACCGGGCACCGCGTAGGTGGTGTCGTCGACCCGGACCGAACCGCCGTCCCAGCGCAGCTCACCGGTGTCGCCGATCTGACCACCGGCCTCGGCGTAGAAGCTCGTGCGGTGGACGAAGACCTCCGTCGTCGCCTCGGCGGCCCCGTCGAGCACCGCGAGCACCCGACCCGTCGCCGGCTCCGCGTCACGGACGAACTCGGTCTCTCCGAATTGCGCGAGCAGGTCGCGGTAGCGGGCGTCGTCGCCGGTCGAACCGCCCCGTCCCGCCTCCCGCGCCCGCGTGCGCTGCTCCTCCATGGCGACCTCGAAGCCCTCGCGATCGAGGGAGTAGCCACGCTCGTCGAGCACCTCCTCGGTGAGCTCGACCGGGAAGCCGTAGGTGTCGTGCAGGGTGAAGGCGACGTCGCCGGGCAGGACCGCGCCTGCCTCGACGTCGGCCAGCTCGGCGTCGAGCAGACGCGAGCCCGCGGCGAGGGTGCGGCGGAACGACTCCTCCTCCCGGCCGATGACGTCGCGGATGAAGCCCTGGTTCTTGCGCAGGTCGGGGTAGGCGTCGCCCATGACCTCGACGGCGGTGTCGACCATCGTCGGCATGACCGGCGTCTCGACACCGAGCTTCCAGGCGTGGCGGACCGCCCGGCGGATGATCCGCCGCAGCACGTAACCACGGTCCTCGTTGGACGGGAAGACGCCGTCGTTGACGAGCATCGTGGTCGAACGGCCGTGCTCGGCGAAGATCCGGAGGCTGACGTCGCTCTCGGCGTCGTCGCCGTAGGTCACGCCGGTGACCCGCTCGGCGGCCTCGATCATCGGCCGGAACACGTCGATGTCGAACACCGAGTCGACGCCTTGGAGCACCCCGAGGATCCGCTCGAGCCCGGCGCCGGTGTCGATGCCCGTGGCGGGGAGGTCGTGGAGCTCGCCGGCCTCGTCGCGTCGGTACTGCATGAACACGAGGTTCCAGATCTCGACGTAGCGCTCGTCGCCACCGTGAGCCGGTCCACCGTCGTCGCCGTAGTCCGGGCCCTTGTCGTAGAAGATCTCTGAGCAGGGCCCACACGGCCCGGTGTCACCGGCGGCCCACCAGTTGTCGTCACCGAGCCGTTGGACGCGATCGGCGGGCACGCCCACGTCGTCGATCCAGATGCGCTCGGCGTCATCGTCGGTGAGGTGGACGGTCACCCAGAGGCGGTCGGGGTCGAGACCGAGGACCTCGGTGAAGAACTCCCAGGCGTAGGGGATGGCATCGGCCTTGAAGTAGTCGCCGAAGCTGAAGTTCCCGAGCATCTCGAAGAAGGTGAGGTGGCGCTTCGTCCGGCCCACCTCGTCGAGGTCGTTCT
>JBCCTY010000250.1:0-6033 GCA_039197885.1 Actinomycetota bacterium | reverse complement strand
CGACCGCACCGCGGGCCGCTACACCGCCCCGACCGTCCGCCCCGAGGACATGCCGAGCGCGGCGTGGGTGCCGATCGTGATGGCCGTGTTGTTCGGTCTCGGCATGCTGACGATCATCGTCAACTACCTGGAGTGGTGGCCTGGCTCGCCCTCGAACAACTACTTGGGCGTCGGACTGCTCTTCGTGCTCGCCGGCACCGTCCTCGCCACTCGCTGGCGCTGAATCTTCACGGCAAGTGGTCTCCGGTGCTCAGCGTGGCGGACTGGTCACGCGAACAGTGGTGTGAAGGTGAAGTGCGCGCGAAGAGCGAATGACAGAGATGTGATCTTCCCCATAGTTGTCCACAGCCTGGGGAAAGAGCTGACGCGAACGGGGGATGCCCCTGGTCACATCTCATCGGCCGGTGTCAGCAGGACCATGTCCTCCTGACAGTGGCGGGGCGCCTCGGGTTCCTGGTCGTTGGCCAGGGTCATCCGCAGCTCGGCCCCGCAGATCGAGCACCAGTAGTGGAGCTTGACCTTGCGCAGCTCACCGGGGGGTGGTGGCTCGGGCGCCGGCGTGCCGAGGCTGCTGAGGAGGGCGACGCCCACCCGCATGACGAGCACGAAGAAGATCACGGCGAGCAGGACGCTGATCACGGTGCCCATGTGGACGAGTCTACGAACCCGAACGCGCAACGGGGTACGGGTCGAACGACCCGTACCCCGTCGATCAGCTCACCCGTCGAACCCGACGATCACCGACCGCCACGTTGCCAGGGAGGGGGCCGGTGCGGCGGTTCGCTCGAGCGAAGCGTGTCGCGCAGTCCGAGCGAACCGCAGTGGCGGCCCCCGGTCAGATCAACCGAGGCGCTCGATGATCGTCGCGTTGGCCATGCCGCCACCCTCACACATGGTCTGGAGGCCCCAGCGACCACCTCGGCGCTCCAGCTCGTTGAGGAGGGTCGACATGAGCTTGGTGCCCGAGCAGCCGAGCGGGTGACCGAGGGCGATGGCACCGCCGTTGACGTTCACCTTGTCCATGTCGGGGTGCAGCTCCTTCTCCCAGGCCAGGACGACCGAGGCGAAGGCCTCGTTGATCTCGACGAGGTCGATGTCGTCGATGCCCAGGCCCGCGTTGGCCAGCACCTTCTGGGTGGCCGGGATCGGGGCGGTCAGCATCAGGCGCGGGTCGGCACCGGCGAGGGCGAAGGCGTGGACCCGGGCCCGCGGGGTGTAGCCCAGCTCACGAGCCTTGTCCTCGCTCATGATGAGCACGGCCGAGGCGCCGTCGGTGATCTGCGACGAGTTGCCGGCGGTGACCTTGCCGTCCTCCTGGAACGACGGCTTCAGCTTGGCCAGCGTCTCGGCGGTGGTGCCGGGCCGGATGCCCTCGTCGCGGGTGACGAGCTCGCCGTTGTCGCCCATGACCGGGATGATCTCGTTGTCGAAGCGACGCTCCTCGGTGGCCTGGAGGGCCAGCTGCTGGGAGCGGGCGCCGTAGGCGTCGAGGTCCTCGCGGCTCAGGCCCCACTTCTCGGCGATGAGCTCGGCCGAGATGCCCTGGGGCACGAGGCCGCCGGCCGGGGCGTAGCGCTCGCCGACCTTCGGGCCGAACGGGGCGCCGAACTTGCCGTCGGCCATCGACGAACCCATCGGGACACGGGTCATGACCTCGACACCCGAGGCGACCACCACGTCGTAGGCGCCGGCGATGACACCTTGGGCGGCGAAGTGCAGCGCCTGCTGGGACGAGCCGCACTGGCGGTCGACGGTGGTGCCGGGCACCGACTCGGGCCAGCCGGCGGCCAGCACCGAGTTGCGGGCGACGTTGACGGCCTGCTCACCGACCTGCATGACGCAGCCGGTGATGACGTCGTCGACCAGACCGGGGTCGAGATCGTTGCGCTCCTGGAGCGCCTTCAGGACCTCGGCTCCGAGGTCGACCGGATGCCACTCCTTGAGCAGCCCGTTGCGCTTGCCCCCTGCGGTCCGGACGGCATCGACGATGACGGCGTTGTTGGCCACGACATGGCTCCTGTGGTCGTTGGTCGTCGGACCCCCTCCGGACCCGACCGGCGGCACTTGACCGCTCGGTCAAGTTTGCCTGGCGCGGCCCTTCGATCACAACAGCGGTCAAGGCGGCGGCCCCGGACGCCGATCCGGAGCACATGCGCCCGACGATGGCCCAGCGCAACGATCACCGGGCGACCCCGCTCGACGCGATCACCCTGGCGCAGGTCAACAACGAGCGCCGGGCGGCCTTCGGGCGGGGCACGCTCGTGACCGGGCCGACCACCGTCGACCCGATCACGCTGCAACGGCCCGACATCCTGCCTCGGCCCCTGCTCCCCGAGCGGCGCTTCGGCATCGACCTCTACCTCTGAGGCCGCTACCAGTCGATCCCGGCGAGGGGCACCTCGGGCGTGACCGACGTTCCGTCGGGCAGGACGATCGCACCGTCCTGCAGGCGGACCACGAGGCCGCCGGCCGTGGCGGCGAAGCCACCACCATCGGCCGCAGGCCCGGCGGCTCGTCCCTCGCGTTCGGTGCGCTCACCCGTGTCGAGGTCGTAGCCGACGAGCCGCGCCACCGAGTCGTCGCTCAGGTCGCCGGGGATGCGCACCTCGACGAGGACGTCGTTGGTGCCAGGATCGAAGCCGATGACCGTGTCGGCGAACACCTCCGTCACGTAGGCCGGGGCCGGAGCGACCGATGTCAGGTCGGCGGAGAAGCGCCGACCTGACACGGCGAGCTCACCGTCGCCGAGCCACACCAGCCCGCTGAGCTCCAAGCGGTAGAGCTCGGTGTAGCTGAGGCCGGTCGGATCCAACGAGGCGAGCTCGTCGTCGACCCACGTCGTCTCGGCACCGGTGGCGAGGTCGCGGACCACGACCGAGTCGATCGGTGTCAGGACGTAGTTGGCGTCGGCGGGATCGGGGATGCACCGCGACGAGGTCAGGTAGGCGAGCCGCGTACCGTCCGGTGACACCCGGGGCTCGGCGCCCGACGCCACGACCGTGGGCTCCCCACCGTCGACCCCGACGAAGCGGATCCGGGGTAGCGAGCTGTCACAGGAGAACCACGAGTCCTCCCACCCCTGGCTGTAGAAGATGCCGCTCCGATCGGGGACCGCCTCGGGCCGACTCGGGAAGGTCGCTTCCAGCGCGACGGTGGCGAGGTCACGCACGATCGAGCCGGTGGCCACGTCGACCTCGACGTAGCGACGAGTGAGATCGTCGGGCTGGGTGAAGGCCACGAGGGTCTCCGGCAGGTCGGCCGCGGGAGGTGCCGGTGGAGCGTCGGTCGTCGGGGGTGCCTCGGTGGTCAGGGGCGCTTCGGTGGTCGGGGCGGTCGTCGGCGCGGTGGACGCCGGGGCCACGGCCGTCGTCGGCGGCACCTCGGCCGTCGTGACCGGGCCGGCGGCGGTCGTCGTGGGCGCCACGATCGACGCCGGGACGTCGGTGGTCGAGGGCGTCACGGCGACGACGGTGTCAGTGGTCGAGCCCGTCGAGCGGGTCGCCCAGACCAGCACCCCGGCGACGCCGACGATGGCGGCGAGCGCAGCGGTCGCGAGCAGCACCGGCGGCTCGACCCGACGGCGGGTCCGCCGCAACCCGCCGACGGCGTCGTTGGCGAGGCGGGCCTCCTCGGCCCGGAGCTGGGCCTGCATGGTGGCTCGGATGCGGTCATCGACGTTCATCGGATGCTCCCCTCGGCGAACCCGCGGTCGGAGTTGCCCAGCGCCTCGGCGAGGCGCCGACGGGCCTTGTGGAGGTTGGACGTCGCCGCCGAGACGCTGATGCCGAGCGTGTCGGCGATCTCGGCGACGGGACGGTCCTCGAGGTGATGCAGGGTCACGACCGCCCGCTGCCGGGGCGGCAGCGAGGCGACGGCGGACCAGACCTCGGGATCACCGTGGAGGGTGACGCCGGGAACCGCAGAGGGTGGACCCAGACGGAGCAGCGCCCGAGCCTCGTTGCGGAGTCGGCGGCGGCGACTGGTCGCGAGGTTGATCGTGACGCGGCGCACCCACGTCCCGGGGTTGTCGTAGGCCGAGACCTGGTCCCACCGCTCACCCGCCCGGGTCAGGGCCTCCTGCGCGAGGTCTTCACCGGTCGAGGGGTCGCCGGAGACGGCCGTGGCCAGCACGGCGAGCCGTGGGTACTCCCTCCGGTAGAACTCGTCGAACGCCGGCGGCTCGGCGTCGTGGTCGGGTGGTCGGTCCACCGGTCCGCTCCTCGTCATCGCCTGCACACCCTTCACACGTGCGAGCACCCTGCGATGTCAACCCTCCGCCACGATCCCTGACGACGGGGCCCGGTCGCCCTACCGTCGGTGACGTGTCAGGGTCCCACGGCGCGCACGGCCACGGCGACGAGCTCCACCTCCCGGCGGTGAGCCGTCGGGCGTTGACCATCGCCGTCGCCGCGGCGGCCGTCCTCACCCTGATCGGCCTCGTGGCGCTGCGCCCCACCGGCGGCGACGAGGTCGACGCGCTCGAGGAGCTGGGCATCCCCACGGCGTTCCACGACGGGGTCATCGAGGCCATCGGCACCTGCCCGGGCATCGATCCGCTCGAGTGCCAGCTCGTCGAGGTGCGCATGATCGCCGGCCCCGACGAGGGCGAGACCGTGGTGGTCGAGGCGCTCATCGTCGACGGCCGGATCGGCGAGCGGGTCGTCATGTCCTATGACCCCAACCCCGACCTCCCCGAGGAGTTCCGGTACCAGCTCGCCGACCGGGCCCGGAAGCCCGTCCTCACGTGGCTGGCGGTCGCCTTCGCCGTCGCCGTCATCGCCCTGGGCCGCTGGCGGGGGGTCTCGGCCCTCCTCGGCCTCGGCGCCAGCCTGATCGTGCTGATCGCCTTCACCGTGCCCTCGATCGTCGACGGCCGCCCACCGGTGCTGGTGGCGGCCGTCTCGGCGTCGGCCATCGCCTTCGCCGCGCTCTACCTCACCCACGGCATCGGTCCGATGAGCACCGTCGCGCTCTTCGGGACCCTCGGGGCGCTGGTCCTCGCGCTCGGGGCCGGGTGGCTGAGCGTGGAGCTCGCCCGCTTCAGCGGGCTGGCCAGCGAGGACGCGCTCTTCATCCGCGTGCTCGGGCCCGAGATCGACCTGCGGGGGCTCATCCTCGCCGGCCTCGTCATCGGCGCGCTCGGCGCCATCGACGACGTGACGGTCACCCAGGCGTCGGTCGTCTTCGAGCTGAAGGCCTCGAACCCGAGCGCCACCGTCACCGACCTCGTCCGGTCCGGCCTCCGCGTCGGACGCGACCACATCGCCTCGACGGTCAACACCCTGGCCCTCGCCTACGCCGGCGCCGCCCTCCCTCTCGTCATCCTCCTCGTCGAGACCGACCAGTCCCTCGGCACCGTGGCCAACTCCGAGGTCGTCGCCGTCGAGATCGTCCGTACGCTCGTCGGCGGCATGGCCCTCGTCGCTGCCGTCCCGCTCACCACCTGGCTCGCCGCGGTGATCGCCTCCGACGCCGCGACCGACGACGAGCCCGAGGAGTTCGACGATCTCCGCCGCGCCCTCGATGACGACTGACGTGGCGGGGTCGCCGCCCGCTCGGGCAGGATGACGGCCATGGCGACCGTGATCGAAGGCATCGACGACCTCAAGTCCCGCGTGGGGCAGCCCATCGGCGAGAGCGAGTGGCACCACATCACCCAGGAGCAGGTGAACGCGTTCGCCGACGCCACCGGTGACCACCAGTGGATCCACATCGACGTCGAACGGGCGAAGGCCGGGCCCTTCGGTGGGCCCATCGCTCACGGCTACCTGACCCTCTCCCTCGCCCCGATGATGATGGCCGAGGCCTTCCAGGTGAGCGGGTTCGCGATGGGCGTGAACTACGGCTGCAACAAGGTCCGCTTCCCGTCGCCGGTCCCGGTCGGCTCGAACCTCCAGCTGAGCGCCAAGCTCCTCGACGTCAGCGACATCGCCGGCGGCGTGCAGTACACCGTCGAGATGACCTTCACCTGCGAGGGCGCCGAGAAGCCGTCGTGCGTGGCCGAGGCCATCTACCGGGGCTACACCGGCTAGG
>JBCCTY010000249.1:0-6053 GCA_039197885.1 Actinomycetota bacterium | reverse complement strand
GGTAATAGACGGAGCCGGCCTTGATCCCGGCCGCCGTGGCGATCTGGCGCAGGGTGGTGGCGGCGTAGCCCTGGTCGACGAAGAGCCGGGCGGCCTCGTCGAGGATCCGCTGGCGCCCGTCGGCCGCCGAGGTCGTCGCCGTTGTCCCCCCGGTCGCCCCCGCCGTCTCGAGCACACCGTCGACCGTACCTAACGAACGTTTGGTAGGCAACTTAGGCGAGCGGCCGCCTGCCAGCTGTCGCTCCGAGGCGGGACGCAACACGAACCGGCGGCAGCGTCCCGAGCAATCCGACGTGGTCAGCCCGGCAGTCGGCGTAGGACGGCAGTCGCGAGGCGGCCGAGGCCGACACCGATGACGGCGCCGCCCACGACGTCGGAGGCGTGGTGGATGCCGACCCACGCCCGGGTCGAGGCCACGGCCGCCGCCAGCAGGTACCAGGCCGGACGACCCGCCGGCCGGTGGTAGGTGAGCACGGCGGCGGCGGTGAACGCCGAGGTGGCGTGACCCGACGGAAAGCTCGACGTCTTCGGTCGCCGCAGCTGGTGAGGGTGGTCGCGATCAGCGGGTCGGGGCCGGCGGAACAGCGACTTCACCGGCCCGTTCACCAGGGCCGATTCGATGCCCAGCACCACTGACATCTCGACGACCTGCCGCCGCCCCCCACCACCGGGCAGCATCGCCGAGGCGACACCCACCACGTGCCACAGCCTCGAGTGGTTGGCGGCCTCGGAGAGCCCGTAGGCGACCCGGTCGAGCGGTCCACCTCGCACCCGGTCGAGGGCACGGTCGACGGCCTCGTCGTACGGATCGGCGAGGGCGATCAGCTCGCCGAGGTTCACTCCGGCCGAGGGCGCTGCGCGTCGGGGTTGGCGGCCGAGATGGCCCACGCCGCGGCGGGATCGCCCTCGAACGCCGGGCAGTAGGCCTGGAACGAGCACCAGTCGCACAGCCGGCTCTGCTTGGGCCGGAAGTCGGCCCGCTCGCACGCCCGCTCGATGGCCTGCCACAGCGCCCCGACCTTGATGTCGAGGCCGCGCACCTGCCGGTCGTTGGGCTCGGTCGAGATGGCGACCGGGTCCTTGAGGTAGAGCAGCTGGATCCTCGACGGGCGGACGCCGAAGACCTGCTCGACCATGGCCGAGTAGACCGTCACGCCGAGCATCCGCTGCTGCTCGCTGAACTGCGACGGCGAGCGTCCGGTCTTGTAGTCGGTCACCACGAGCGTGCCGTCGGGGGCGAGGTCGAGGCGGTCGATGACGCCCCGGATGCGGGCTCCGCCGATGGTCGCCTCGAGCCGGAGCTCGAGCCCGATCGCTCGGATCTCGTCGGGATCCTCCAGCGCGAAGTAGCGGGCCACGAGGTCGGCGGCACGCTCGTGCACGTCGTCGTGGCCGTCACCGCCGAGCGCGAGCGCATCGCCATCAGGTGTGCCGGTGGCCAGCTCGATGGCGGCGTCGAGATCGACCATCGCCGCGTCGAGGGAGCGCTCGCCGGCCGGTCGGGTGAAGAGCAGCTCGAGCGCGTGGTGGACCAGCGTGCCGAGCGCAGCCGGTGCTGACGGCGGCTCGGGCAACTTGTCGATCGAGGAGTAGCGGAACGCCAGCCCGCAGTCGCGGAACGCCGAGATGCGCGAGGGCGACAGGCCGGTCGGCGTGGGCAGACGCTCGGGCAGCGCCGCGGCGGCGGGCGGATCGAGCTCGACGGCGGCCATGGATCCGAGACTAGGCGGCGGGTGTGGCACGGTCAGGGATCACCCGACGGCGTCGGAGATGGCTGCGGCGACCGCGTCCGGGCCCTCCAGCGGGGCCATGTGGGTGAGGTCGTCGAGCCGCACGATCGACGAGCCCGGGAGCCGGTCGACGATCAGCGGACCGAGCTCGGCCGGGCGGCCACCGTCACCGCTCAACCCGACGACGAGGTCGACGCCGACCTCGCCCAGGCGCTCCCAGGCCTCGTCGTCGTGGGCCTCGTAGACCTGCGCCTCGGTCTCGCCCCGGCACTTGAGCACCACCGAGCCGTCCTCGGCGTCGCGGAACCCGTGGTCGACGTAGGCGCGCAGGCCCTCCGGTGTCGCCCGGGCGAACGGCCCGCGACCTTCGTAGGCGGCGTAGGCCTCGTCGCGTGATGCGAAGACCTCGCGCCGCTTGCGGGCTCCGGGCGCCAGCGGGTGCTCGAGATCGGCCGGTGGCGCCGGGAAGAGGATCGGTTCGAACAGGAAGCCCGAGCGGATGGTGCCGGGCCGGAGGATCTCGGCGATCGTGATCACGGCACCACCCATCGACCATCCGGCAGCGCGCACCTGACCGAGGTCGAGCGCGTCGATCACGGCCAGCACGTCACGGGCCATCCCCGCCCAGCGCAGGTCGAGGTCGTCGGGCGGTGGGGTGTCGCCGTGCCCTCGGAGGTCGACGGCCACGCAGCGGTACCGGTCGGCGAGGCGGCGGGCCGTCGGCTCCCAACAGCGGGCGTGGAAGCCGGTGGCGTGGCACAGCACCACCGGCGGGCCGTCACCTCCGAGCTCGTGCACGGCGACCGGGACACCGTCCGGGGTGTCGATGACGTGATCGGGGTGGCTCACTCCGAGAGTGGTATCAGCACCTCGGTGCCGATCGACACCGCGTCGGGGTCGACCTGCGGGTTGGCGGCCAGCACGGCGTCGACCGAGGTGCCGTACTCGAGCGCCAGGTCATAGAGCAGGTCCCCGGACTCGATCACGTGGACGACCACGTCGGGCGACGCCGCCTCGGTCTCGAACGACGCCTCGGCGCTGGCCACGACGGCGGCATCGAGCGTGGTGACGTCGGGGACGGTCGTGGTCGTCGCCGGGACGGTCGTCGGGATCGGGGTGTCGCCGAGGTCGTACCTCGGGGCGTCGGAACACCCCAGGATCGAGAGGGAGAGGGCGGCGATGCCCAGCAGGCGCCGCGCGACTCGAAACTTCATTGCGATCACATTACCGAATGTGACGGAAAAGCGGTGGACCACCCGCAGCGGGCGAGCGACCGCCGTCGGGCTCAGCCCTCGGTGTCGTCGCCGCCCGGCAGCTCGGTCCGGTCGAGCCGCAGCGAGGCCGAGTTCATGCAGAACCGGTCACCGGTGGGCATCGGCCCGTCGGGGAACACGTGACCGAGGTGAGCACCGCAGTTCCGGCACACGGCCTCGGTGCGGATCATCCCGTGGCTCATGTCGCGACGGGTGTCGACCACCTCGTCGGAGATCGCCTGGTAGAAGCTCGGCCAGCCCGAACCGGAGTCGTACTTCGTCTCGGAGTCGAACAGCGGGGTGTCACAGACCACGCACTTGTAGGTGCCGGGGTCCTTGGTGTCGTGGTACTCCCCGGTGAAGGCACGTTCGGTGCCCGCCTCCTGCGTGACGTGGTACTGCATGGGGGTGAGCCGCTCACGGAGGTCGGAGCGGTCGATGTCGTCGCGAGCCTCGGCCATGGGTGCAGGATATCGGCGACCGGCTTGCCACACTGAGGCCGTGGCCCGTCGTTTCCCGGTCGTTCTCCTGCTCGCGGTGCTCCTGCTCGTCGGCCCGGCGGCGTCGACGACGGCGGCGTCCACCGCGATGACCATCGCGACGACCACCGCGACGACCGTCGCGACGACCACCGCGACGAGCGCCCCGACGACCCTGCCCGAGCTCCCCGACGGCGTGAACAGCATCATCGGGCCCAACCCGGGTCAGGTGACCGGTCCGGTCGACCCCGACGACCGCGGCGGCACCAACCAGCTGCTCGTGCTGGGCGTCATGGTCCTGGCGATCGGCGGCATCGGCCTGCTGATCACCCGTGACGTGCGTCGGGCCCGCTCCCGCCGCAGCGACGCCTGAGGGCGCCGGAGCGCTCAGGTCGGCCTCGGCTCCTTGGGCAGCCCGAGGAGCCGCTCACCGATGATGTTGCGCTGGATCTGGCTCGAACCGCCGGCGATGCGGCCACCCGGTGCGGCGAGCAGGCCGGTCGTCGCGGCGCCGTCGAGGAGCGCCTCGGCGCCCGAGAGGTCGACCCGCAGCTCGGCCTGGTCGAAGCCCAGCTCGGTGATGCCCAGCTTGAGCAGCGACGAGGCGGTCGAGGCGCCCGCGGCCTGGCGCTGGGCGACGTACTGGTAGGTGGTGCCCCGGGTCAGCAACGCCGTGAGGCGCTCGCGCTCGACGCGATCGAGATCGCCGCCGAGGCCGGCCATGGCGGCCAACCGACGCTCGAGCGAGATGATCGACGCGCCGATCGAGCCCCGTTCGTCGGTGAGCACCGACATCGCCACGCCCCACCCGCCGTGGAGCGGTCCGAGGAGCGCGTCGTCGGGGAGGTGGGCGGCGGTCAGGAAGACCTCGTCGAACTCGGCGTCGCCGGTCATCTGGCGGAGCGGGCGCGGCTCGACCCCCTCGGTGGCCATGTCGATCACGAAGAACGAGATGCCGGCGTGCTTGGGTGCGTCGGGGTCGGTTCGGGCGAGGAGGATGCCGAGCTCGCTGACCCGGGACGCGCTCGACCAGACCTTCTGGCCGTCGACCACCCAGCCGTCACCGTCGCGGACCGCCTTCGTCGACAGCCCGGCCAGGTCCGAGCCGGCACCGGGTTCGGAGAACAGCTGGCACCAGACCACCTCGCCGGCCAGGGTCGGTGGGATCCACCGCTGCTGTTGCTCGTCGGTGCCGTAGCGGAGCAGCGAACCGACGGCGAGGACGTGGCCGACCATGTTGAGGAACGGCGGTACCCCGGCTCGGGCGCACTCCTCGAGCCAGACCGCCTGGTGCTCGGGGGTGAGCCCGCGGCCGCCGAGGTCGACGGGGCGGTGGATGCCGGCGAAGCCGTGCTCGGCCAGGACGCGCTGCCAGGCCACGCCCTCGTCGCGGAGCTCGGGCGGCATGATCGCCCCGTAGTCGCGGGGCGCTGCGTCGGCGTGGCCGCGCAGGAAGTCGATCGCCTCGGCCCGGAACGTCTCGACGTCGGGGACGGCGACCCCGGGCGCCTCGACGGTCACGATCCGGTCGTGACGCCGGAGGGCTCGACCGAGGGCAGGTAGGGCTGCTCCTCCTCGGGGAGCCGGGTGAGGATCTCGGTGCCGCCGTCGAGCACGAGCACCGTGTGCTCGAACTGGGCGGTGCGCTGGAGGTCCTCGGTCACGGCGGTCCACCCGTCGTCCCACATCAGCGCCCGAGGCGAGCCGACGGTGATCATCGGCTCGATGGTGAAGGTCATCCCGGTCTCGAGCACGGTGGTGGCCCGGGGGTCGTAGTAGTGGGGGATGCTCGGTGCCATGTGGAAGGTCTCGCCGATGCCGTGACCGATGAAGTCGCGCACGACGCCGAAGCCGTGGCGCTCGGCGTGGTCCTGGATGGCCCGGCCGATGTCGTTGACCCGGGCGCCGGCCCGGACGGCCCCGATGCCGGCGTACATCGACTCGCGGGTCACGTCGACGAGCTTGCGGCTGCGGTCGTCGACGTCGCCCACGAGGAAGGTCTCGGAGTGGTCGCCGTGGACCCCGTCGAGGTAGACGGTGATGTCGCAGTTGACGATGTCGCCGTCCTCGAGCGGGCGACTGTCGGGGATGCCGTGGCAGATGACCTCGTTGATCGAGGTGCAGATCGCCTTCGGGTAGTTGGGGTGCCCGGTGTAGTTGAGCGGACTCGGGTAGGCGCCGTGCTCGACGGTCATCTCGTGCGCCGTCTTGTCGAGGTGCTCGGTGGTGACGCCCGGGGCGATCTCGTCGGCGAGGCGGAGCAGCACCCTGCGGGCCAGCGTGCCGGCCTCGCGCATGCGCTCGATCACCTCGGGCGGCTTGACCGGCTCGCCGATGGTCCGACCCGGCCCCCCGGTGAGGGCGTAGTCGGGCCGCTTGATCCCGCTCGGGACGGTCCGCATCGGGGTGACGAGACCGGGACGCACGGGCCGGGCCGGCGGCTCGAACTTGAAACGACGCTTCTTCCGCTTGGCCATCGGAGCAGGATACCCGGGAGCCCGGACGCGTGAACCCGCCCTCAGCCGCCCGACTCGCCCTGTTCGCCGCTCGGCTCGCCGACGGGTTCCTCGACCTCGGTGTTCGGTGCGGGG
>JBCCTY010000248.1:0-6086 GCA_039197885.1 Actinomycetota bacterium | reverse complement strand
TACACCGGCCTCGGTCGGCATCCGCTCGCGCTGCGCGACTCACCCGACGCGATGGTCGTGCGGGTCGACATCGACCGGATCAGCGGCGTCGGCCCCTGGCTCGATCCCGAGACGCCGGACGGCTGACGGCAGCCGGAGCCGACCCGTCGAGCGAGGTCAGCTCCTCAGAGCCAGCTGCTGCAGTAGGTGTAGTAGCTGAACGAGATACCGCTGACCGCGTGCACGGCAAACGTGGCGGAGCTACGGCCTCCCATGTTCGCACCAGCGTGGATGTAAGCCGTCTCCGTCTCACCAGCGTCGACGACCTTGCCGTAGTCGCGCTGGTTGAGTCCCGGGCTGGTGTAGGACGGCGACCATGCGAACCACTGCGTCTTGCTCGAGCCCGACGTGTTCGTCATCGTGGCGACCATCACGGGATAGGTCCCGGTGCTGCAGTACTTCCGTGTCGTGAACCGGTCCGTAGCTCCAGCTGCGCCGCTCAGCGCGCTCAGCGAGACCGCCAACACGATGACCACCACGACGATTCTGAGGGGATTGACGATTCGATGGGCCACCACGCCACTCCTGTCGTTCATCCACTGCTGATCAGTTCGCACTCTCCCTGACTGCCTGCGAGGTGGCAACCGCCCCGCATGGCGTCGCAGCGGTCCGTCCGACCCCCCGCACGTGGCTACCCTCGGGCCGATCGTCGCCCGGGAGGAACGGTGTCGGACGCGCTCCCCCACATCATCAACGCGCCCGGCCTCACCCGCGCCCAGCTGATCCGCGAGGTGCAGCGGGGTGCCCGGCTCGTGGTGTTCCCGATGGTCGTGTCGTTCGGCGTGACGATCGTCGACGACGGCCCGGCCCGGCTGCTCCGTCGGGGCGATCCACCGCCGTCGGCGCGCCGCCGGATCCTGACGAGCCTGCTCTTCGGTTGGTGGGGCATCACCGGCATCAGCTCGACGTTGCGGGCCGTGCGGATCTGCCGGACGGGCGGCCACGACGTCACCGACCACTTCTTCACCGCCTTCGCCACCGCGCGCATCCTCCGCCTCGGTCGACCCGGGACGGCCGACGAGCCCACCGACGACGCCGCGCTCGACGAGGCGGTGCCGGGTGGCGACCTCCCCGCATCGGGCCCGGCCACCCGTCCGGTGCGCCCGATCGTCCTCGCTGCGCTGACGGCGATCACGTTGCCGGCGCTGGTCGTCCTCGCCGTGCGCTCCGACTCCCCCACCCGTCGTGTCGACGAGCTCGACGTCGCCGACTGCTTCGACCTCCCCGAGGGTGACACCGTGACGACCGTGCGGCTGCGCTCCTGCGACGAGCGCCACGACGCCCAACTGCTCGCTGACCTCCGACTCGACGACGAGACCCTCGCCGCCCCGGACGACGAGCGGTCCGCGGCGGTCCTCGACCGCTGTCGCATCGTCGCCGAGGACCTCGGGATCGACGAGCCCACCGCGGTCGAGCGTTCGATCACGATCGAGGCCCTCCTCCCCGAGCGCGGCGTGACGACCGATCGACGCCTGGCCCGCTGCTACCTGGCCTCCGATCGGGGCCTCCTCGGCTCCCTCGTCCCCTCGTCCGGCCCGCTCCTCCTCGACGACGGGCGCCCGAATAGATAGACCTATCTACTCAGAGGCGACCCGTTCGAGACGGAGGGCACGGACATGCAGGCGTTGTGGCTCGACGAGGACCTGGAGCTCCGATGGCGGGAGGTGGCCGACGCGGTGATCGAGGCACCCGGCGACGTCGTGGTCGCCCCGCTCGCCGTCGCCCGCTGCGACCTCGACCTCGCCATCGCCCTCGGCCTCTATCCCATGCCGCTCCCCCTCGCGATGGGGCACGAGATGGCCGGCGAGATCGTCGAGGTGGGCGACGCAGTGGGCCGCTGGTCGGTCGGCGATCGCGTGATCGTGCCGTTCCAGGTGAGCTGCGGGCGGTGCGGGACCTGCCTCGCCGGGCGGACCAACGCCTGCGAGACCGTGCCACCCGGGTCGGCGTACGGGTTCGGCCCCCACGGCGACCTCGACGTCGGCGGTTCACTGGCCGAGCGGGTGCGCGTGCCCTTCGCCGACGAGCTGCTCCTCGCCATCCCGGAGGGGCTCGACCCGGTCGTGGCCGCGGGCATCCCCGACAACGTGTCGGACGGCTACCGCACGGTCGCCGGGCCGTTGGCGCGACGGCCCGACTCGCCGGTCCTCGTGGTGGGCGGGGCCGGCCAGTCGGTCGGCCTCTACGCGGTCGCGGCGGCCGTCGCGCTGGACGCGGCGGTGGCCTACCTCGACCACGACGACGAGCGCCTCCGCTGTGCCGAACGGCTCGGCGCCGACGTGTTCGACCTGCGCACGACCGACGATCCCGCACAGGTGCGGGCGGTCACGAGGTCGGTCGGCGCGTCGATCACCGTCGACGCCAGCGGTAGCGACGACGGGCGGACCCTTGCGGTCACGGCCGCCCGACCGTGCGGTCACTGCACCAGCGTGATCGGCGGCGGTGGCGGGACCGACGTCCTGCCGCTCGCCTCGATGTACGTAAAGGGGCTGACCTACGACATCAGCCGGGTCCACGCCCGCGCCACGGCACCGGAGGTGCTCGACCTCGTGGTCGCCGGGCGCCTCGATCCGCTGGCCATCACCCATCGCGTCGTCGACGTCGACGATGCTGTCGAGGCGATGACCGCACCGGACGTCAAGATCATCTTCCGCTGCTGATGCCGGGACCCCGGAGCGAGGCGACGCGCCGCCGGATCCTCGACACCACCCGCCGCCTGCTCGCCGAGTCGGGCACGACCGGCACCGGGCTCAAGCAGATCGTCGCCGCCTCCGGCGTGGCCTACGGGTCGCTCTATCACCAGTTCCCCGACGGGAAGGATGCGCTCGTGGCCGCCGCCATCGACGACGCCGGCGATGACCTCGGCGCGCTGATCGCCCGCATCTTCGCCGGCGACGAGTCCTTCACCGACGCCACCCGGTCGATGTTCGGCCTCGGACGCCGGCTCCTGGAGGCCACCGGGTTCCGCCAGGGTTGCCCGGTCGGCACCGCGACGGCCGACGGGCACCTGATCGAACCGGTCCGCGCCGCCGGTGAGGCGGCGTTCGGACACTGGACGGGGATCATCGCCGAGGGCGCGGTGCGCCACGGCATCGCCGAGTCCGACGCGACGGCGCTCGCCACGGCGATCCTCGCGCTCTACGAGGGCGGGCTGCTCCTCGCCCGCACCGACCACTCCGGGGCGGCCCTCGACGCCGCAGCCGACGCAGCGGTGCGCCTCATCGAGTCGGCGACGCCGAGCTGAGCCGTCACCTCGACGGTGCAGCGCACGGGAACGAGCCGAGGTCGAGTCCTCGCTCGCCGATCGGATCGGGACCACCATGGAGCCACATGCCTGACCAGACCGTCGTCCGCGGCTCGTGCCACCACGACTGTCCCGACTCCTGCGTCTGGGACGTCACCGTCGAGGACGGACGCGCCGTGCGCCTGCGCGGCAACCGCGACCACCCCACCACCCGGGGCCAGCTCTGCCCGAAGGTCAACCGATTCCTCCACCGCGTCTACCACCCCGACCGGGTGCTGACGCCCCTGCGCCGCACCGGCCCCAAGGGCTCGGGCCGCTTCGCGTCGATCTCCTGGGACGAGGCGATCTCCGCGGTGGGTGACGGCCTGCGCCGGGCCGTCGACGAGCGGGGGCCGACGTCGATCCTGCAGTTCTCCTTCGACGGCACGCAGGGCGTGATCCAGAAGGGGATCATGGCCGACCGCTTCTTCGATGCCCTCGGAGCACGCGACATCGATCGCGACCTCTGCGGGGTGACGGCCTGGCTCGGAGCAGCCGACGTGTCGGGCGTGCCCTTCGGCATCGACCCCGAGGACCTCCGCCACGCTCGCGACATCATCCTCTGGGGGACCAACACCCACCTCACGAACCGGCACCTGTGGCCGGTGCTCGACGAGGCCCGAGCCGCCGGGGCGAAGCTGACCGTCGTCGACCCGATCCGCACGTCGACCGCGGAGCAGGCCGACGAGCACGTGCAGCTGCGACCGGGGACCGACGTCGCCCTCGTCCTCGCGATGATCGGCGTCCTCGACCGCGACGACCTCCTCGATCGTGCCTGGCTCGACGAGCACACGACCGGCGCCGACGAGTTGCTGGCGAGCGCCCGAACGCTGCCCCTCGACGAAGCTGCTCGCATCACCGGGATCGACGCCGACCGGATCGAGGAGCTCGCTCGTGGCCACGTCGAACGACGCCCGGCGGCGATCCGGGTCCTGGTCGGGCCCGAGCATCGCGAGCACGGCCGCGAGATCATGCGGGCGATCGCCCTCCTCCCGGCGGTGACGGGTTCGTGGCGCGACGTCGGCGGCGGGCTCGCCCGCTCGACCCAGGTCTACTTCGAGACGGCCCTCGCCTACCCGACCGACCGACCCGAGCGGCCGACCGTCAACATGGGTCGCCTCGGCGAGGTGCTCACCGACGGCACCGTCGACGCGCTCGTGGTCCACAACTCGAACCCGGCGTTGATCTGCCCCGACCAGAACCGCGTGATGGCCGGCCTCCGCCGTGACGACCTGTTCACCGTGGTCGTCGAGCAGTTCCTCACCGACACGGCGCTGCACGCCGACGTCGTCCTCCCCGCCACCACCCAGATCGAGCACCTCGACCTCGCCATCGCCTGGGGCCACCTCCACCTCGCCCTGAACCGGCCCGCCATCGAGCCGCTCGGCGAGGCCCTCCCCAACACCGAGATCTTCCGCCGCCTCGCCGTCGAGCTGGGCCTCGACGACCCCGGGCTCCGAGACAGCGACACCGACCTCGTCCGCCAGCTGCTCGACTCCGACCACCCCTGGCTCGACGGCATCACCTACGAGCGACTGCACGAGGAGACCTGGGTCCGGCTGGCGGTACCGAACGGCCACCGTCCGCACGTCGACGTCGCACCCGACACCGACGACGGGCGGCTCCGCCTCGGGTCGCTGACCCATCGCGCCGGCTCCGAGACACCCGGTGGCGACCCCGACCTGGCCGCCCGGTACCCGCTCGCGCTGGTGTCGAGGAAGCAGCACACGAAGTTCCTGAACGCCAACTACGCAGGCTTCGACGAGCACCTCCCGGCAGCGGGCGAGCCGCTGCTGCAGGTCGCGGCCGCCGACGCGACGAGCCGCGGGATCGCCGACGGTGACCGGGTGGTCGTCCGCAACGACCGGGGCTCGCTCACGCTGACGGCGACGGTCACCGACGTCGTCCCGCCCGGCGTCGTCGCCGTGCCCTTCGGCTGGTGGAACCGCCACTCACCCGACGACCGCGGGGTCAACGCGCTGACCAACCCGGCCACACCCGCCGACGGCCGGGGCTCGGCCGCGTTCCACGACACCCTGGTCGAGGTCGAACGCGCCGGCTGATGCGCTCGGGGCCGGTCACTCGCCGAAGCACGACCGGGCGAGCGCGTCGAGGTCGAGATCGGGCGGGAGGAGCCGCGCCTCCCACGTCGAGGTCCGCTCGGCGAGCTCGTTCGCAGGATGGAGGTGGAACCGTCCCCCGCCGGCCTCGGCGGCGATGCGATCGGGCGAGATCCACGCGCCGATGCCCAGGTCGTCGCCGTTCGTCGACGTCACCGGCGCCGCCACGAGGTGCCAGTCGGTCTCGAAGCTGGGGTGGTCCACCGGGAGCACCAGCGGCTCGCCGACCACGAAGCCGGCGCCCATCCCGGTCGGGAGGAGGTCGCGGAAGGACTCGCCGACGAGCGCTGAGCCGGCGGCGTCGGCCGGCTCCTCGCAGGTGCTGCGCTCGGCCGGTGGCGTCCAGGTGGCACCGTCGACCGGGTCGGGCACGGTCGCCGTGGGAAACGTCCGCCCGCCCCACACCACCAGCTCCGAACCCGTCCAGATCGTCGCCGCGCCCTCGAGGCCGGCCACCGGGCCATCGAGGTGGACCTCCCAGTCGCCCGACGGCACGTGCAGGGTCACCGGCGGCAGCTCCGGCTCGAACATGACGACCCAGTCGCCGGCCGACGCGATCGTCACCTCGTCGAGGTCGACCGTCGGCAGCCGGGCCGGCGACCAGAGCCAGCCGCCGTCGCTCAGCGAGCGGGCGGTCCGGTACG
>JBCCTY010000247.1:0-6114 GCA_039197885.1 Actinomycetota bacterium | reverse complement strand
GCGTCCCGGCCGGCCCCGGTCAGGTGGGCGACCTGTTCGCCGGGCGTCCCGGTGCCGCGGCGGGCGAGCTCGGCGTGGAGGGCCCGCCGCGCCCACGTATCGATCGAGGAGAGGACGGTCTCGCGGACGAGGTCGTGACGGAACCGGAGCCGATCCTCCCGAGCGTCGACGAGGCCGGCGTCGATCAGCTCCCGTGCGGCCCGCTCGACGTCCTCGACGGGGCGGCCCAGCAGGTCGGCGAGCTCGACGACCGCAAACTCGCGCCCGATGACGGCGGCACATCGCAGCGCCTCCGCCGCCACGTCGCCGAGCGAGTCGAGCAGGGGACCGAGCGGACCATCGGCTCGACCGGTCGGGCTCGTGATCGTGGCGCGGCCGTCGACGGTCGCGATGGCGCCCTGCCGTCGGAACGCATCGATCCAGGCGACGACCAGGAAGGGGTTGCCGCTGGCCGGCCGGAGCGCATCGAGCAGTGCCTCGTCGGCCGGGAGGCCGACCCGAGCCCGCACGGCATGGGCGACGTCCTCGGGGTTCCAGGGGTCGAGGTGGATGGTCTCGTCCGGGTCGAGGGGACCGAAGGGTGCTCCGTCGATCGGTCGACTGAAGAGCAGGATGCGGACGGGATGTCCGGCATCGAGGTGCTTGGCCGCAGCGAGCAGACCGACCTCGACGTCGGTGAGCCACTGGGCGTCGTCGACGACGACGTGCTGGGCGCATCGGGCGGCCCGCCGGCTCAGCTCGTCGAGCACCCGCTCGTGGAGGCGGTACCGAGCGTCGGGCAGCGGGGCCGAGAGCGGGCTCCGGCGTGGCCCGTCGGTCTCGGCGGCGAGGCCGAGCGCATCGAGGAACGGACCGAAGGGCTCACCGGCGCCGTGTGGACGGCCGGACACGCGGATCGTCGACGGCGCGGGGAGGCCGGCGCAGACCTCGTCGGCGAGCGTGGTCTTCCCGCTGCCGGGACCACCGATGACGACCAGCGCGTCGCGAGCGTCGGTCCAGGAGCGGAGACGGGCCCGCTCGGCGTGACGCCCGATGATCTGCGTCGTGGGACCGTTCGTCACCGTCGGGCAGAGGTCAGCATCGTGCCGCCAGTGTCTCGCACCCCGTGCTCGCACAGCCACCCAGGGGCGGTCCGAGCGGGGATTCAGCCCACGCCCACCCGAGCTCGCGCCCTCGAGAACCGCATCACGCCGTCGTCGACGGGGCCCTTCTCGATGAGCTTCTTGTCCGCGCCGTACATCTGGGGGTTGATCCACGGGGCACGGTCACCCTGGCGGGGCAGCATCGGCATCATCCGCTGCATGTAGCCGGACGAGAAGTCGTCGATGAACGGCCGCTCGGGCATGTCGCGGTCGGAGGGCCGGAGCGTGGGCACGGCGATGTCGGTGCCGGTGTCGCGGAGGTGGTTCAGGACGCGGCACACGTACCCGCAGGTGATGTCGGCGCGCAGCGTCCACGACGCGTTGATGTAGCCGAACGACGACACGAGGTTCGGCACGCCGGAGTAGGCGAGGCCCTTGTAGGTCCAGGTGTCGGCGAAGTCGACCGGTTCGCCGTCGACGGTGAAGTCCATGTCGCCGATCGTGACGAGCTGGAGGCCGGTGGCGGTGACGATGATGTCGGCCTCGACCTCGTCGCCGCTCGTCATCCGCACGCCGGTCTCGGTGATCCGGTCGATCGTGCCCGTGACCACCGACGCGGTCTCGGCGTTGAGGGCGTCGTAGAGGTCGCCGTTGGGGATCAGGCAGAGGCGCTGGTCCCACGGGTCGTACTCCGGTGTGAAGTGGGCGTCGACCGCCTCGTCACCGATCTCCTTGCGGGCGAGGCCGAGGAGCTGCTCGCGGACCTTCCCCGGGTCGGTCCTCGTCTTCTTGTAGAAGAGCTGGCCGAGGACGATGTTCTTGCGACGGGTGATGGCGTAGGCCGCCTTCTCGGGCAGCACCTTGCGCAGCGCTCGGTTGATCGGATCGACGTCGGGGCGGGCGACGACGTAGGTCGGCGAGCGCTGGATCATCGTCACGTGCTCGGCCTCGCCGGCCATGGCGGGCACGATCGTCATGGCCGTGGCGCCCGAGCCGATCACCGCGACCCGCTTGCCCGTGTGGTCGAGGTCCTCGGGCCAGGCCTGGGGATGCACGATCTGGCCCCGGAAGTCGTCGCGTCCGGCGAGCTCCGGGGTGTAGCCACCTCGGTAGGAGTAGTAGCCCGAGCACATGAACAGGAACGAGCAGGTCAGCTCGACCGCCTCGCCGGTGTCGGTCCGTCGGGCCCGGACGGCCCACCTGGCCTCGTCGCTCGACCAGTCGGCCTGCTCGACCAGATGCCCGAAGCGGATCCGGTCCTCGATGCCGAACTCGGCGACGGTCTCGTGGAGGTACTCGAGGATCGACGGCCCATCGGCGATCGACTTCTCGTGCGTCCAGGGCTTGAAGCTGTAGCCGAGGGTGTGCATGTCGCTGTCGGAGCGCACCCCCGGGTAGCGGAACAGGTCCCACGTGCCGCCGATGCGGTCGCGGCCCTCGAGGATCGTGTAGCTCCGATCGGGGCACTGCTGCTGCAGGTGGTAGGCGGCGCCGATGCCCGAGATCCCGGCTCCGACGATCAGCACGTCCACGTGTTCCACTGACGACTCCCCCTGGTCTGGACCGCGACGCTACCGAGGTCGGGTCGAGCAGGGCGAGACGGCGCCACTACGGTGCCGGCGGGGGACGAGCGACGAGGGGACGCCACGATGAGCGGGGACGAGCAGGTCGACTACGAGGACCTGACGGGCATGCAGCTCGCCGACGACGAGGTCGCCGCGCTGCTCGCCGAGGGCGGCGAGTGCATCTTCAACTGGACCACCCGCGAGGGCTACCCGGTCGGGGTGGTCGTGGCGTTCGTGCACCACGACGGGAAGTTCTGGACGACCTGCGCCGAGCGGCGCAAGCGCGTGCCGGCGCTGCGGCAGCGACCGCAGTCCGGGATCGTCATCAACAACGGTGGCCGCACCGCGACCTTCAAGGGCGACTCGATCGTGCACGCCAACGGCGATCCCGGCTTCGACGAGCTGAAGACGTGGTTCTACGCCAAGCTCTCCCGCGTCGACGAGCAACCCGACGACGAGTACCGCAAGAGCTTCAACAAGTTCCTCGACTCGCCCCACCGGGTCATCATCGAGACCGACGCCCGGTTGGTCGTCGCGTTCGACGTGAAGCGGTTCCAGGCCTTCACCCTCGAGGCCATGCAGGCCGGTCACGGCGCGAACTGATCCGGCGCCAGGCCCGAGCGGCGGTCAGTTGTCGAGCCAGGGCTCGTCGGCCTCCCAGGGCTGGACCTTCGACGGGTCGTCCTCGCCGCGGCGTCGACGGGGCTCGGCCATGAGCTTGGCCGCCACGACGCCGGCGAGCAGGCCGAACAGGTGGCCCTCCCACGAGATGCCCTCCTGGGGGACCAGGCCGGCGACGAAGCCGCTGTAGAGGAAGATCGCCAGCAGCGCTGCGGCCAACGGGCGGGGGCGGCGTTCGAACCAGGCCGCGCCGAGCACCGCGCCGAAGTAGCCGAACACGACGCCGCTGGCACCGATGTGGTTGCCCGTGCCCGCCAACGCCCAGGTCAGTCCACCGCCGACGAAGAACGCCATGGCCGTGACGACCGCCCAGTAGCGGAACCCCCGCACCGACACGAGTCCGCCGAGCACGACCAGGGGGATCGAGTTCGACCAGACGTGTCCGAAGTTCGAGTGGAGGAACGGGGCCCAGAGGATGCCGTCGAGTCCCTCGCTGCGGCGAGGGATGATGCCGTTGCCCTGGAGCCGGTCGTCGAGGACGACGGTGTCGACGATCTCGACGACCCAGATCACAGCGAGGGCCACGAGGATCAGTCCGAAGCCGTGGCGCAACAGCGGCTCCCACCGCGTCCGGCGGTCTGATGGCATCGCCTCCATGCCACCAGGCTAGGGAGCCCGAGGTCCCGTCAGGCCAGGGTGTGTCGGGTCGGCACCTCGCCCGTGGGACACTCAGGGCCTCACGACAACGGAGAGAGGCCGCATGAGCGGGAACGCAAACTTCGGGTTCGAGGACGTCGCCGTCATCTCCGTGGCGGCGTGCGAGGCCCCGGAGGTCGTGACGTCGGCGGAGATCGACGAGCGACTCGCCCCCTTCTACGAGCGCACCGGGGCCCGTCCCGGGCTCCTCAAGAGCCTCGCCGGGGTGGAGGAGCGGCGTCGCTGGCCGGAGGGCGTCTCCTTCATGGAGGCCGCGGCGAAGGCCGGTGAAGCGGCGATCGAGCGAGCGGGCATCGATCGCGAGCGGATCGGCGTCATGATCGACAGCTCGGTGTGCCGTGAGCGTCTCGAGCCGTCGAGCGCCGTGACCGTGCACCACTTCCTCGGGTTGCCGTCCACCTGCATCAACCTCGACCTGTCGAACGCCTGCCTCGGCTTCGTGAACGCCATGCACATGGCGGGCACGATGATCGAGGCCGGCCAGATCGACTACGCCCTGATCGTCGACGGCGAGGGCACCCGCGAGATCCACGACAACACCATCGCGGCCCTGAACGCCCCCGGGACGACCCTCGACGACCTCTTCGACAACTTCGCCTCGCTCACCCTCGGCTCCGGTTCGGCCGGCATGGTCCTCGGACGTCACTCCGAGAACCCGGGAAGCCATCGCGTCGTCCGCGGCTTCTTCCGCGCCGCCACCGAGCACCACGAGCTGTGCATCGGCTCGCTGGACGGGATGTCCACCGACGCCAAGGCGCTCCTCGATGCCGGTACCGAGCTCGCCAAACGGGCCTGGGACGAGGCCGACACGACCGGCTGGCCCGAGGCCGACCGCTTCGTCCTCCACCAGGTGTCGAAGGTCCACACCGGTGCGATGATCGACACGCTCGGCCTCGCCCCCGACCGCGTGCCGATGACGTTCCCGAAGTTCGGCAACATCGGTCCGGCTGCCATCCCCTTCACCCTGGCCAAGGAGCAGGACTCCCTCGAGGCGGGCGACGTCGTGCTGTGCATGGGCGCCGGCTCGGGCATCAACGCGTCGATCATCGAGCTGCGCTGGTGAACCCGAGGGCCGCCCGGCTCCCACCGCCGGGCCTGCCCGGACTGGAGCCGAGGTGGTCGCAGCTCGTGACCGCCCCCGATCACCGGGGCGACGCGTGCACCTGGCACCTGCTCGACCGGGGTGACCCGGCACCCCGCCTCACCCTCGTGTGCGTCCACGGCAACCCGTCGTGGTCCTACCTGTGGCGCGACCTCGTCGCTGCCGCTCCCGACGACGTCCGCGTCGTCGCCGTCGACCAGCTCGACATGGGGTTCTCGGAGCGAACCGGCGTCGTGCGCCGACTCGACGACCGGATCGCCGATCTCGTCGCGCTCGTGGCCGAGGTGGTGCCGGACGGCCCGGTCGTCACCGTCGGCCACGACTGGGGTGGTCCGATCTCGCTCGGGCTCGCCCTCCACCTCCGCCGGACCGCCCCCGAGCGGTTGGCCGGCGTCGTGCTCGCCAACACCGCCGTCCACCAGCCGGCGGGCTCACCCGCCCCTGCGCTCATCCGTGCTGCTCGCACGCCCGGGGTGCTCGAACGGGTGACCGCCTCGACGTCGGTGTTCGTCGACGGCGCCCTCGCGATGTCGAGACCGCGCCCGCCCGCCGACGTGCGGGCGGCCTATCGGGCCCCCTACGGCGACCCGACGCGGCGGCGAGCCATCCGTGATTTCGTCGAGGACATCCCGCTCGACCCCGGCCACCCGTCGGCGGCGGCGCTCGACGCCGTCGCGGCGGGTCTGGTCGAGCTCGTCGACGTGCCGGCCCTGCTGCTCTGGGGGTCCGACGACCGGGTCTTCTCCGACCTCTACCTGCGCGACCTCGAGGAGCGCCTCCCTCACGCCGACGTGCACCGATTCGTCGGTGCGGCCCACCTCGTCCCGGAGGATGCCGACGTGGCCGGGGCGGTCGTGGCGTGGATCGACGGCCCGCCGCCCATCGGTCGGACACCGGATCGGCCTGGTCGGGCCCCGCTCTGGGCCGAGCTCGACGCCCGGTCGGGTTCGGAACGGCCCGCCGTCGTCGAGGTCGACGGCGACTCGACGCGCTCGATCAGCTTCGGCGAGCTCGACGGTCGGGTCCG
>JBCCTY010000246.1:0-6133 GCA_039197885.1 Actinomycetota bacterium | reverse complement strand
CTCGGCCCAGGTGGTGTCGCGGATGTTCGCCGACAGCCTGACCGATCTGCGGCGCCGACTCGTCGCCGCGTTCTTCCGGGCCGACTGGGACGCGATCGCCACCGAACGCCTCGGCGACCTGCAGACCCTCGTCACCAACCACGCCGCGCGTGCCTCGCAGGCGCTGCTCAACCTGTCGGGCCTGGCGCTCGCCGCCGGCCGGATCTCGGTCATCCTCGCGGCGGCGTTGATCGTGAGTCCCCTCGCCGCCGGTCTGGCGATCGTGTTGGGCGCGCTGATCTCGGTGGCCGTCAGTCCGCTGTCCCGCGCGACGAAGCGCCACGCCGAACGGCTCAAGGTCCAGATGCGCGACGTCAGCGTCCAGACCACCGAGACGACCCGGCTCTCGCTCGAGGCCCGCTCCTTCGGCGTCGAGAACAAGCTGCTCGACGATCTCGACGACGCCTACCGCGAGGCCGAGGACAGCATCCGCCGCGGCAGGGCAGCGACGCTCATGGGCCCGCAGATCTACCAGAACCTGGCGCTGCTCCTCGTCGTCCTCGGTGCCGCGACCGTGGCCTCGATCGGCTCCACCGACATCGCCGATCTCGGCGCCTCGCTCCTCCTCCTGCTCCGCTCCTTCAGCTACGCGCAGGCGGCGCAAGGCCAGTACCAGAACCTGCTCCAGGGCCTGCCCTTCGTGGCCGAGCTCGCGGAGCGCACCGCTGAGCTCCAGGCCCGTCCGGCGCCCGACGGACCGGTGCGCATCGATCGCGTCGGCGACATCGAGCTCGACGACGTGTCGTTCAGCTATCCGGACGGGACCGACGTGCTCCACCGGGTGGCACTCACGATCCGCCCTGGTGAGCGGATCGGTGTGGTCGGACCCTCTGGCGCCGGGAAGTCCACCCTCGTCCAGTTGCTGCTCGGCCTCCGCCGGCCGACCTCCGGACGGCTGCGGTTGGGTGGCACCGAGATGTCCGAGGTGGCGAGCACCGATCTGCGCCGGCTCGTCGCCTACGTTCCTCAGGAGCCCCGGCTGCTGACGACCTCGATCGCCGACAACGTCCGCTTCTTCCGGGAGCTGAGCGACGACGACCTGCGGCTCGCCGCCGAGCGGGCCAACATCCTCGACGACGTGCTGCGCCGCGACGGCGGCTTCGAGTCATCGGTCGGGTCGGGCGGCTCGGAGGTGTCGGGTGGCCAGCGCCAACGCCTCACGATCGCCCGGGCGCTCGCCGGTCGCCCCGACGTGATCATCCTCGACGAGCCGACCAGCGCCCTCGACGACGAAGCCGACCGCGCCGTTCGCTCCGGGATCGATGCGCTCCACCACGACATCACCGTCATCGTGGTCACCCACCGCGCCTCGACGCTCGAGATGTGCGACCGGGTGCTGGTCCTCGACGGTGATGGCACGGTGCGCGAGCAGATCCCGGCGCTCGAGGCCCCGACCGAGGGTCGGCAGTGACGGCCGGACCGGTCCCGAGCGCGTCCGTCGTCATCCCGGTCCGCGACGGCGCGCCGGTCCTCCACGTCCAGCTCGCCGCGCTCGCAGCGCAGGCGGGCATCGAGGCGGCCGAGGTGATCGTGGCCGACAACGGCTCGACCGATCCCACGCCCGACGTCGCCGGCAAGCTCGGTGCCGAGTTGGGCCTCGACCTCCGGGTGATCGACGCGTCCGGCCGTCGTGGCGCCGGCCCGGCCCGCAACCGCGGCGTCGCCGAGGCCCGGTCGGATCGGCTGGTCTTCTGTGACGCCGACGACCAGGTGGGGCCCGGTTGGCTCGCCGCCCACCTCCGTTCGCTCGACCGCCACGAGCTGTCGATCGGCGCCACCGTCGACCGCGGACCCGACGAGTCGGACCGCCATGACGACCACACCTGGCCCGGGTCTCCCACCCGGTGGGAGCCCTTCGTGCTCGTGCCGGGCAACAACTTCGCGATCCGACGTCCGACCTTCGACCAGCTGGGTGGCTTCGACGAGCGCTTCCTCACCGGACAGGATGCCGAGTTGGGCTTCCGGGCCGATCAGGCGGGCACCCCCTGGGTCTTCACGCCCGACGCCCGGGTGCTGCGAACCACCCGCGACGGGTTGCGGAGCAGGATCCGACGCTCGGTCCAGTACGGGCGGGGCAACGCCACCCTCGCCGAGGTGCACCCGGCCTTCACCCCGGTGGGCGACTGGTGGGGTGACCTGCGTCGAGCGACGCTCCGACTGCCGCTGCTGGTCGCCTCGCCCCGTCACCGCGACGCGTGGGCCCGACGGCTCGCCGGCTCGTGGGGGCTCCGTCAGGGGCCGTGGACCGAGGAGGACCTCCGATGACGCGCCCTCGGGTGCTCATGCACCTGCCGTTGCATCCGGTCGCCGCCAACTGGGTGCGCGCGGCCGAGCAGACCGCCGAGGTCGTCCCCGTCCGCCTGCGACGAGGTGGACGACCGACCGTCCGCGTCGCCGACGACGGCGTGCACGAGGTGGTCGTCCCGCGACTGCGACCCGGACGGCTGTTCTGGGCGATCCAGCAGCAACTCGAAGCCCGCGGCATCGTCCGCCTCCTCGACCGCCTCGAGGCCCAGGGTCGGCCGATCTCGGTCCTCCACGCCCACTTCGCCGCGTCGTCGCGCGGCATGGCGCTGGCGGCGCGTCGACGCGGCCTGCCGTTGATCGTCACCGAGCACAGCACGTGGTTCACCGGCGAGAACCCCGATCAGCCGCCGATCACACCCGACCGCCTGCGCCGCATGCTGCTGCCGTATCACCAGGCCTCAGCGGTCATGCCGGTCTCGGAGTCGTTGCGTCGGGCCATGGTGCGGGCCGGCGTCGGTCACGATCTGGAGGTCTGCCCCAACCCCGTCGACGTGACGCGGTTCACCGCCGATCCCGACCGCGTGGCCAACCGCTTGATCACGGTCAGCCGGCTGGCGCCGGTCAAGCGCATCGACGTGCTCGTCGACGCGGTGGCCGAGCTCCGTCGACGCGGGATCGATCTGGAGCTGGAGATCGTCGGCGACGGTCCGTCCGCCCGTGACCTCCGCCAGCAGGTCATCGATCTCCGCCTCGACGACATCGTGACCATGACCGGTCGGCTCGACTCGGCCGAGGTCGCCCGACACCTCGCAACAGCCGGGCTGTTCGTCACCTGCTCGATCGTCGAGAACCATCCGGTCGCCGTCATCGAGGCGATGTCGAGCGGGCTCACCATCGTCGGGCCAGCGATCCCCTCGCTCGTCGAGATGGTGCCCCAACCGACGTGCGGCACCCTCATCGAGGGTGACCTGACGGCCATCGGCCTGGCCGACGCGATCGCCGCGCACCTGCCCGGCGGCACGAACCCCCGGTCTCGGGACCGCATCGTCGAGCACGCCTCGATCGACGCGGTCGGCCGTCGCCTCGGCGACACCTACGCCGCCGCCCTCGCCTGACGTCTCGGCCGCGTCGGGCGTTCGGCCTTCCGGATCTCAGCGGCCGACGAGGCCGGCGAACCGGATCCGGCCCCGGCCGACCAGATAGCCAGCACCCTGGGCCATCCTCGGGAGCCACGCTCGCCGCCGTCTCGTGCTGACGGCGAGGAGGGGGAGGCGGATCAGGCCCCGCCAGAGCGGTGACAGCACCCGCTCGGCGGGATAGTCGTCGTGGAGCCGCCGCACGACGGCATCGTCGAGCCCGTAGCGGAACCGGCGTCGCAGGTAGGCGCGCTCGTCGACGTCGACCCGATGCAACACGCCAGCCTCCGGTGCGAAGCCGATCCGGAGCCCCGCCTTCGTCGCCCGGATGCCGAGCTCGACGTCATAGGCGGAGGCGAGCTCACGGCTCAGACCTCCCAGTTCGAGGAAGGTGGTCCGTCGAGCACCGAAGTTGTTGCCGTGGACGAACGGGTACGGCCCGAACGACTGCGGCGTCGCGTGGATCTCGTCGGGCCGGGCGATCTCACCGGCGTGGGGCGACCATCGCTGCCAGGGGCCGGACGACAGGTCGGCGTCGGCGAGCGCGGCGACGTGGCCCGACACCCAGCGAGTGCTCACCACGTCGTCGGCGTCGGTGAAGAGCACGAGCTCGGTGGAGACCGACGAGGCCGCGAAGTTGCGGGCGTACGCCGCACCCGGCTCGGCGCCGGCGTCGAGCACCTGACCGTCGAGGCCGTGCTCGTCCAGCGCCGCTGCGGCGACGGCGGCGGTGTCCTCCGGGCACCCGTTGTCGGCCACCACGACCGTGAACGGGGGTGCGTCCCGCTGGTCGGCCAGCGCAGCGAGCGTCTCACCGATCGTGCCCGAGGCGCGGAAGGCGGGGATGATGACGGTCACGCTCGGCAGCTCGGTCACGATGATCGCCGTCCCGGGCGCTGACTGCTGGCGTCACCGCGATCCGTACCTCGGCCGCTGCGCGCCGCCGTCCACGGCATCACTCGTAGCCGAAGAGCGCCCGATCGCGGGCATACAGGTCCCGGACGCGGTCGCGTGCGGTCCGGGCCAGCGGCACCTCGTCGGCGGCGGTCGTGTTCAGCCGGGGGAGATCCACCTCGACGCCGAGGAGCCCGGCGATCCGCTCGACGTCGTCGCCCAGTCGCTCGAAGCGCCCGACCTCGCGGACCAGGAGCCGGCCGGCGGGATCGCAGAGGAAACGATGCTGGGGGTGGAAGTGCAGTTGGTGCTGGTGGAGCTCCCGGATCATCCCCTCGTCGGCCACGAGTCGCTCGAGGGTCGGGTAGGGCGCGAGCGCGTCGCGCCACTTCAGGTCGTAGCGGTTCTGGGCGCCACCCGCCCGGAGGTAGCGGTAGCTCGAGTGGAACCGGGAGACCGGGTCGCGCACGAAGCCGAAGGTGAGGAGTCGGCTGTAGGGCCACGGGCCGATCGCCCGTCGCGCCATGCGAGCGGTGGTGTGCCCGAGGAAGACCTCCGGCCCGTAGAAGGCAGCCGAGACCGACGTCCCCGCCGTCTTCGGGACGTGGATCAGGAGGTAGCCGTCGGCGGCGTGCGGAGCGATGCGGCGACGGATGGCACGGTCGCGGCCGCGTCGGAGCGCCACCAGGTCGCGGGCCAGGTGGTCGAGGGAGCGCAGCGGTCGGAGACCGGTCCTCCTCGCCGGGACGGCGGGGGACCACGTCGCGGGAACCTCGCCGGGCCGGGCCGGTTCGGCCGCCTGCTGGGATCGGAGCGACCGGGGCGTGGAACCGCTCATCGACGGTTCCTCGTGCTGGTGCGCGTGCACACGGGTTGGTTCCCACCTCGCTCGACGGCCGCCCGGCTGCGGGCACAGTATGTCGCATCACGACCACGTGCTGCGCTGGTTCGACGAGCTCGTCCGGTGGTCTCCGTCGCCGCTCACGACGCAGCGTCGATGTCCCAGCCCGTCGACCGGCCGATTCGCTCCTCGAGCCGGGCCGTCTCGTCGCGGAGGATGGCCATCGACTCGGCCGGGAGGGGGCCGGCCGCCGCGGCGCGTGCCTCCGCTGCGCCGCCGTCGGTCCGCACGAGCCGGTCGGCGGCGATCCGACGCACCCGGCGCGGGAGCATCCGGCGAACGACCTGGTCGAGGCCCAGATCGAAGTAGCGGCGCGCCAGCGGATGGACCAGCGGCTTCGCCTCGGTGGCGTTGTGGACGTCGGTGGGTCGGGGCTGGTGCGTGAGGCCGAGGTGGTCGAGGAGCGCCAACCACGGTCCGTCGTCGTCACCGACGAGCTCCTCGTGCACGACGACGCGCAGCAGGTCGGGATCGACGTGCTCGCCGAAGACGTCGAGCACGGTGGCGTAGCGGCTGCGCTCCACGTACGACGAGCCGGGGACGGCGACCTCGTCGATCGGCCGGCGCTCGAGACCCCGGAGGTAGGAGTGGCGGTGGTGCGACCGCGTCCGCTCGACCGGGTGGCGGACCAGGTAGACCACTCGAGCCTCCGGCGCGTGTTCGGCGATGCGCCCGGCGACCGTTCCGGCGACGTCGGGAGCGGCGTAGCTGACCGATGACTCCCCGATCACGCGACCGTCCGGCTCGGGGTAGAAGCCGGCCCACGGGTAGGACCGCATCTCGATCTCCGGGAGGAACAGGTTGGGCTCCTTGGCCGTCGACAGGTTCGTCCCGGGGTGGTCGCGGAGCCAGATCCAGAGCGCGCTGGTCCCGGCCCGCATCGCGCCGATGACGATGAAGTCCGGGCGCGGCGAGT
>JBCCTY010000245.1:0-6180 GCA_039197885.1 Actinomycetota bacterium | reverse complement strand
TACAGAGCCGTCGGGGCGCCGTTCGGGGCGCTGAAGGTCCCGGTCCCGGCGACATCGAAGTCGAAGTAGTACTCGAGCGACTCACCGCACGGGGTGGCGGGGAGGTCGACCTGGAACAGGCCGCCACCCTGGGCGGAGAGCGCCATGGACGTGAAGGCCGATTGGCCGGCGAGGCGATAGTAGACCGTCGCGCTGTTCACGTTGCCGCTCACGGTCTGGAGCGTCGTGGGAGTTCCGCTCGAGTCCGAGACGACGTCCGGCGCGTTGATCGTGACCTCCCAAATGGACGGCGTGCAGCTTTGGGCGACCGACGTCATGAGGGCGGCGGCCTCGGGGTGGAAGTACGTCGTGATGTTGCCGGTGCCGCCGGGGCACAGGTGGCAGTAGCTCATGATCGAGCCGGAGCTGGAGCAGACCTGCTGGGTCTGGCAGCTACCCCAGTACTGGCTGGCCGGGCACTCGTCGAGCGGCGGGCAGAAGTCGTGGGTATGGGGCGACCCGAAGTTGTGTCCGATCTCGTGTGCGACGACGATGAAGTCCCAGTTGGCGGGCTGCTGGACCACGGGGAAGTTCACGAATCCCTGGTAGCCGATGTTGCCGCTGACGCCGAAGTTGGAGCTGTTGCTGCAGATGCCGTTGAGGTACGCGACGCCGCCACCGAGGCTCGCGCCGCTCATCAGGTGCCCCAGGATCGCGCCGGTGGGCACGTTGCCCTGCCAGGCGTTCACGAACTCGTTGAGCATGTCGATCGAGCCGCCGCCGTTGTCGGGCGTCGACCACGGATCGTTCGAGTTGGTGTATAGCTGGAGGTACGGGAACGTCAGCACGGTGTTCGTCTGAAGCTCGTACCGGTCACTGATGTACGACAGCAGGGTCGTCAGGTAGCTGGTTGCCGCGTTGAGGTCGCCGAAGAGCTCGTAGTACTGGTAGTCCGTCTCCATGGCGATCGTGCACTCGTGGAACGAAATGGTGTCCACCGTGCGCAGATTGCCGAAGTCCGGGAACTCGGGGAGATCCTGGTGACTGATAGGGACCGGGGGGACCTTGGGGCGTTCGGCCTTGCACTCGCCCTCCATCATGTAGCCGTCGTCGTTGAGGCTCGCTTCGGTCACGAAGACCGTGCGGGCGCCGAGCCAGCCGCCGGCGCGGTTTCGAACGGCGAGCAGGTGATGGAGCTCCGTTCGGGTGCGGACCCAGCCTCGGCTCCCGAAGTTGGAGAAGCCGAGCATCACGTCGGTGGCTTCATCGCCGACGACGTGGCCGCGCCCGACGATGCGCCGGCGACCACGGACGCCGGCTCGACGGCCACGTCCGACGCGACCGAGGACGACCTCCCCGACATCGGGACCGATGACGTCCCGCCCGGCGCGGTCGGCGAGGCGACCGCGCCGTGGGACACCGACTGGACCAACCGCACCATCGACCTGAACGAGCTCGCGGTCGGCATCCGGGCCGTCGATCCCCGTGACCGCATCCCACCGATCGACGAGCCGGTGTACGAGTCGCTCGAGGCCGCCGGGGAGTGGCTCACGGCCCCGTCGCCCGGGGCGCTCGTCGAGCTCGACGGCATCCGGCGCTTCTATCCGCTCGCCATCCTCACCCAGCACGAGATCGTCAACGACGAATTCGGCGACGTCCCCGTCGCCGTCACCTACTGCCCGCTGTGCAACACGGCGATCTCCTTCGACCGGCGAGTCGGCGGCGAGGTCCTGCGCTTCGGTGTGTCGGGTCTGCTTCGCCAGTCCGACCTGGTGATGTGGGACGACGCCACCACCTCGCTCTGGCAGCAGGCCACGGGTGAGGGCATCGTCGGCGACTTCGCCGGCACCCAGCTCGAGTTCATCTCGACGGCCATCACCTCCTACGGCGAGGTGCTCGACAGCTTCCCCGACACCGAGGTCCTCAGCCGCGACACCGGCTTCCCCAACCGGACCTACGGCACGAACCCCTACGTCAGCTACAGCTCGAACAGCGCCCCGTTCTCGGGCTTCTTCCAGGGCGAGGTCGACGACCGGGTCCCGGCGTTGGAGCGGGTCGTGGGGATCACCCTCGACGATGGCGAGCTCGGCGTGCCGTTCTCCTCGATCGCCGGCAAGGGCGCGCTCAACACGGCCGTCGGCGACACCCCCGTGGTGGTCCTGTGGGCGAGCGGCGCCGCCGACGCGCTCGACCACCCGACGATCGACATCGGCGAGGACATCGGCACCGGTGTCGCCTTCTCCCCGCTGCTCGACGAGCGGACCCTGACCTTCGAGGCCAACGGTGACGGGACCTTCACCGACGCAGAGACGGGCTCGACGTGGGACGTCCTGGGCAACGCGACCGAGGGGGAGCTCGCCGGAGAGCGGCTCGATCCGGTGACCCATCGCAACGACTTCTGGTTCGCGTGGTCGACCTTCTTCCCCGAGGCCGAGCTGTACGACGCCTGACCCGGCCGACGGCGCGCTGGCAGACTGCGGGCGTGATCGTCGGACTGCACCACGTCGGCAGGACCGTCGCCACCCTCACGAGGCCTGCCGAGCAGCTCGCCGGGCTCACGGGGTGGCCGATCGAGATCTCCGACGGAGCCACCGATCCCCTCGTCGCCGGACGGCAGGTGGCCCGGACCGCACGAGCGGCCGGGCCGAACGGGTGGATCGAGCTCGTCGAGGTCGGCGGCCCTGCGGCTCGGCGGCGAGAGATCCATCGGTCCGGCGTCACCCACGCCGCCATCCAGCTGCCGCAGATCGATGCGGCGGTCGAGCGCGCCGATGCCGTGGGCATCGAGCGCCACCCCGGCCCCGTCGACCTCGGCACCGGCTACCGCTACCTCTACGTCCGCGACATCGAGCAGCTCGTCATCGAGATCGAGGGAGCGCCCCATGCGCCCATCGAGCTCGACCCCTGGCTCTCGCACGGGGCGATCTCCACCCCCGACCTCACCCGGTTGCGCGCCGCCTACGAGGTGCTCCTCACGACCGAGGCCCGGGCCTCCACCCGCATCCGTGGCGTCGAGGCCTTCGACCGCGGCGCGATGCTCGACGACGTCGACGTGAGCGTGACCTGGGTGCCGGTCGTGAACGGCTCGGTGGAGATGTGGCAGTTCCACCACCCGACGACGACGCCCGAGGCGCCGGTCGCCTACGAGACCCCGGGTGCCGGTCATCTGGCCTTCGAGACCGACGACCTCGACGGCGCCCTCGACCGCTCGATCGCTGCCGGCTTCGCCGTGGTCGACGAGCCCGTGGCGGTCGACGGCGTCGCCGTGGCCAGGCTTCGTGACCCCGATGCGAACTGGGTCGAGCTCGTCACCTTCGACGACGAGGACGACCACCGGTCGCTGCGCCGCCGCCCCGACCTGGAGCGGCCGGCGCGGATGGACGAGCTGTTCAGATCTGGCCGATGAGCCAGAGCACGCCGTCGATCGCCCGCCACCCGAGGTAGACGGTCGCTGCGGTCAGCAGCAGCCAGAAGTGCCACGGGATCTTGGCCGCGGGACGGTCGGTGCGGTCGGCGACGGTCTCGGTGTCGACGGTGCCCTGACAGGTGGGGCACGAGCCGTCATCGGTCATCCCGGTCGGCGTCAGGTACTGCTCGCAGTTCTCGCACCAGGGCATGCCGCGCTCAGTTCCGCTTCCGGACCCGGAGCTTCACCGGTGTGGCGCCGAGGTCGAGGCCCTCGCGCAGCTGGTTCTCCAGGTAGCGCAGCCAGGTGCGTGGCACCTCGCGGTTGACGAAGAGGGTGAAGGTCGGGGGATGTGCCGCACCCTGGGTGGCGTAGAGCACCCGGGCCCCGCCCGGCGCCGGGTGGGCCTGCTGGGCCCGCTGGACGACGTCGTTGACCTTCTTGGTGGGGACGCGCCGCTGGTAGGCGTCGATCGCCACCCCGAGGGCGGGGATCAGGCGGCCGACGCCCTTGCCGCTCAGCGCGCTGATCGACAGCACCGGCGCCTCACCGAGGAAGTGGAGCTTCTCGCCGACGTCGTGGCGCACGTCGGACTTGTCGACCTGGTCGAGCAGCTCCCACTTGTTGAGCACCACCACGATGGGACACCCCGCTGCGTCGACCCGCTCGGCGAGGCGCTGGTCCTGGTGGGTGACGCCGACGGTGCCGTCGATGACGAGGAGCGCGACGTCGGCGTCGTCGACCGCCTGGAGCGCACGGACGACCGAGTAGTACTCGGTGCCCTCGTCGACCCGGGCCCGGCGACGCATGCCGGCGGTGTCGACGAAGCGGAGCGGGCCCTCCTCGGTCTCGACGATGGTGTCGACGGTGTCGCGGGTCGTGCCCGGCATGTCGTGGACGACGGCGCGGTCCTCGCCGATGAGTCGGTTGAACAGCGTCGACTTGCCCACGTTCGGCCGACCGATCAGCGCCACGGCCGGCACGTCGCCGGTCGGACCGCTCCAGGGGCGGCCGTCGTCGTCGAGGACGAACGACGACTCGGTCGGCTCGGGTGCCTCTGCCTCACGGGCGGCGAGCTCCTCGTCGGAGGGCAGCGCCGCGATGACGGCGTCGAGCAGGTCACCGGTGTGATGGCCGTGGAGGGCCGACAGCGGGAGCGGATCACCGAGCCCGAGCGAGAGGAACTCCCAGATGAGGCCCTCGCGCTGGGCGCTGTCGATCTTGTTGACGACCACGAACGTGGGGCGGTCACCGCCCCGCCGGAGGAGCTCGGCGACCCGGGCGTCCTCCTCGGTGACGCCGACCGTGCCGTCGACCACGAGGAGCACGACGTCGGCCTCGGCCATCGCCTGCTCGGACTGACGCGACACCTTCTCGTCGAGCTGGTCGCCGCCCGGCATCCACCCACCGGTGTCGACGAGGCGGAACGAGCGGCCCAGCCACTCGACCTCGAGCTCCTTGCGGTCGCGGGTGACCCCGGGCCGCTCCTCGACGATGGCGACGCGGCGACCCACGATGCGGTTGAACAGCGTCGACTTGCCCACGTTGGGACGGCCGATCACGGCGACGAGCGGCAGGGCGGCGGACGAGGTCGTCACGGTCGGCGCCGTTCCAGCGCCCGCCGGAGCGAGGCGCCGTCGGTCGGGACGATCTCGACCGGGTGCGGGAGCTCGTCGGGCGAGGTGTCGTCGAGGAACCGTCCACCCGACAGGCAGACGTCGGGCAGCAGGTAGCGGTGGCCGGCCGGCTCGTCGGCGAGCGTGCGGGCGAGGTCGGCACCGACCATCAGGCCGGTGACGCCGATGTTCCCGCCGAAGAACCGGTTCTCGACGGGCACGACCCGCACGTCGTCGCGGTCGAGCTGGGCGACCAGTGGTTCGAGCACGCGGGCACCGTAGGCGCCGGTGAGGATCGCGACCGGCGCGTCGCGGCGAGGTGCCAGGAGCACACCGACCCCACCGCCGTCGCCGCCGGTCGAGCAGGCGCCGCCGACCCGTTCGGCCCGGTAGCCCTCCTGGGGCGCGCCGTCGACGGCGTGGAAGAATCCCGACCGCACCCCGATGACGTCGTCGCCGTCGCCGAGCAGCTCGCCCTCGAACGCCCGAGCCATGCCGATGCCGTCCTCGTGCATGGGGAAGCCCTCGTAGGCGTCGGCGTCGGGGAAGGGCCGCCCGGCGAGCAGGTAGTACTCGTCGGCGGCGAAGACGAGCCGGCGGCCCAGCACGTCGAGGAAGGCGTCCTGCCAGGTCTCGACGATGTCGACGACGGCCTCGGCCTCGGCCCGGGTGTGCTCGCGGAGGGTGCCGGGCGGGGCGTGGTCGGACACGCCGAGCGGAACGACCGCCACGCTGGCGAGATCGGGGAACCGGTCGGCCACGTCGGCGAGCGTGGCGTCGAGGGCGTCGCCGTCGTTGGTGCCGGGGCACACGACGACCTGCCCGTGGACCTCGATGCCGTGGTCGAGCAGCGCCCGCAGCCACCGCAGGCTCATCGCCCCCCGCCGGTTGCGCAGCATGTGGGCCCGTAGGCCCGGATCGGTGGCGTGGATCGAGACGTGCAGCGGAGAGATGCCCTCGGTGACGACCCGCTCGAGATCGAGCTCGGTGAATCGCGTGAGCGTCGTGAAGTTCCCGTAGAGGAACGACAGCCGGTAGTCGTCGTCCTTCAGGTACAGCGAGCGGCGCATGCCCTTGGGCAGCTGGTAGATGAAGCAGAACTCGCAGTGGTTGTCACAGGTCTGCACCCGGTCGAACACGGAGGAGTGCACCTCGGCGCCGAAGACCTCTCCGGCCCCC
>JBCCTY010000244.1:0-6187 GCA_039197885.1 Actinomycetota bacterium | reverse complement strand
GGTGGCGACCCCGGGCCGACCTACTACTTCCGGGTCGCCGACATCGCCAGGTCAGCGGACCGCGTGCGCGAGCTCGGTGGGACGGCTGGCGAGACCGTCGACAGCGAGGCGGGTCGCTCCCTGATCGGCAACACCGACCCGTCCGGCGTGCCCTTCGAGCTCTGGCAGCCCGCCGACGGCTTCTGACCCACCACGGGGCACACTGGAGCGATGCCCCCGCCCCGCGTCGTCGCCCTCGTCGCGCTCCTCCTCGTCGTGACGGGGTGCGCGACCGACGACGGTGCAGACGTCGCCACCGTCGACCAGACCACCACGACGGCGGTGCCGACGACCCCGACACCGTCCACCAGTGCCCCGACGACGACCGCGCCGACCACGACGACTGCACCCACGACGACCGCGGCGCCGGCTCGGCTCGGTGACGAACCGGGTTGCCGTCCGCTCGACGATCCGGCCGAGGGTGAGCCCACCGGGTGGGTCGTGGTGAACGACGGCGTGATGGGCGGGCGATCCGACGGACGGGCGTCGCTCGTCGAGGACGCGCTCGTCTTCGAGGGCGAGATCGTCACCGCGGGCGGTGGGTTCTCGTCGATCCGCACCGCCATCGCCGACGACGCGCTCGCCGGTGCCGACCGGATCGTCGTCCGGGCCCGCACCGACGGCCGCAGCTACCTGCTCACCGCCGACGACGCCGCTCCGGGCCGTGACCGCCGCACCAGCTTCCAGGCGCTGATCCCCTTCGACGTCGAGGCCGGGCCCCAGGAGGTGGCGGTCGCGATCGACGATCTCGGACCGGTCGTCTTCGGCCAGGCGATCGACGATGCCCCCTTCGATCGCGAGCTCGCCGTCGAGGTCGGCATCCAGCTGAGCGACGGGATCGACGGCCCCTTCCGACTCGAGCTCGACGCGCTCCTCGTCTGCGGCTGAGCGGCCGGCGGCTCAGCCGAACCAGGGCCGCAGCAGCGTCGGGTTCTCCTGGCGGTGCAGCGAGTCGTTGCGGTGCTCGATGTCGGCCAGGTAGTCGGGGTGGGTCAACACCCAGAAGCGTCGGTCGCGCACCGCGGCGACGACGAGGTCGGCGACCTCCGACGGATCCTTGCCGTGCTCGGCCAGCGCCTCGGCGATCGCGGCGTTGCGCTGCCGGGCCTCGTCGCTCGCCGGGCGGCGGCTGCCCGACCGACGCAGGTGCTCCGGCCGGTTGCGTTGTGCGCTGGCGATGTTGGTGGCGACCTCGCCCGGGCACAGCACCGAGACGCCGACGTTGGCGTCGTCGTCGGCGGCCGTCTCGTGGTGCAGCGTCTCCATGATCGCCACGACGCCGGACTTGGCGGCGTTGTAGGGCCCGATGCCGGGGTTGGCCATCAGCCCGGCCACCGAGGCCGTGCTGACGACGTGGCCGTCACCGGAGCGGACGAGGTGGGGCAGGAAGTGGTGGACGCCGTGGATGACGCCCCACAGGCTGACGTCGATGACCCACCGCCAGTCGACCAGCTGGCTGTTGCGGATGGTGCCGCCGCCTCCGACACCCGCGTTGTTGCAGAGCACGTGGACGACGCCGAATCGTTCGAGGGTGGCGTCGGCCAGCGCTCCGACCGACGCCTCGTCGGTCACGTCGGTCGGCACGGCCAGCGCCTCGACGCCGTGGGCGGCGACCGCGGCCTCGGCCTCGGCGAGCGGGTCCTCCTCGACATCGGCCAGCACCACCCGGCAGCCCTCGGCGGCGAAGGCGAGCGCCAGGGCCCGGCCGATGCCCGACGCCGCACCGGTCACCACGGCCACGCGGTCCTGCAGCTCCTCCACGAACCCCTCCTCGTCGGCGCCACTCTCCCACGCCGGCCCTACGACTCGGCGGCGACGAAGACGTGACCCCGATCGTCGGACACGATGCGACCCGATCCGACACCGCCGAAGTGGGTGCCGATCACGAGCAGGTCACCGTCGGCGTGCTCCTCGATGAACTCGCGCCGTGTCGCCTCACCCCGCAACGGGTCGGAGTCGAAGCGCGAGCACCACTCCGGTGCCGCGACCTGCACGGCGTGGTGCATGAAGTCACCGGTGATGAGCGCCTCGACCCCGCCCGACGAGAGCTTCACCGAGCAGTGCCCCGGCGTGTGACCCGGGGTGGGGACGAGGGAGACCCCCGGGGCGATCTCGGCGTCGACGTCGACCAGGTCGACGAGTCCGGCACCGACGACGGGCTCGATCGAGTCGTCGTGCTCGGGACGATCACGGAACGGCTCGGCCGACCAGTGCGAGTACTCCGGTCCGGCGAAGAGGTACCGCGACTCGGGGAAGGTGGGCACCCACACACCGTCGACGAACATGGTGTTCCAGCCGACGTGGTCGACGTGGAGGTGCGTGCAGACCACGGCGTCGACGGTGAGACGGTCGAACCCGGCCGCGGCGAACCGCTCCAGGAAGGGCAGGTCGAGCTGGTTCCACGCCGCGACGTCGCGCTCCTTGTCGTTGCCGATGCAGGTGTCGACGACGAGGGTGCGACCGGCGCTCTCGACGACCAGCGCCTGGACGCGCGTCAGGAGCCGGCCATCCTCGACGAAGGTGCCCTCGGCCCAGCCGTGGCGGGCGCGGACGGTGTCGCCGTCGGCCTCGGCGAAGAGGAAGGTGCCGGGTGCCGAGCCCTCGACCTCCACGACGCTCGTGACGGTGATGTCGCCGATCTGCCAGCTGCGCATCGGCGTCGCGCGGAGCCGGCTCACACGAACAGCGAGCGACAGTCGAGGTCCTCGATCGCCGTGGCGTTGCGGCGGAGCATCTCGGTCATCCAGCGGACACCGCGCTCGTTGGCGCTGTCGAGCGTCCCGGCGATCACCACGGCGTAGCACCAGAGGTAGAGCACGGCCGCTCGGTAGTCGTTCCAGGCCTCGTCGAACCCGTAGCCCGCGACGCCCGCCGCGGCGAGGCCCTCGACGTAGCGCCGGACGAGCTCGCGCTCGTGGGCCCGACGCACCTCGATCTGCGTGCTCTGACTGAGCAGGTAGGCGACGTCGTGGATGCCGCGGGACCGGAGCGGACCCTGCCAGTCGATGATCGTGACCGGGTGGTGCTCGTCGTCGGTGCCGAAGAACAGGTTGTCCATCCGGAAGTCGCCGTGGGTGAGCGTCACCGGGTCGCGGTCCAGCTGCTCCTGCAACGACCGGATGGTCGCGACGAAGCCGTCGCGCATGTCCCGGACCGCGGGTGGCACGACATCGCCGAAGGTGGCGAGCATCGGATCCCAGCCGAACTGGGCGCCCTGGAACATGTTGTCGGCGTGGAAGCTGCCCGACGCCCGAGGCAGCCACCCGTGCTCCTCCTCGGTCATCCGCCCCCAGAAGGACGCGTGCTGGCGGGCGAGCAGATCGATGCCGGCCTCGGTCTGGGCCAGCGTCGCGCCGACGACCTGATCGCCGAGGTCGTAGCCCGACAGGTTCTCCATCACGATCACGAAGTGGCCGTCGTCGTGCATGGCGGAGAGGTGCACGGCCGGGCCGGGGGCGTCGTTGTGGGGGTCGAGCTCGGCGTAGTACAGGACCTCGCGCCGATAGACGTCGTACTGCTGGGCGACGGCACGGTTCTGCTCGTTCGCGGTCGGGAACTTGGCCACGACGCTGTCGGGGGCGTCGTCGGCCGCCCCCTCGTAGGTGAGGTGGAGGAACTCGATCTCGCTGAGCATGCCGACGCCCTCCCCGACCGGCGTGCGCGTGATCGAGGCCACGGAGCCGTCGGCGTCGAGCGCACCGCTGCCCCGGAGCACGGTGGTGAGCCACTCGGCGGTGATCGCGGCCGGGTCGGACGGCAGCGGACGGACGTCGGTCATGGTTCCCCCTCGGCAATTCCCCCGGGGCCCGATCCTAGGCAGTGGCGTCAGGCGAGGATCCGCTCGACTGCCTCACGGGCCGAGCGGGCGGCGTCGTCGACGCTCCCCCAGTCGTCGTGACTCGTGTAGGCCTCACCGGCGAAGAGCACCCGATCGCCCACCGGCTCCTGGAGCACCGGCGGGAGCGTCCAGTCGGCCGTGTCGGCCAGGTAGGCCTGACCGATGAAGGGCTCGGCGCTCCAGTCCTGGACGATGTGGCGCCGGTACGACCGTGAGGCGGCTCCGTCGAAGACCTCGTCGAGCTCGCCGAGCACGTGATCGCGCAGGTCGTCGCCCTGCAGCGCCTGGTAGGGCTCGGCGCCGGTGCCGACGGCGAAGAGGCCGAGCACCGCGGCGTCGGTGTCGCGGCCGTAGGCGGCGTCGTAGTAGTAGCGCTGCCCGGTCGCCGTGTCGCTGTCGGGGAACTCGGTCCACGACGGATAGAACGCCTCGTCGAACTCGAAGAAGGCCTTGAGGCCGCCCCACACCTCCGCCGCCTCGATGGCGCGCCGCTTGCGGTCGGGCAGGTCGGGCACGAAGCGGAGTCGGCGCTCCCGGAGCACCCTGAGGGGGACGGTGACGATCACGTGGTCGGCCTCGTGCAGGTCACCGTTCGCCGTCGTCAGGAGGACCGCGGCGTCACGACCGTCGGCCCCGTGGTCGATCTCGACGATCTCGGTGTCGAACCGGATCGCGTCCTTGACCCCCGGCACGACGTAGCGCTCGAAGACGTCGAACCAGCTGGCGGTCACGAAGTTGAGCGAGTCGAACTCGCCCAGCTCCGACATGGTCAGCTCGCCGTCGAAGTAGGCCGTCGGGTCGTCAGGGTCGTACGGCACGAGCTCCACGTCGATCCCGCCCTCGGGGTCGCCGAGGATGGCCGGCAGCTCCGAGACCGGCGCCTCGAGCCACTCGCCGCCGAGCGAGATCGGGAAGTCGACGAACCGGTCGTCACGCCGGACGCGGCCGCCGTAGCCCGACGATGCCTCGAAGACGGTCACCTCGCTGCCGGCGCGGGCGAGCAGGTGGGCGGCTCCGAGACCGGCGACACCGGCCCCGACCACCGCGACCCGGCGCCGGTCCGCGCCGCCCGGGACCGCACCGTCCCCGTCATCGTCGCCATCGCCATCACCACAGCCGAGCAGCGGCACGCTGAGACCCAGCAGCCCGGCGACCTTCAGGAACTCGCGGCGTGTGATCACGTCTCTCCCGTCGTCGATCTCGGTACGTCGATGACGGTACGGACGGCGGTGCGGCGGTCCCCTCCGCCGCGACGGCGATTCGGACCGGCCGGCCTCCCTCGCACGGGGGAGGCCACGTCCCTGACGGACCGAGGCTCGGCTCCGCCGACGCCGCTCGGCCCGAGCCGGTCCTCAGTCGGGCGGATCACCGCCGAGGCCGCGCCAGACGAAGGCAGCGGTGCGCGTCGGCCAGGTGGCCGGCACTCGACGGCCGGCGAGGTGCAGGGCGTAGAGCGTGCCCGTGGCGGCCGCCACCGCGTGGTCGAGGTCGGCGTCGGCGCCGACCAGGCCGGCGTCGACGGCGCGACGCAGGATGTTGCGCAGCCGGTCGCGGCGGGGAGCGACGATCCGCTCGCGGTAGAGCGCGAGCAGACCGGGGTCGGTCGCCTCCTGGAGCATCGAGCCGACCATGCTGATGCCGTTCGGGCGGGTGACGCCCTCGTGGAACGCAGCGAGCTCGACGACGAGGTCGCGGTAGGGATCGTCGGTCGGGGGCCGCTCGTCGGCGGTCGACATGTCGGCGATGGCCGACGTGGCGAGGTCGGCCTTGTTCGTCCAGCGCCGGTAGAGCGCCTGCCGGGTGGTGCCGGCCTCCTCGGCGACGGCAGCGATCGACATCGCGTCGTAGCCGTGGGTCGCGAGGTGTCGGCGCGCTGCGGCGAGGACGGCGACGTCGATGCTCGGGTCGCGGGGACGACCTCTCGACGGTTCGGTGGACGACATGGTCGACGACCGTACCCGTAGCATTACGATGCAGTAGCGTTACGCATCTCGGGAAGGGGTCGGGCATGTCGAGCATCGCGATCATCGGGGCCGGCGGCGTCGGGCGGGCGCTCGGCGCCGGCATGCGGCGGGTCGGACACGACGTGACCTTCGGCGTCCGGTCGCCCGACGATGCGCGACACGCCGACCTCCACGCTCGGGCGATGCCTCGCGAGGCGGCGGCGGGGGCCGAGGCCGTCGTGCTGGCCGTCCCCGCCCCGGCGGTGGCCGACACGATCGCGGCGTTGGGCCTGGCGGCGGGCACGACCCTGGTCGACGCCACCAACGCCGTCGGCGCACCGGTGCCCGACGGTCACCCCACGATGGG
>JBCCTY010000243.1:0-6215 GCA_039197885.1 Actinomycetota bacterium | reverse complement strand
TCACGTGATCACCGCGCACTACCTCTCCAGGAGAAATCGGCTCACTTCGCTTGAGTGCTTCCCCCGGCGGTCGACACCACCGTTCAGGAGGGAACCGACACCCGGAGGATGGACATGCGGATCGTGGTCGTGGGCCGTGGCGCGGAAGCGCCGACGGGACAGGTCAGGACGACGGTGGTTCGCAGCCTCGTCGCCCTCGGCAACGTGGTGGTCGGCTTCGACCCGACCGAGCACGGTGGGGACGCCGCTGAACGGACTGCCGCGCTCGGTGCGCTGCTCGCCGGTACCGACGCCGAGTGGTGCGTCGTGATCCCGACGCCGGGTGACCTCGATCCGTCGATGCTCCGCTCGACGACCGCCGAGCTCGGCGTCGTCACCCTCGCGCTGCACACGTCGACGTCCCTCCAGGACGCTCCGACCCGCCTCGGCGAGGTGCCCGAGCACGCCCGGTGCTTCGACCTCGTCGGTGTTCCGCACGCCGGTGCCGCTGCCGAGTGGTACCCCTACGTCCGTCACGGCCTGGTCCAGATCCCGCCAGCGGTGGCGCCCGAGGTGCTCGACGAGCGATTCGACGGGGCTGTCCTCGCTCGCACCGTCGTGTGTGTCGGCGACGCCGATCACCGCACCGCCGAGGCCGTCCGCTCGCTGCGCGACGTCGGTCTCGACGTCGGTGTGCTGGGCACCGGCTGGAGCGACGTCGCCGATCTCCGTTCCTGCGATCTCGGTCGCCCGGACGTTCGAGAGCGGTCGGCACTCCTCGCCGCCGCCGAGGTCGTGGTCGAGCTGCCCCCGACGCTCGCCACGCTGTCGGTCTCCGGCATCCCCGAGCGCGAGGCCCTCCTCTCGCAGGCCGCGCTCGACGCCGCTGCCCTCGGCACGCCGGTCGTGGCCCTCGCTCGGCCCGGTGTGGCCGAGCACCTCGACGCCGACCACGAGGTCCTCCTCGCCGACCGGATGGGCGACCTGCCCGACCTGCTCCGGATGGTCCTCTCGACGCCCGACCTGCTCCGGTCGGTCGGGCTGGCCGCCCAGGAGCGGTTGCGCGTCGAGCACCAGTGGCAGCACCGCTGGACGTCACTCCTCGACTGGCTCGGCGCCGACGCGCCCGCGCAGCCCATCGCGACGACCGACGGCGTGACCGTGGTGGTCCCGGTTGCCGCTGGGCACGCCGCCGCCGAGGTCGGGCGGACGGTCAACTCGCTGCTCGCCACCGAGACGCGCCGGCGAGTCGTCGTCGCGGGGGCGCCCGCCGATCTCGACCGTTGCCTCGACGCTGCGGTCGTCGAGGGCCAGGACGTGCAGCGCGTGGACGTGGCGACCGCGGCCGTGTCGCTGCTCGTCGCGGCCGGCCTCGCGGCCACCACGGCCCGGTACGTCGCCGTGGCGCAGCCCGGCACCGTCTGGCCCGCCGGGCGACTCGATCGACAGGTGCAGGTCCTCGACGAGGATCCGCTGGTCGACGCCGTCGTCGCCCGGCACGAGCACTTCGACCACTTCCACCGTTGGGACCTCCTGCGGCGTTGGGTCGGCGCCGGATCGGTCCATCTCGCCGGGGCCGTCGTCCGCCGCACCGCCCTGATGGACCGCGTCGGTCCCGGCCTGCTCGCTGGTCGCGTCGACTCGATCAACCAGGTGCCGGCAGCGCTCCGCTTCCGCGGGGTCGAGCTCGAGCCACTCCTGGAGGGCCCGACGGCCGTTCCCCTCACGCCGGAGCTGGTCGACGTCGGTGCGGTGTTCCCGCAGCTCCACCGCTGCGAGGGGATCGACCCGGCGCTCGCCGCGGCCTTCACGTCGATGGCAGCCGACGTGGCGGACGACCGACCGGACCTCGCTCGCGAGCTCTGCGCCCTCGCGCTCGATCATCTCGAGGGTGGTGACGAGGAGCTGGCCGCGGTGGTGTCCGGTGCGGTGTCGGTGCAGGCGGAGGTGCTCCGCCAGGTCGAGCATCGGCTCGGGGGTGAGCTGCGGGCCGTCGCGCCGACCACCGAGGATCAGGTCTGGCACCAGAGCGGCGGCACGCTCGCCAACCATCGGCTGGTGCTCGATGTCGACTGGGAGGAACCCGCTCCGGCGCTGCGGTTGATCGCGGGGTACTCCCGTCGCTTCGTGGCCGGCGAACCGGTCGAGCTGGCGATCCTCGCCGAGCCGGGCAGCGTGGAGCGGGTCATCTCGGTCGTGGCCAAGTCGCTCGCTCACGACGGCATCGACATCGAGGCCGCGGCGAACGTGACGCTCCTCGATCGATACGAGCGCTGCGACGGTGACCTCGTGGTTCGCCTCCGGAGCACGGACTCGATCGAGCAGGCCGAGGCGGAGGCCGAGGCGTGGATGGTCGAGACGAGGGTCGAGCTCGACGCGATCGGTGTGTGAGCGGACTTGTCCGAGGTCCGGTCCGGTCGACCGGACCGAACGGAGGACATGAGCGTGGCCACCGCAACGGTCGAACAGCTGGTGCAACAGCTCCAGCGCCTACCCGCCCATCGCATGAGCGCGACGCGCGTCCTGCACCTCGTCGATGATCCGACCGCATCGGCGGAGGATCTCGGGAAGGTCATCTCGACCGATCCCTCGATGACGGCCCGGCTGTTGAAGATGGCGAACTCGGCGTCGGTCGGGCTCTCGACGCCGGTGGGCACGGTCGCCGGCGCCGTGACCGTGCTGGGCTTCTCCGTCGTCCGATCGGTGGCGGTGAGCTGGGCTGCCGGGCTCTTCGAGGGCGGGCCACGATCGCTGCCCGAGGGCTACTGGGAGCACTCCATCACCGTCGCCTCGGCCGCCGTGCGCATCGGGAGCGCCCTCGGCGTCCCCGGCGGGAAGGCCTACAGCGCCGGGCTGCTGCACGACCTCGGCCAGCCGCTGCTGCTGCGATTCGACTCCGGTCGCTACCGGCGGATGCTGCGCACGATCGAACGGCCCGACTCCGCCGAGCAGTGCGAGATCGAGCGCCGCACCTACGGCCAGGATCACGCCATCGTGGGGGCGCTCGTCCTCCGCAGCTGGGGACTCCCGGACGAGCTCGTCGACGCGGTCGCCAACCACCACCACGCGATGACTCCCGACGATCCACCACTGCGGCGGGCCGTGGCGCTGGCGGAGTCGACGGCGCAGCTCCTCCGCGACGACGGAGCCGTCGATCCGCTCGCTCGCGAGCAGCTCGAGGCCGACCTCGGGCGGGCCGGGGTGGACGTACCGGTCGAGGAGCTGCTGCTCACGACGCGGGCCGATGTCACCGCGACCGCCGGCCTGCTCTGAGCGCCGGAGCGGGGAGCCTCAGAGCAGCGGCACGACCTGTTCGGCGAAGCGATGGAGCTGCTCGTCGGACTCGTCGTAGGGGTCACCCGGCATGTTGGGGAAGATCGTCAGGTTCTCGAGCCCACCGAACAGGTCACGGAAGCTGGCGATGCCCTCGGCGACGTCCTCGGGCGTGCCGACGAGCCAGGTGCGGTTCTCGATCGACTCCTCGAGGCTCGGGATGAGCCCCGGTGCGGCGGGCTTGCCTCCCTCGCCCATGTAGCCGCGGCTCCAGCCATAGGGGCCGAGGAACTTCCAGAACTCGTCGTGGCCGGGTCGGACCTTCTCGATGGCCTTCTCGCGCGAGTCCTCGATGCGCACCGACACCACCAACATCCGCTTCTCGTGGGCCTCGAGGGCGGAGCCGTGGGCCTCGTCGTGGAGCTCGCCGTAGGTGTCCCACATCCGCTTCATGAAGGCGTGGTGCTGGAGCCAGAAGACGGCGCCGAAGCCCCGCTTGGGCACCGCAGCGAGGGTCGGGGGTGAGGTGACGGGCTGCCAGACCTCGTAGGGATGGGCCGGGCGAGGGATGAGCGTGAGCTCCTCGACGAACCCACCCCGGTCGGGGATCCCGCCGGGCGGGAACTGGTAGACGTCGCCCTGGTACGAGAAGGTCTCGTTCTCGAGGGCCAGCTGGATCACGTCCATGGCCTCGGCGAACTGCGTGCGGTTGAGCTCGTCGGCGTCGGCCTTGTCGGGGTTGTCGAAGCTGCCGATCTTGGTGCCCAGCGTCTCGGCCTCGCGCGGCACCGTGCCGCGTCCGACGCCGAGGATGGCCCGGCCACCCGACACGTTGTGGAGGATCGAGAAGTCCTCGGCCAGGCGGAGCGGGTGCCACTGGCCGACGATGTTGAACATCGATCCGATCCGGAGCCGCTCGGTGCGCTCGGCCAGGATCGCGCCGAACATCAGGCCGTTCGGGCAGACCTCGTAGCCCTCGTACTGGAAGTGGTGCTCGGTCAGCCAGAAGCTGTCGTAGCCGAGCTCCTCGGCCTTGACGCCGGTGGCGAGCAGTCGTTCGATGGCATGCCAGAACTCGACCTGGCCGTAGCGGCGGTCGGTCGGTGCGGGGAGGCCCGCGCCGCGGTCGGGCATCTCGACCCCGCCGAAGTAGAAGACTCCGATCTTCACGTGGCTGTCCCTCCCAGAACGGATTGCGGTCACGGTAGTGGCACACGGCCCCGGACGGTCAGGCGAGACGGCCCCGTTCCCCGACCTTCACCGAGCCGTCACACCGCCGACCGGAAAGGACGATGCGCCTCCGATCGCTCCTCTCCGTGGCCCTGCTCCTGCCGGTCCTGGTGATCACCCCTGCCGGGGCCCAGGAGACGGCCATCCGCCTGGTGTCGGGCACCGCCGGCGTCCCGTCCAACGGGGCGAGCGGTGGGCCGTCGCTGTCGGCCGACGGCCGGTTCGTGGCCTTCCACTCCCGGGGCTCGGACCTCGTCGCGGGCGACCGCAACGGGTCCTTCGACATCTTCGTGCTCGACCGACTGACCTCGTCGATGACCCTCGTCAGCCGGGCGACCACCCGTGCGCCGGGCGACGGCGACAGCCTCAACCCGTCCATCAGCGACGACGGCCGCTACGTGGCCTTCCAGTCCGAGGCGACCGACCTCGTCGCGGGTGACGGCAACGGCGAGTCCGACGTCTTCGTCCACGATCGCATCACGACGACCACCACGCGGCTCTCCACCGGCACCGGCGGCGCCGAGGCCGACGGCGGCTCCGGCGTGCCGACGATCTCGGGTGACGGCCGTGTCGTCGCGTTCCAGTCGACGGCGACGAACCTCGTGGCCGGTGACGCCAACGACACCGTCGACGTCTTCGTGGCGACCCGGGCGAGCGGCGCCATCGAGCTGGTGAGCGTGGCGACCGGGGGTGGAGCGGGCGACGGAGCGAGCTTCGATCCGGTGATCTCCGGTGACGGACGCAGCGTGGCCTTCGCGACGATCGCCGGCGACCTCGTCGCCGGTGACGACGACGGTGACTACGACATCGTCGTCCGCGACCTCGGCTCCTCGACGAGTCGGGTGGCGAGCGTCGGCGCCTCGGGCGAGCCGCTGACGGGTGACAGCTTCGATCCGTCGATCGACACCGACGGCTCGCACGTCGCGTTCCGGGCCACCGACGAGAACGGGGGCAACACCCGCCTCGATGTCCGGGTCTGGAACCGCGGCAACGGCCGGAGCGAGCTCGCCTCCGCGGCGACCGACGGCGGTGGCGCGACCGGTTCGTCGTTCGCCCCGGCGATCAGCGGCGACGGGCAGTGGGTCGCGTTCCACTCCGTCGCGACGAACCTGATCGAGGAGGATCCCGAGGGGCAGCTGGACGTCTTCGTCCGCGACCTGACCTCCGACACGACGTCTCGGATCTCGGTGGGCGCCGAGCGGGGCGGTGATCGTCGTTCCCTGAACGCGGCCATCAGCCGGGACGGCGCGGTCGTCGCCTTCGAGACCGACGCGACGAACCTGCTCACGGCCGACGGCAACGGCCTGCCCGACGTGGTGCTGCGCGAAGGCATCACGGCCGGGACACCGGACGTCGATCCGCCCGAGATCGTCGAGGTCGACCTCACCCCGCGGACGATCGACGTCGCCGACCCGGGCTCGACCCGTTCGATCGAGGTCGCCGTCGCCCTCGCCGACCGCACCGGCGCCGTCACGCCGTCGTTCCTGCTGTCGGAGGTCACCAGCGGGGCGTCGACCGCAGCGTCGACCGCCACCCTCGTCCAGGGCACCGATCGCAACGGGACCTGGACGGCGACGGTCACCCTGCCCGATGACCTCGACGCCGGCTCGGTCTGGCGGCTTCGCGTGCTCGACCGTCGCGACACCGAGGGCAACGCTGCCCCGGCGACGGTGCCCGACGGCTTCGCGACCGACGTGGTCGTGGTCGACGGCTCGGCTGACGGCTCGCCGCCC
>JBCCTY010000242.1:0-6303 GCA_039197885.1 Actinomycetota bacterium | reverse complement strand
GGCGATGCACCGGTCCGGGCGGAGCGCTCCGTAGCCTGTCCGGCGTGCTGACGACCTTCTCCGGCGGTCGCCTCTTCGGTGACCGGACCGGCTCCGAACCCGCCGATGTGCTCGCGCTCCACGGCTGGCGACGTGACCGCAGCGACTTCCGGCTCGCGACCGAGGGCCTCGACGCCGTCGCACTCGACCTCCCCGGCTTCGGTGCGTCCCCGGCTCCCGAGGCGGCGATGGGCGCCGCCGGCTACGCCGCGCTGGTCGCTCCACTGCTCGACGAGCTCGCTGACCGGGTCGTGGTCGTGGGCCACAGCTTCGGTGGCCGGGTGGCCTGCCACCTCGCCGTCTCCCGTCCCGAGCGGATCAGCGGACTCGTGCTGACCGGCGTCCCGCTGCTCCACCGGGCCGACCGGACCACCTCCACGCCGTCGCTGGGCTACCGGCTCACCCGCTGGGCCCACCGTCGCGGCCTCATGTCCGACGACCGCATGGAGGCCCTGCGCCGAAGCCGGGGCTCCGACGACTACCGCGCCGCCACCGGCGTCATGCGCGACGTGCTCGTGACCGTCGTCAACGAGGAGTACGGCGAACTGCTCCCCCGGATCGACGTCCCCGTCGAGCTGGTCTGGGCCCGTCGAGACGACGCGGCGCCGCTGGAGGTCGCCCAGCGCGCCCAGGGACGGTTCCCCGATGCGCACCTCACCATCCTCGACGAGCCGGCCCACCACGACCTCCCGCTCGTCGCCGCCGAGGAGCTCCGGGACGCCATCGAGCGGGTGCGCGAGCGAGCCGCCCGGTGATCGACGTCGTCCTCACCCTCGTCGTGCTCGTCGTCGGGGGCGGTGCCGCCGGTGCGCGTTGGCTCCGGGTCGCCCAGCGCGAGCACTACCTCGCACCCTGGACCACCCGGTTCGCACGACGTTGGCACCTCCTCGACCCACCCAACCAGGCCCTCTTCGCCTGCTCGATCCTCGCCACCGTGGTGGCGCTGTTCGTGCCGGTCGTGGCGCTGCTGGTCGCGGCGATCGCCCTGGTCGCACCGCTCGGGCTGCCACTCCGGGGCCGCACCTCCGCGCTCAACTGGACCCGCCGGATGCGCACCGTCGGCATCGTCACGGCCCTGTTCGCGCTGGTGCCGACGGTCGCCGGGCTGCTGGTCGGGATCGGGCCGGGGGTGGCGGCGATCGTGGTCGTCGGACTGCCGGCGCTCGTCGACCTCGCGCTCAGGGCCCTGGCACCCGCGGAGCGTCGGGCAGCTGCGCGATTCGTCGATCAGGCCACCACACGACTCCGCGCCGTCGCCCCGACGACCATCGCGATCACGGGGTCCTACGGCAAGACGACGACGAAGGTGATCGTCGACCACCTCCTGCGCGACCACGTGCCGATCATGGCCAGCCCCGCGAGCTTCAACAACACCGCCGGGCTGTCGCGGGCGGTCAACGAACACCTCCACGACGACACCGAGGTGTTCGTGGCGGAGATGGGCACCTACGGCAAGGGCGAGATCGCCGCCATGTGCGAGTGGGTGCGGCCCGAGATCGGCGTGATGACGGCCATCGGGCCGGTCCACCTCGAGCGGATGCGAACGCTCGACGGCATCGTCGAGGCGAAGTCAGAGATCCTCGACGGCGCCAGGGCCGGCGTGCTGAACGTCGACGCCCACGGACTGGCCGCGCTCGCCGATCGGGTCGAGGCGGAGGGCCTGGCCGTGGTGCGCTGCTCCGGTCTCGACGACGGGGCCGACGTCTACGTCCGCCGTCGCGACGACGGCTTGCACATCCGGGCCGACGGACGCCACCTGGCCACCGGGGTCGAGGCCGACGCCGACGCCTCCAACATCGCTTGCGCGCTGGGCATCGTCGTCGCGCTCGGCATCGACGTCGACCTCGTCATCGACCGACTCGACGACCTCCCCACCGCCGACCACCGCCGCTCGACGCTCCGGTCCGAGAGCGGCGCGACCATCATCGACGACACCTTCAACTCCAACCCCGACGGCGCCGTGGCGGCGCTGAAGATGCTGCGGCGCCTCGCCACCGATGACCGCAAGCGGGTGGTGGTCACGCCGGGGATGATCGAGCTGGGTGACCTGCAGGTGGCCGAGAACCAGCGATTCGCCGAACGGGCCTCCGAGAACGCCACCCACCTGCTGCTGGTCGGGCGCACGAACCTCCCCGCCTTGCGGTCGGGAGCCGGGCACGGAGCCGCCGAGGTGCTGGAGTTCCCCACCCGCGACGACGCCGTGGCGTGGGTCCGCTCCCACACGGCGGGCGGCGACGTGGTCCTCTACGAGAACGACCTGCCCGACCACTTCCCCTGAGCCGCCGGACGGCCAACCCGTCCCCGCCCCGGCGCGCAGGGACTCCTACGATCGACGACATGCAGTACGGCGTGGTCTTCGGCGGCCCCTCACCCGAGCACGACATCAGCGTCCTCACCGGGCTCCAGGCAGCACGAGCGCTCGTCGACCGCGGCCACGACGTGACCGGGCTCTACTGGTCGACCGACGGTGACTGGTTCCGGACCGATCCCCGCTCCGAGGCCGGGGACTTCCTCGGCGGCCCACCTCGGTCGGCCGAGGCGATCCGCCTCGACGTGGGCTCCGCCGGGGGCTTCGTCAGCGAGGGCCGCCTCGGTCGCCGGTCCCCGATCCCGCTGACCGCGGTGGTGAACTGCTGCCACGGCTCACCGGGCGAGGACGGCACGCTCCAGTCGCTGTTCGACCTCGCCGGGGTGCGCTCGACCGGACCGACCGCCGCCGGGGCCGCGCTGGGGATGGACAAGCTCGCCTTCGGTGCCGTGATCGAATCGGCCGGGCTCCCCACCCTCCCTCGCGTCGCGCTCGGCGCCGATGGCGCGGTGCCCTTCGACCCGCCCTACATCGTCAAGCCGCGCTTCGGTGGGTCGTCGATCGGCATCGAGGTGGTCGACGACCTCGGGACGGCCCGGGCCCTGCTGTCCACGAGTCCCCACCTCCGCACCGGCGCCGTCGTCGAGCCGTACCGCCTCGACGCGGAGGACCTCAACATCTGCGTTCGCACCCACCCGGACCTCGAGCTCTCGGCCATCGAGCGTCCGCTCCGCGGCGAGGACGGCCGCATCTACACCTACGCCGAGAAGTACCTCCACGGCGGAGAGGGCATGGCGTCGGCCCCACGTGAGCTGCCCGCCGAGCTGCCCGACGACGTCGCCGAGGTCATCCGCGACGCTGCCCGCCGGATCGTCGACGTCGCGCTGGTCCGCTCCGTGGCGCGCATCGACTTCCTCCGCGTCGGCGACGCCGTCCACGTCAACGAAATCAACACCATCCCCGGTGCGCTCGGCTGGTACTTCTGGGCGCAGCAGGGCGTGCCGTTCGGTGAGCTGCTCGAGTCGATGCTCGCCGAAGCCTCGGACGGACGCCATCGGACCTTCGCGGCGACCAGAGCCGACGGCACCGCCCTCCGCTCCGCCGGTTCGATCGCCGGCAAGCTCGGCTGACGACGTCGACGCCGCAGCGGACCCTCCGGCCGTCCCGCCGTGCTACGGGAGGCGTGAGACGAGGGCGTCCTCGAGCATCGCGAGGAGCTCGTTCCTGGCCCGCACCAACGACCGCACCGTCGGGGCGACCCCGACCGCCCGCATCACCTCGGTCTCGGTCGAGACCCCGACGACCATCGCGTGGAAGGTGAGGAGCAGGACCCGCGGGTCTCGTCGGCGCAACAGGCCATCGTCCATGTCCTCCCGGAGGCGTCGCTCGGCGTCGTCGAGCATCGGCCGGAGCCGGAGGGCCAGGTGGGTGGCGACCGGCGGTCCCTGTCGGGCCACCTCGCGGAGCAGGCCGAGCACCTCGGGGCGACGGGCGGCGATCGAGAACGCGGCCCGCACCAGCCGCTCCACGGCCGGCCAGCCCCGTTCCCCCTGGGTGATCGCACCTCGCAGCTCCACCTCGAGCTCGTCGATCGCAGCATCGACGACGCCGCGGACCAGGTCGGTCTTGGAGTCGAAGTGGTAGAGGACCGCGGCCTTCGTGACCCCGACGTCCTCGGCGACCGCCGCGAGGCTCGTGCCGCCGACGCCGCGCTGCGCGATCGCCGCCATCGCGGCGTCGAGGACGCGGGCACGGGTCGACATGGGTGGGCAGCGTAGGCCGATCTGACCGATCGGTCAGCACCTTCTGGTAGAACTGGTGCCGTGATCGCCGATGCCCTCGCGGGCTCCCGCATCGCCATCACGGGATCCACGGGCTTCCTGGGGACGGCACTCGTCGAACGGCTCCTGCGCTCGGTCCCCGGCTGCGAGCTGGTCCTGCTGATCCGCCCCGGCCGTCGGGCGACTCCGCAACGCCGCTTCGAGCGGGAGATCCTCAAGAACGACGCGTTCGGTCGCCTCCGCGACGAGCTCGGCGACCGCTTCGACGACGAGATGGCCCGACGTGTCTCCGCGATCTCCGGTGACGTCTCGAAGGACGGCCTGGGGCTCGACCCCGAGGGCCGTGACGTGCTCGCCGGGTGCGACGTCGTCATCCACAGCGCTGCGACCGTCTCGTTCGACTCCCCCCTCGACGCCTCCGTCGAGACCAACCTGCTCGGCCCGAACCGCATCCTCCACGTCCTCCAGGAGGAGGGCGTCACGCCCCACCTCGTCGCGGTGTCGACCTGCTACGTCGCCGGCAACCGCCGCGGGCGGGCGGCCGAGGAGTTCCTGACCGAGAGCCCCTTCCACGTCGACGTCGACTGGCGAGCCGAGGTCACCGCCGCCCAACGGGCCCGCGCCGACGCCGACACCGAGAGCCGGGCCCCCGACGCGCTGCGCCGCTTCCGCAAGGAGGCCCGCAACGAGCTGGGCGCCGCCGGCCTCCCGATGCTCGCCGCCAAGACCGAACAGCTGCGCCAGCGCTGGGTCGACGACCGCATGGTCGAGGTCGGCCGGGCCCGCGCCACCTCACTGGGTTGGCCCGACGTCTACACGTACTCCAAGGCCCTCGGCGAGCAGGCGCTGCTCGAGCTGCGTGGCGACGTGCCCCTCACGGTCGTGCGCCCCTCGATCATCGAGTCGGCGCTCGCCGAGCCGTTCCCGGGGTGGATCCGGGGCTTCCGCATGGCCGAGCCGCTCATCATCTCCTACGCCAAGGGCGAGCTGACCCAGTTCCCCGGCAACCCCGAAAGCGTCGTCGACGTCATCCCGGTCGACCACGTCGCCGCCGCCGTCATCGCCGCTGCCGCCCAGGAGCCGCCGACGGCGCCCAAGGTGTACCAGGTGGCCTCGGGCTCGGTCCGGCCCCTCGAGTACCGGATGCTCACCGAGACCGTCCGGGGTTGGTTCACCGAGAAGCCGCTCTACGACTCCAAGGGCCACCCGATCGTCCCCGACGAGTGGGTGTTCACGGGCTCGGCAGGGCTGGAGGAGCGCCTGGAGCGGCTCGTCGCCGGCATCAAGCGGCTCGACCGCGGCGTCGCCTCCTTGCCGTTGCGCGGCCGCCAGGCCGACTTCAATCAGCGGCTCCAGGACCGACTCGACCTCCTCGAGCAGGCCCTCGGTTACGTGAAGATCTACGGCGCCTACGGCCGGTGCGAGGCGCTGTACTCGATCACCGAGCTCGACGCCCTGCGGGAGTCGCTCGACCCGGCCGATCGGGAGACCTTCGCCTTCGACCCCCGAGCCGTCGACTGGCGGACCTACATCCGCGAGGTCCACCTCCCGACCGTGGTGGTGCAGGCCCGCGTCCGCCAGACTCCCGGCGCCCGCAGGGGCCAGTCCCGCGAGGATCGCCTCCGGGCCCAGGTCCTCCACGAGGACCGTCAGTTCGCCGCCTTCGACCTCGAGAACACCCTCATCGCGTCGAACGTCGTCGAGTCCTACTCCTGGCTCGCGACCCGGCGCCTCGGCACCGCCGACCGCATCCGGTTCGCCGCCAAGCTGGCGGCCGCCGGTCCCTCGATGCTCGCCCAGGACGGTCGCGACCGCACCGACTTCCTCCGGTCCTTCTACCGCCGGTACCAGGACGCCCCCATCGACCAGCTCGAGGAGGACGCCGTCGAGCTGGCCTCCCAGCTCCTGCTGCTCAAGGCGTTCCCCGACGGCCTGCGTCGCGTCCGCGCGCATCGCCGGGCCGGTCACCGCACCGTGCTGATCACCGGCGCCCTCGACGTCGTGGTCGATCCGATCCGGCCGCTGTTCGACGATGTCGTCCCGGCTCGTCTCCGCCGCCACGACGACGGCACCTTCGGCGCGGCGCTGACCGACGTCCCGCCGACCGGCGAGACCCGGGCCCAGGTGATGCTGGAGTGGGCGGCCGAGCACGACTTCGACCCCGGCCAGGGCGTC
>JBCCTY010000241.1:0-6318 GCA_039197885.1 Actinomycetota bacterium | reverse complement strand
GCAGCGTGACCGCCGGTGCGAACGACTCCACCGCGAGCAGTCCGAGGTTGGCCGCCGCCGCACCGAGCGCGCCGAGCAGCACGAGTCTGCGGGGCGGGATCCGGTCGACGAGGTTCGCGACCGCGAGGAGGATCGCCCCGACGACGAAGCCGATCTGCACGGCGATGGTCAGCCACGGCGACTGGCCGGCGGTGAGATCCCAACGGGCTCGCAGCGCGGGGAGGACCGCTGCCGCCGAGAACCACGTCGACATCGCCAGCACCATCGCCGTGGCCAGGACGACGAGCGCCCGCCGTTGCCCGGGCTCGGTGACCCGTGCGGTCCCGGTCGGCGGTGTGGTCGAGGTCACGTCGGCGTGAACCACTCGACGAGGCCGCACCTTCCGTCGGGTGCCCGGGGTCGGTCAGGCGTTCCGGGCCGCCTGGATGGCGTCGTGCAGGTCGCGCTCGAACTGGAAGAGCACCGCCAGCCCGGGCGAGTCGAGGTCGTGCTCGTCGGTGACGAGCAGGAGCCGGTTGGTCTTGCGGTCGACCATGAGCCGGGTGACGTCGGCGAGTCGCTCCTCGTCGACGGTCCGGCCCTGGGTCAGCGGCACCCACACGACTCGGCGGTCGGTGACCACTGCGGCCGACTCGTGGAGCCCATCACCCGGACCCGCGCCCCGTGCGGCGTAGATCCAGCCGGCCCAGCGGATGGCTTCGTCGGCGCCGAGGTGGCGGGCCAGTTCGGCCTTGGCGCCGTCGGGGCTGCGCAGGCCGGGGCGGTGGGGCGGTGCCTCGCCGAGGGGCAGGCGGTCGACCACCCGTCGGAAGCGGTCGAGCACGCCCACCCCGGCGACGCTACCCGCCCAGCTCGACGGTGAGCTCCACGTCCTCGGCGCCACGGACGACGTCGAGGACGACGCGGTCGCCGGCGTCCTCCAGGGCAGCGAAGAGGCCGTCGACGTCGGAGATCGCGCTGCCGCCCGCACCGACGATCAGGTCGCCCTCGGCGAGACCGGCTGCGGCGGCCGGTGAGTCGTCCTCGACGTCACGGACGAGCAACCCGTCGCGCTCGGGCAGGCCGACCGAGCGACGGAGTCGGCGGGCGACGGCGGGTGCGGCGAGGGCGACGCCCAGCCGAGGCCGCTCGACGTCGTCGCCCTCGACGAGGCGGGCGACGCGCTCGCGGAAGCGCTCGTCGACGGGCCGGGCGAGGTAGAGCCCGCCCCGCACCCGGTGGGTCGAGATGCCCACGACCGCGCCGTCGGCGTCGACCACGGGTCCGCCCGACCCGCCCCGGCGCACCGGTGCGGTGTGCTCGACGGCGCCGGCGATGCGGCGGCCACGGGGGCCGCTGAACTCGCGGTTGACCGCCGACACCCGGCCGACGGTCACCCGTGGCCCGATGCCGGGGTCGGTCCCGACGGCGAAGAGCTCGCGACCGAGCGCGAGCGCATCGCCGTCGCCCCAGGTGATGTGGGGGCGTTCGCTGGTGGCGGCATCGAGCACGACGAGATCGCCGTCGGCGTCCGCGGCGCGGACCTCGGCGTCGACGGTGGTCCCGTCGGCGAAGGACACGGTGGTGGTGCGATCGCGGAGGTGGTGGGAGTTGGTGACGATGGTGTCCTGCCCGGCGATGACGCCGGAGCCGCGGTGGTCGCGGCCGATGCGGACGACGGACGGGGCCACGTCCTCGGCGAGGCGGGTGATCAGGGCTTCGGTCGGGTGCTCGGTGTCGGTCGACATGTGGCGCTCCTGGTAGTGACTTGCGAGTAGCAAGTTACAAGCTCGACGTGGGATCGCCACCGCACGGCAGACTGCTGGGGTGACCTCCCCCTTCGACGGCCTGCTCGCCGCCACCGACGTGCTGGGCGACCGCTGGTCGCTGCCCGTGGTGGCCGCGATCGCCGACGGCGCACGGAGGTTCTCCGACCTGCAGGAGGCCTTGCCGGGACTCGCTCCGAACGTGCTGTCCCGGCGCCTCGACGACCTGGAGCGGGCCGGGGTCCTGACCTCGGCGCCGTACCAGACGCGGCCGGTGCGCAGGAGCTACGAGCTCACCGGTCGGGGGCTCGAGTTGGTCCCGGTGGCCCAGCAGCTCGGTGCGTGGGGCAGTGGGGAGGACGGGACGACGCACGGACCGTGCGGCACGGTCCTCGAGCACCGCTGGTGGTGCCCGGCGTGCCGACAGGCGGTCGACGACCCCGACGACGGCCTCGTGCGCCTGTGAGGCGCGCCGTGCCCGGCGGGCGGGTGCCGGGCGGGCGGGATGTCCGGTGAGCGACCCGAGGCTCGAGTACGGGTGGGGTGAGCGCTGGGTGGGGTTCGCCGCGGGTCGTCCGTGCGGGCGGGTGGTGAGCGAGCATCGCGGCTTCTTCGACCTGGTCGCGGCCGACGGCGCGCTGCTCGCCACCGTGTCGGGTCGGATGCTCCACGAGGCGGAGGACGCCCGAGACCTGCCCGCCGTCGGTGACTGGGTCGTGCACGGCGAGGTCGACGACGAGGGACGGGTCCGCATCGACGCCGTGCTCGACCGCCGGAGCGCCGTCGTGCGGCGGGCCGCCGGGTTGGAGGCCGAGCCCCAGGTGGTGGCGGCGAACGTCGACGTCGTCCTCATCGTCTCGTCGCTCGACCGCGACCTCAACCCGCGGCGCATCGAGCGGTACCTCGCCGTCGTCGGTGCCTCCGGCGCGGAGCCGGTCATCGTCCTCACCAAGCTCGACCTGGCCGACGACCCGTCCACGATGGTGGCCGAGGTGCGCCGGGTCGCCGAGGACGTCGACGTGCTCCTCGTGTCGAACGCCACCGGCCAGGGCCTCGAGACCGTGCGAGCGCTCGTCGGCGCAGGGACGACGGTCGCCCTGCTCGGCTCGTCGGGCGTCGGGAAGTCGAGCATGGTCAACGCCCTCGTCGGCGACGACGTGCTCGACATCGGCGAGATCCGGTCCGACGGCAAGGGTCGCCACACCACGACGCGGCGGGAGCTGATCCCGATGCCCGGTGGCGGGGTGTTGCTCGACACCCCGGGCATGCGCGAGCTCCAGCTGTGGGACGAGGCCTCGCTGGGCGACGCCTTCCCCGAGATCGAGGAGGCGGCCCGTTCGTGCCGCTTCGCCGATTGCGAGCACCGCACCGAGCCCGGGTGCGCGGTGCGCGCAGCGGTCGAGGCCGGGGAGATCCGCGCCGAGCGGTTCGCGAGCTGGCGGCGCCTGAGCGACGAGCTGGCCGAGCTGGCCGACGAACAGGAGCTGCGTCGTCGCCGTCGGCGGCGGTGACGGCGAGCCCGGAGCGCTATCGGCCGGTGAAGCGGGGCCGGCGCTTGCCCAGGAAGGCGTCGACGCCCTCGGCGAAGTCGGCGGAGTCGAAGCAGGCCGTGATGGCGGCATCGACCGCGACATGGTTGCGCTCGGCCTCGGGGCGGAGGAGCTCGCGCACGGCGACCTTGACCGCGGCCTGGGTCAGCGGGGCGTTGTCGGCCATGGTGGCGGCGAGGCCGCGGACGTGTTCGTCGAGCGCCGACTTGGCGACCACCTCGTCGACCAGTCCGATCCGCAACGCCTCGCCGGCCGGCAGCCGTGCGGCGGTGAACAGCAGGCGCTTGGTGGCCGACGGCCCGACGAGGCTGACCAGCGTGCGGACCCCCGGCGCGTTGTAGCCGACGCCGAGCCGGGCCGCCGGGATCGCGAACGAGGCGTCGTCGGCCACCACCCGCAGGTCGCAGCCGAGCGCCACGGCCAACCCGCCCCCGAGGCAGAACCCGTGGACGGCGGCGACGACGGGCTTGGGGATGGCGCCGAGCGCACCGGTCGCGGTGGCGACGAGTCGGTCGTAGCTCCGGTTGAGCTCGGCGCTCGACCGGGTCGTCTCGAACTCGGAGATGTCGGCGCCGGAGGCGAAGGCCACCTCACCGGCGCCCCGGACCACGACCACCCGCACGGCATCGTCGTCGGTCATGGCGGCCGCCGCACCGGGGAGCGCCTCCCACATGGCGACGGTCAGCGCGTTGCGCCGCTCGACGTGGTCGAGGACGATCGTCCCGACGCCGTCGGCGACCTCGGTGCGCACGGTTCCGCTCATCGGCCCGCACCGTAGTGGTCTGACCACGGTGGACGCGCCATGACGTGTCCATGGTCGGGTGAGTCGGTAGCGTGCCTTCGGTCCACGTGACCCAGCGCCCCGCACCCCGACGTCGGGCGTCCGACGTGAGCGCGGGCCACGCCTCTCACAGGAGCACTACGTGTCAACATTCGCGCGCCGGGCGGCCCTCGCCCTCGCCTCCGCCCTGATCGTCGCCGCCTGCGGTGGTGGCGGTGACAGCGACGCCGACGAGCCGACCGAGACCTCCGCAGCGGTCGAGACCACGGCCGGTTCGGAGTCCACGACGACCACCGACGCCACCGATCCGACCACCGCCAGCGTGGTCGAGGTGGCCGGTCCGGTGGCCCCGCTCACCGGTCTCCCCGACGAGGCCGGTCTCGATCGGCCGGCCCTCGCCGTCAAGATCGACAACCACCCCCAGAACGCTCGTCCGCAGGTGGGCATCAACCAGGCCGACCTCGTGATCGAGGAGACCGTCGAGGGCAACATCACCCGCTTGATCGCTGTCTTCCACACCGAGACGCCCGACCCCATCGGGCCGGTCCGCTCGGCCCGGACCCAGGACGTCGTCATCCTCGCCAACCTGGGCAACCCGCTCTTCGCCAACTCCGGTGGCAACGCCGGCACGATGTCGGCGGTCCGCAACAGCGACGACCTCGTCAACGCCAACGTCGACCAGATCCCGGGCGCGTTCTACCGCGAGGCTCGCCCACGCTTCGCCCCGCACAACCTGTTCGCCAACACGACGGTGATCTACGAGAACGCCTCGGACCTCAGCGGTCGCCCTGCGCCGCTGTTCGACTTCCTCGCCGCCGGCGATGGTCCGCCCGAGTGGGCCACGCCCGCCACCGGCGTCGACCTCGCCTACGGCGGCATCGACGTGAACTACACGTGGGACGACTCGGCCGAGGGCTGGGCCCGGCTGCAGTCGGGCACCCCCCACGTCGACGGCGACGAGGTGCAGGTCGCCCCGGCCAACGTCGTCGTGCTCGAGACCGAGTACGGCCGCTCGTCGGCCGACCCGGGCTCGCCCGAGGCCCGCGTGACGGGCACCGGTACCGCCTGGGTGTTCACCCAGGGCACGGTGCAGCAGGGCACCTGGGAGCGGGAGACCCCGCAGGACGTCGCGACGCTGACCTCCGACTCCGGCGAGCCGATGGTGCTGACCCCGGGTCACACGTGGATCGCGCTGCCTCGGCCGGATCGTACGACCATCACCGGCTGATCAGGCGAGGTGGGACGGCAGCCCCACCGCCGTCGTCTCGTCCGGGACCGGGGCTCCCGTCGTGAGGCTCAGCGGGATCACCCCCGCCCAGATCTCGGGATCGAGATCCTCCTCGTCATCGACGGGGCCGCCGCTGCGCTCCTTGACCGAGAACTCCTCGGTCGGCAGCCGGAGGACGAGCGTGCCGCGCACCTCCTTCTCGGTGCTCGGCCGCAGGACCTCGAGCTGCCCCGGGGCCAGGTGCTCGGTGAGCAGGTCGAGCGCAGCCCGGCGGTCGTCGAGGTCCTCCACCGGGGTGGCGGTACCGAGCACCACGACCGAGCGGTAGTTCATCGAGTGATGGAAGGTCGATCGGGCGAGCACGAGGCCGTCGAGCAGGGTCACGGTGACGCACAGGTCGACGCCGGCCTTGCCGCCGCGGAGGAGCCGGCTCGCCGGTGACCCGTGCAGCAGCAGGTGGTCGTGGTCACGGGCGTACGCCATGGGGATCACCACGGGCCGACCCTCGGCGTCGACGAGGCCGACGTGGGCGACGAGCCCCTCGTCGAGGATGGCGTCGCGGGCCTCGGCGTCGTAGCTGCCCCGATCGGGGACCCGGCGGACGGTGACGGCGGTGCTGGCGGGGGTGGTGCTCACCGCGTCGATGCTGCCGGGGCGGCCGTCGTGGTGCCAGCGACTTCGGGCTCGCGGCCGGCGACCGCCAACAGGACGCCGGCTGCCGTGGCGCACCCCGCGATGATCGTGAACGGCACGTCGTAGGCATCGAGCGCGTCCTTGAGCACGCCCACCCCCAACGGGCCGACGACCAGGCCGATCGCGGTGATGGCATTGGCGCGGGCGTAGATCCGCGGGTAGTCGACCACGCCGAAGGCACCCGACAGCAGCAGCGGCTGCAGCATGAGCAGGTTGCCGACGCTCGACCCGAACAGCACGGCCGCGGCGAGCAGCCCGGTGCGCCCGTCGAGCTGACCGAGGAGCAGCAGCCCGAAGCCCTGCACGAAGCAGAACACCACG
>JBCCTY010000240.1:0-6333 GCA_039197885.1 Actinomycetota bacterium | reverse complement strand
GTTGCCGGTCCAGGAGTTGCCGGTCCAGGAGTTGCCGGTCCAGCTGTTGCCGGTCCAGCTGTTGCCGGTCCAGCTGTTGCCGGTCCAGCTGTTGCCGGTCCAGGAGTTGCCGGTCCAGCTGTTGCCGGTCCAGGAGTTGCCGGTCCAGGAGTTGCCGGTCCAGGAGTTGCCGGTCCAGGAGTTGCCGGTCCAGCTGTTGCCGGTCCAGCTGTTGCCGGTCCAGCTGTTGCCGGTCCAGCTGTTGCCGGTCCAGGAGCTCGTCGGGGCACCGTCGCCGAGGGCGAAGAGCGACCGCAGATCGAGGAGCCCGGCGCCCTGGGCCGTGGGGCGAGCCTCGGGCATCGGCTGCGCCGAGGACGTGAGCCGGACGCGGGCCCCGGCGGTGGTCAGCTGCGGATCGGCCTCGGCGAGGAGGGCGACGGCGCCGGCGACCACGGCCGCGGCCTGCGAGGTGCCGGACCCGCGGATCATCTCCTCGCCGACGCGCACCGCCGTCGGATCGGTCGCGGCGGCCGAGTCGGGTGCCAGCACGCTCACCACGGAGGCCCCGGGTGCCACGAGGTCGGGCAGACGGACCGAGGTCCCGGTCGCCGACCAGGCCGGCACCTGCCAGCCGCCCCGCTGCTCGGCGCCGCCCACGGCGATGACCTCCGGCGGGGTCGCCGTCCAGTCGAGCCCCGCTCCGGCGGTCGAGCGGTTGCCGGCCGCGGCCACGATCACGGTGCCCGCCTCGGTGACCTCACGGACGAGCTCTGCGTAGGCGGCCTGCTGGAGCGGCGTCGCCTCGAGCTCGGCAGCGATGACGACGACGTCCGCGACGATCTCGCCGCCGACGATCGCTCGCAGCGACTCGAGGAACCGCTGCACCGACGGCTCGCCCTCGGCGCCCGCCACGTTGACGTCGACCAGCGTCGAGCCCGGGGCGACGGCCGCCACGATGCCGGCGAGGTGGGTGCCGTGGCCCACGGCGTCGCCGCCGGAGCCGACCACGCGGCCCTCGAGCGGACCGACCGGGCTGATGCCGCTGTCGAGCAGCGCGACCCGGATGCCCTCGCCGGTGACCCCGGCGCTCCACGCCGCATCGGCGCCGATCGCTTCGGTCACGTCGTCGAGGCCGAGGACCTGCGCCGAGCCGGACGAGTCGTCGTCGAGCCCGCCGACCACCAACGTGGCGGCGAGCGCCACGAGGAGCGCCAGCGTCGTGAGCGGCAGGTCCTTCGGTGAGCTCCGGTCGGCTCGGTTCGGTGTCGTCGGCGTGCTCGGTGCCGGCAGCGTGATGGTCGTCATGGGTGTGTTCTCCCTCGTCCCCAGGTGTCCGGTTCGAGGGTCGACGTCTGCCGTTGCGCGTTTATCGAAATGGGGCCTTCGTCACGGAAGGTGAATCTGCACCACAGGTGGTGGCCGGAACGATGCTCGGCCACCTCCCGTGGGACGGGGCCCTTGACGCCGTCGGCGCGATGTGCGGAGTGGGTCCGCCGACGAGCCCGCTCCTACACTCGTCGGCGTCGGGGGATCCGTCGACCAAGGGATGCAGGGCATGAGCCGTCGCGACGAGTGGAACGAGGCGTTCGGACGAGCGCCGAAGCGCGAGGCCGACTTCACCACCATGTCGGGCGTCCCGCTCGACGCGGTCTACGGCCCCGACGACGGCGAGTTCCCGGGCCAGCACCCGTACACGCGGGGCGTCTACGCCTCGATGTACCGGTCGAAGATCTGGACGATGCGGATGTTCGCCGGCTTCGGGACCCCGGAGGACACGAACCGCCGCTTCAAGGAGATCCTCGCTGCTGGTGGCGACGGGCTCTCCACCGCCTTCGACATGCCCACGCTGATGGGCGTCGACTCCGACCACGTCATGTCGATCGGTGAGGTCGGGCGCTGTGGCGTCGCGATCGACACCGTCGACGACATGGCGACGTTGTTCTCCGACATCGACCTCACGGGCATCACGACCTCGATGACGATCAACGCGCCGGCGGCGACGATCTTCGCGATGTTCATCGCGAACGCCGAGGAGCAGGGCGCCGCCCGGGCTCAGCTCGGCGGAACCCTGCAGAACGACATCCTGAAGGAGTACCAGGCGCAGAAGGAGTGGATCTTCCCGCCCCGACCGTCGATGCGGCTGGTGTCGAACTCCGTGTCGTTCTGCGCCGCCGACATGCCCCGGTGGCACCCGATCTCGATCTCCGGCTACCACATCCGCGAAGCCGGATCGACGGCCGCCCAGGAGCTCGCCTTCACCCTGGGCAACGGCTTCGCCTACGTCGAGGCGGCGATGGCCGAAGGGCTCGACGTCGACGCCTTCGCCCCCCGCCTGAGCTTCTTCTTCAACGCGCACCTCGACTTCTTCGAGGAGATCGCCAAGTACCGCGCCGCGCGTCGGATCTGGGCTCGCTGGATGACCGAGCGCTACGGGGCCAAGGACGTGAAGTCGACGCTGATGCGGTTCCACACCCAGACCGCCGGCGTCTCGTTGACCGCACAGCAGCCCGAGATCAACATCGCCCGAACCGCCATCGAGGCGCTGGCCGGCGTGCTCGGTGGCACGCAGAGCCTCCACACCAACTCGATGGACGAGGCGCTGGCGCTGCCGACCGAGAAGGCCGCCCGCATCGCGTTGCGGACCCAGCAGATCATCGCCGAGGAGACCGGCGTGGCGAACGTCGCCGATCCGCTCGGTGGCTCGTACTTCGTCGAGGCGCTCACCGACGAGATCGAGCGGCAGGCCGAGGAGATCTTCGCCCACATCGACGAGACGGGCGGCGGCTCGATGCTCGAGGGCGCGTTCCAGCTCATCGACGACGGCTGGTACCAGCGTGAGATCGCCGATGCGGCCTACGACTTCGAGCGGCGGATGAACACGGGCCAGCGGGTGACCGTCGGGGTCAACGCCCACACCGAGGGCAACGACGACGACGAGATCGACCTCCTGAAGATCACCAACGACGACGAGCAGCGCCAGATCAAGCGCCTCCAGGCGGTCAAGGCCGACCGTGACGGTGACGCCGTGCACCGGGCGCTCGAACACCTCAAGGCGCAGGCCGCCGATCCCGAGGTGAACCTGATGCCGGTGCTCATCGAGACCGTCAAGACGCGGGCCACGCTGGGCGAGATCAACGACTCGTTGGCCGAGGTCTTCGGCCGCTACGTCGAGCAACCCTTCATCTGAGCTCGTCGGGTTCGGGCACGGGTTCGGGCACGGCTTCGGTGACGCCGACGTAGCGCGCCCGGGGCCGGAGTCGGCTCGGCCGGCCGTACTCCTCGAGGGCGTGGGCGGTCCACCCCGCGGTGCGCGCCACGGCGAAGATCGCCTGCGCCGCGCCCGGTGCCATCGCCGTCGAGCGTGAGAGCGCACCGATCGCCAGGTCGACGTTGGGTGGTGGCAGACCACGGCGGGCGCAGCTGTCGATGAGCGCCTCGGCTGCCGCCAGCTCGGGGCCGTCGACGACCTCTCGCAGCCGGCCGAGTAGCTCGGCGGCTCGGGGATCGCCGTCGGGGTAGAGCGGGTGACCCAGACCCGGGACCTCGTCGTGGCGGCTCAGCCAGTGGGCGAGGGCCGGCTCCGCGCCGTGGGCCTCGACGCCGGCGAGGAGCTCTTCGACCGCGATCGACATCGCACCGTGGCGGGGTCCGGCGAACGGTCCGAGCGCGGCACCGAGCACCGAACCGAGGTCGGCGCCGAACGAGGCGGCGATGCGGGCAGCGAAGGTCGAGCCCGCGAGCTCGTGGTCGGCGAGGAGGACGAGGGCTGCGTCGACGACGTCGACCAGCTCGGGCGTCGCCGGTGCCGCCGTCGTGCGGACCCAGAGGCGGGCAGCCATCCGCATCGAGTCCGCCTCGTCGCCGACGAGCGGGAGCGCGAGCACCGTCGCGGCGATCGCGCTGCGAGCCGACGCCGTCACCGACCCGGCCGAGAGATCGAAGCGCCAGGGGTCGGCCGCCGACGCTGCGCCGAGGGCGAGGCGCAACCGGTCGATGGGTCGTGCGAGCTGGGGGTCGAGCGCGTCGAGCGCCACGCGGGCGGCCCGGGCGAGCTTGGGTTCGACGGTCCAGCACGGTGCGTCGTCCGGCCAACGCCCCGTCCAGAGCCAGTCGGCGACCTCTTCGAAGGAGCGCTCGCGGGACAGCGTGGCAGCGTCGAGGCCGCGGTAGCGGTGGCCGGTGGCAGCGATCGAGGTCACGGCGGTCTCGATCTCGAGTGGTCGGCGTCGTGAGCGGGGCCGAACGGCCCGTGCTGCGAGGGCGTCGACCTCGGCCGGATCGAAGTGGCTCCGGCGCTCGCCCTCGACCGGGATCGGGTGGAGGCGTCCGCGGCTCACGTAGGCGTAGACGGTCTCGGTCCGCACACCGAGGCGACGGGCTACCTCGTCGGTGTCGATGAGGTGCCGGCCGGCGTCGTCGGTGGGCATGGGTGGAGTGTAGGGGTTGATCGGAGATCAATCTTGATCAACGTTGATGAATGAGGTGCAGTGGGTGCATGACCGAGCTCCTCGATGTCCCACCCGGCCTCGACGGGGTCGTCGCCGTCACGACCGCCGTCGGCGACGTCCTCGGTGAGGAGGGCCGATTCCACTACCGGGGCCACGACGCCGCGCAGCTCGCACGTGCGCAGACCGTCGAAGCCGTCCGCCACCTGCTGCTGCGGGGTGACCTCCCAGCGGAGGGCTCCGTCGAGGAGGCCGCCGACCGTTCGATCCCCGCGCCGATCCTCGAGCTCCTCCCCGCCCTCGTCGACGTCCACCGCAGCGGGGGGCCACTCGATGTGCTCCGCAGCTCGATCTCCCTCGCCGGCGCCCATCTCGGTTCGACGTCCTGGCTCGATTCCGGGCCCGACCAGTTGCGCGCCGACCTCGAACGCCTGGCCGCCATGACCGCCACGCTCGTGGCCGCCTCGTACCGCCTCGTCGACGGACGCGAGCCGGTCGCTCCCGATCCGTCCCGGTCCCTGGCGGCGGACTACCTGCGGATGCTGACCGGCCACGAGCCGTCGCCCGCGGCCGAGGCGGCCATCTCCGCCTATCTGATCCTCACGATGGACCACGGCTCCAACGCCTCGACCTTCGCCGCTCGGGTGGTGACCTCGACCGGTGCCGACCCGGCCGCCGCGCTCGTCGGCGCCATCGGCGCCATGTCGGGCCCGCTCCACGGCGGGGCGCCGAGTCGGGCGCTCGACATGCTCGACGCGATCGCGACGGCCGACCGTGCCGGCGCGTGGATCGACGAGGTGCTCGCTCGGAGGGAGCGACTCATGGGCTTCGGGCACCGGGTGTACCGGACCGACGATCCCCGGGCCGCGCTGCTGCGCGAGATCGCGATCGATCTCGGCGGACCGCTGGTCGACCTCGGGCTCGCGGTCGAGGAGGTGGCGCTCGACCGCCTGGCGCGGCGCTCGCCGGGACGGCCCCTCCGGACCAACGTCGAGTACTGGGCCGGTGTCGTGATGGCGTCGGTCGGCGTGCCGCGTGAGCTGTTCACCCCGACCTTCGTCGTCGCCCGGATGCACGGTTGGAGCGCCCACATCATCGAACAGGCGGCGGGGAACCGGTTGATCCGGCCGGCGTCGCGCTACGTCGAGTAGCTCGTCGGTTGTGCGGTCGCGGCGTCGACGTGCTCCCATGACCGGGTGCCCGAAGGCCACACGATCCATCGCCTGGCCCGCTTCCTCCGCAAGGACCTCGCAGGTGCCCCGGTCGGCTCGACGGCGTTGCAGGACCGGTTCCTCCGCTCGGCGGAGCGCTTCGACGGCGAGGTGCTCGACGGCACCGACGCCCATGGCAAGCACCTCTTCGTGCACTTCGGCGACGAGACCGTCCACGTCCACCTCGGGTTGTTCGGACGGTTCCGTCGCCGCACGAACCCGCCACCCGAGCCGAGGGGAGCGCTGCGGTGGCGCCTCGAGGGTGAGGAGCGGACCTGGGACCTGAGCGGGCCCACCGCGTGCGAGGTGCTCGACCCCGAGGAGGTCGATGCCATCCGCGCCCGGCTCGGCCCCGACCCATTGCGGCGCGACGCCGACCCGGAGGCCTACGTCCGCCGAGCCGGGAGGAGCAAGCGTCCCATCGGTGACCTCCTCCTCGACCAGAAGGTGGTCGCCGGCGTGGGCAACGTCTACCGAGCCGAGCTCTGCTTCCTCCACGGCCTCCACCCGACCGCGCCGGGCAACGAGCTCGACGAGGCGGTGCTCGAGGACCTGTGGGCCTCGACCGTCGACCTCCTGCAGGTCGGCGAGCGGCTCGGGCGCATCGTCACGACCGACCCCGACGAGGTCGGAGCGCCGTCGGTCGGCAGGATCACCAAGCGGCAGCGGCTCTACGTCTACAAGCAGCGGGCCTG
>JBCCTY010000239.1:0-6345 GCA_039197885.1 Actinomycetota bacterium | reverse complement strand
GTGACGGATCCTGCGACGGGAGCGCACCTCTCCGACGTGCCCGACGGTGGGCGGGCCGATGCCGAGGCCGCGATCGCCGCCGCCGACGCCGCGTTCGGCTCCTGGTCGTCGACCACGGCCCACGAACGGGCCGACCTGCTCATCGAGGCGTGGCGGATCATGGTCGACCGCAGCGAGCAGCTCGCCGAGCTGATGACCCGCGAGCAGGGCAAACCGCTGCGCGCGAGTCGGGCCGAGGTCACCTACGCGGCCGACTTCCTGCGGTTCTTCGCCGAGGAGGCCACTCGGGTCACCGGCGAGTGGCTCCCGTCGAAGCGGGCCGACCAACGGTTCCTGGTCGTTCACCAGCCGGTCGGCGTCGTCGCCGCCGTGACGCCCTGGAACTACCCGATCTCGATGCTCACCCGGAAGATGGGTCCCGCCCTCGCCGCCGGCTGCACCGTCGTCCTCAAGCCGGCAGAGGCCACCCCGTTGTGTGCGAAGGCGGTCTACGAGGTGCTCCACGACGCCGGCTTCCCCGCCGGGGTGGTCAACCTCGTGACCGCGCTCGACCCCCGGCCGATCGGCGACGTCTTCACCGGCGACCCCCGGGTGCGCAAGCTGACCTTCACCGGCTCCACGGCCGTGGGTCGTCGACTCGCCGGGGCGGCAGCGGGCAACCTCAAGCGGGTCTCGGTCGAGCTCGGCGGGCACGCACCGTTCATCGTCTACCCCGACGCCGATCCGGTCCGGGCGGCCAAGGGCGCGGCGGCGCTGAAGTTCCTCAACTCCGGCCAGGCCTGCATCTCACCCAACCGCCTCTACGTCCACCGCTCCCAGGCCGAGCCGTTCACCGACACGATGATCGAGCGCGTCACCCGCGTCCGTGCCGGCAACGGCTTCAGCGACGGCGTCGGCGTCGGCCCGCTCGTAAACGAGGCGGCGGTGGCGAAGGTCGAGGCACAGGTCGACGACGCCGTGGGCCGCGGCGCCACGGCCGCCGTCGGGGGCACTCGCCTGGCCGACGGCGAGTACGCCTCGGGCCACTTCTTCGCCCCGACCCTGCTGACCGACGTCGCCGACGGCATGGCGATCTACCGCGAGGAGACCTTCGGTCCCGTCGCTCCGGTGATCGTCTACGACGACGTCGACGAGGTCATCGATCTGGCCAACGACACCAACTACGGGTTGGCCGCCTACGTCTACACGCGTGACCTCTCGACGGCGATCCGATCCTTCGAGCGCCTCCGGTTCGGGATCATCGGCGTCAACGACGTCAACCCGACGGCCGCGTCGGCGCCGTTCGGCGGGATGAAGGACTCCGGGCTCGGTCGCGAGGGCCACCGAGAGGGCATCACCGAGTACCTCGAGACCAAGCTCGGCGGCTTCGCCGTGTGACGACCTGCGGCGCGTCCACCGCAGATCGGCCTCACTCCAGGGCGGTCGCCTCCTCACCGGCACGAGGGGTGCGGAGCGCGACGTAGACCGCACCGACCACCGCAGCGGCGGCGGCGATGGTCATCGCGGTGCCGAAACCGTCGGCGACCGCCTGACGCACGGCCTCGACGATGGGTTCTCCCGCCGGCCCCTGTTCGGCCGCGATCGCCAGGCCGGCGCCGGCGGAGTCACCGATCGCGCCGGCGAGCTCCGGCGGGAGCTCAGCCGGCAGGTCGGCCTCGACCGACGACCGGTAGCCCGACGTCAGCGCCGACCCGACGATGGCGATCCCGAGAGCCCCGCCGACCTCCCTGGTGACGTCGTTCATCGCCGACGCCACGCCCTGGCGTTGTCGGGGCAGGGCCTCGACGATCGCCTCGGTCGCCGGTGGGGCGGCCAGACCGAAGCCCAGCCCGAAGATCAGCACGCCGATCGCGAAGAACCAGTAGTCGGTGTCGACCCCGACGAAGTTGAACCACACGAGGCCGGTCGCGATCGCCACGAGACCACCGGCGCCGGTGACGCCTCGACCGAAGCGCTCGATGGCCTTGGGTGCCAGCACCGAACCGAGGGGGATGGTCACGCCGATCGGGAGCAGGCCCAGCCCGATCCGCAGCGGCGAGTAGTCGAAGACGAAGGCGAGGAACTGCGACGCCGTGAAGAAGAAGCCGAACGCGGCGAGGAACTGCAGGAAGATCGACAGGGACCCCGTCGAGAAGCCCCGGAGTCGGAACAAGCGGACGTCGAGGAGCGGGCGCGGCGTGCGGAGCTCCCAGAGCACGAAGGAGACGAGGCCGACGGCCCCGACGACCAGGCCGGCGACGACGAGCGCGTCGGACCATCCCTTGATCGGCCCCTCGATGATCCCGAGCGTCAGCATGCCGATGCCGATCAGCGAGGTGATGCTGCCGATCGGATCCAGGTTCGAGTCGTCGGGATCCGACGTCTCGGGGACGAAGGCGGCCGTCATGATCGCGATGACGATGCCGATGACCGCGGTCACGAGGAAGATCGAGCCGAACCAGAAGGCCTCGATCAGCGCCCCGGCGCCGACCGAACCGATCGTGCCGCCGAGGCTGGCACTGACCGTCCAGGCCGCGATGGCCTGGGTCCGGCGCTCCGACGGGATGACGTTCGTGATCGTGGACAGCGTGCCCGGGAACACCATCGCGGCCCCGGCGCCGGAGATCGCTCGCAGCGCGATGAGCGCACCGATGTCGTCGGTCGCCGCTGTCAACGCCGTCGCCACGACGAAGACCGCCCAGCCCACGAGCATCATCCGCTTGCGGCCGAACTTGTCACCCAGCGCGCCGGCCGGGAGCAGCAACGCGGCGAGGACGATCGCGTACGAGTCGATGATCCACTGGAGCTCGGATTGCGTCGCGCGCAGCTCCTGACCGATCGTCGGGATCGCCACGGTGAGCCCGGCCACACCGGCGATCACGACCACGACGGCGAGGCACATGGACAGGATCGTCAGCGCCGGCCGGGCGGACACCGCTTCGCCGGAGGACTCGATCTGGGACACACTGTTCTCCACGGGGACATACTGTTCCATACAGCACGGAGGACGACGAACCATGACGGGGATCGATCCGCGGATCTCCCAGACCCGAGCCGCGGTGGGTGAGGCCGTGCGAGCGCTGCTCGTCGACGAAGGGTGGGACGCCGTCACCCACCAACGGGTGGCCGAGCGCTCCGGCGTCGGGCGGAACACGGTCTACCGCCACTTCCCCGACCGGCTGGCGCTGCTGGCCCACGGCGGGAACTTCGTCGACGACGGTCACCACGCCCCGATCACCGGCGACGTCCGTGCGGATCTGGCGGCAGAGCTCCGCTGCTTCCGTCGCGAGCTCTTCGACGGTGTCGTCGGGACGGTCATCGCGGCGATCTTCGAGCGTGCCGACCGCGATCCCGAGGTCGCACCGTTGCGCGACCGGTTGGTCGAGATGGGCGCCGGCCAGACCTTCGACCTCGTCCGGCGGGGCATGACCGACGGCCTGATCGACCCCGACCGTGACGTCGCCGACGTCGTCGCGTCGCTCTGCGGACCCGTGCTCTACGCCAGGTTCTGCCAGGGACGGCGGCCGACCGACGAGGCCATCGACCGCATCGTCGACTCCCAGCTACGCCCCGGGTGAGTCCAGCGCCTCGCCGACGTTGGCCTGGATCCGCACCAGCACCTCGGCCAGGCGTTGGCGATCGGCACGCGAGGTGCCCGCCCGGAGCTCCGACCGGAGCTGGGCGTCGACCTCGGCGATGGCGGCGACGACCTCCTTGCCGGCGCCCGAGATCTCGACCAACCACACGCGCCGGTCGTCGGGGTCGGGGCGGCGGCGCACCAGCTCGCGGGCCTCGAGCGCGTCGACCATCGAGCCCGTCGCCGCACGCCCGAGCCCCAGTCGCTCGGCCACCCTGGACTGCGGTTGCGGACCGAACTCCGCCACGTAGGAGAGCAGGCTGGCCTGGGAGAGATGGAGGTCGAGCGGCTGGAGGCGTCGGTCGTAGGCCTGGCGGATCGTCCGGGCCGTGGCCATCAGGGTCGCCTCGACCCGCAGCCACGGCGGCGCATCGAGCTCGTGCCCACTGCCCTCGGCCGCCAACGACGCTCCTCTCGTTCGATACGACGCCACATCGTCTGACGCCATACAGTATCGGCCATGAACGCGACGACCGATGCCGAGCTGTCCACGGAGGAGGCGGATGCCTTCCGGGAGCGTTGCCGAGCGTTCCTCGAGGAGCACGCCACCGGCATGCCGTTCCTGGGCCCCGACCCTCGCAGCGACCAGGCGGTCGCCGTGCAACAGAAGTTCCAGGCGGCGCTCGTGTCGGCGGGCCTCGCCGGGCTGACCTATCCGGAGGAGTTCGGCGGCCAGGGCCTCACCAAGGCTCACGAGCGGATCTGGCGCGAGGTCTACGGCGACTACCCCGACATGACCTCGCAGCTGACCATCACCCACGGCATGTGCCTGCCCGTGCTCAACGACTTCGGCTCCGACGAGCAGAAGGCCCGCTTCATGGCGAAGAACATCTCCGGTGAGGAGATCTGGTGCCAGATGTTCTCCGAGCCCGGGGCCGGGTCCGACGTGGCCAGCCTCCAGACGAAGGCCGTCCGCGACGGTGACGAGTGGATCATCAACGGCCAGAAGGTCTGGACCACCCTCGCTCACGTCTGCGACTACGGCATCCTCATCGCCCGCACCGACGCCGACCAGCCCAAGCATCGCGGCATCTCGATGTTCATCGTCGACATGAACGCTCCCGGCGTCGAGATCCGGCCGATCCACCAGATCGACGGGGGCATGCACTTCAACGAGATCTTCTTCACCGACGTCCGCATCCCGGCCGGCTGGCAGGTGGGCCCCCTCAACGAGGGCTGGCGGCTCGCCACGGCGATGCTGATGTACGAGCGCGTGGCGATCGGCACGGGCGCCAAGAGCGGGGTGACCACCCCGACCTACGACATGTTGTCGTCGGTCGCGAAGCGTCGAGGGCGCACCGACGACCCGGTCGTCCGCCAGGAGCTCATGAAGGTCTACTCCGAGGAGACGGCCAAGAGCCTCGTGTCGATGCGCACCAGGGCCGAGCTCAAGGCCGGGCGTGCCCCCGGACCCGGCGGATCGCTCGGCAAGCTCCATGGCGCCGTGATCGCCCGCATGACCAGATCACTGGCGCTCGAGCTCGACGGCCCGGCTGGCCTCGCGTGGGACGGTGACGACGAGACGGGTGCCAAGTGGGCCCAACTGACGCTGCGGACCTTCGCCGCGAACATCGCCGGTGGCACCGACGAGATCCAGAAGAACATCATCGGCGACCGGGTCCTCGGCCTCCCCCGCGAACCGAGCATCGACAAGGACGTACCCTTCAGTGCGCTGAAGGTCGGGACGCAGAGCTGATCCACCGGCCTCAGTGACCCCCATTGCCGACCGATGGGACCACGTGGCCGAGTTGGACGTCGAGGGCTTGAGGAACGCAGCGCTGACCGCTGCGGTCACCGGCGACACCCTGGCGGCGCTTCGCGACATCGACATCGCCCTCGGAACCGATCTCGACGGCGGCGACCGCGGAGCGCTGCTCTACGCCCGGGCCGTGGCGCTCCAGACCGACCCCGATCCCGCACGGATGGTCGACGACGCCACCGCTGCCGTGGGGCTGCTCAAGGCCGCGGGCCGCACCAGCGAGGCAGCGAACGCCGCCGCCGGTGCCGCGATCTTCACCCAGCGCGCCGGCCGGATCGCCGATGCCGTCGACCACGCGGTCGAGGCGATGGTGCTCACCGCCGAGGCGGGCACGGATCGGGATGCGGCCCGCGCCTCGAACAGCATCGCCATCCTCTTCGGACAGCTGTCGGCGTTCGAGCTGGCCGCGATGACGGCAGCGCGAGCCTTCGACATGGCGGCCGAGCTCGACGACTCGACGAGAGCGATCACCGCCGACACGTTCTGCTACGTCGTCGTCGAAGGACTGCACGGTGGCGTCGACCTCGATGCCGGTCCGGCGATCGCAGCGGCCCGTTGGCTGGCCGAACAACCGATCGGTGACCTCGCCGCGCAGCCGGTCGGTCCCACCGCCCTCGCCGAGTTCGCCCTGCTGGGTGTGCTCGACGCCGATCCCCTCGAGCTGGCCGTCGCGGTCCGCGACGACGCGGCGACGATGTCCATCCGCTTCTCGGCCTGGCACCAACTGGTCGAAGCCGCAGCTCACCGCGCCGCGGGTGACTCGGCGGCGTGCGTCGGGCTCCTCGATGTGGCGCTCCCGGCGCTGACCGGGCTCGGCGACGAACACCGCGTCGTGCGGGGCCACCGGGAGCGGGGCGCAGCTCGGGCCGCGCTCGGCGACTTCGCCGGAGCGTTCGACGACGCCCGCACGGAGGCGGCGATGGCGCGTCGCAACCAGATCGAGCAGGTGGGCCGGCTCGCCTCCCAGATC
>JBCCTY010000238.1:0-6415 GCA_039197885.1 Actinomycetota bacterium | reverse complement strand
GCGGGTCCTGCACCTGTGCGGCGCGCTCGACGGCGAGCTCGGGGTGGTCCCGGGCGACCGCTTCGCCGTCATGGCGCTCAACTCGCACCAGTACATCGAGCTCTGGCACGCGGCGTTCCTCGGAGCCGGGATCATCAACCCGCTCAACCTGCGCCTCGCCCCGCCGGAGTTGGCCTACATCCTCGCCGACTCGGGCACCGAGGTCGTCTTCACCGACGGGTTCTTCGCCCCGCTCGTCGCCGCCGCGATCGCGGCTGCCGAGGAGCCGCTGCCCATCCGTCACGTGGTCCTCATCGGCGACGGCGAGTACGACGGGGCCCACGACTACGAGACCCTGCTCGCCGCTGCGACACCCGCGACGCCGATCGAGCCGGAGGAGCCCGACCCCGTCGTGCTGATGTACACCGGCGGCACGACCGGCCTCCCGAAGGGCGTGCTCCACGACCAGCGGGCCCAGATACTGAACACCTACCACGCCGGCTTCTACATCGACTTCATGGGCGGCATGACCTGGCTGCACCAGACCCCGATGTTCCACGCCGCGTCGACCTCGGCGATCCTGTCGATCCCGGCGACGGGAGGGCGCAGCGTCGTGATCCCGCTGTTCGATCCGCCGGGGGTCATCGCGCTGATCGAGGCCGAGCACGTGACCGGCACGGTGATGGTGCCGACGATGGTGAACATGGTCCTCGCCCACGAGGACTACGCGCCGGAGAAGCTCGCCAGCCTCGACCTCCTCGTCTACGGCGCCTCGCCGATGCCGGCCGCGACCCTCGACCGACTGATGTCGGACCTGCCCGACCTCGACTTCATCAACGGCTACGGGATGACCGAGGCGGCGTCGACGGCGTCGTTCCTCCTGCCGTCGGACCACGTTCCCGGGAGCCCCCGACTTCGCTCGGCCGGCCGGCCGGTCTACGGCTCGCAGTTCTCGATCCGCGACGACGCCGGCGAGCCGGTGCCGACGGGCCAGACGGGGGAGGTGTGGCTCCGGTCCGGTTCGATCATGCGTGAGTACTGGAACAAGCCGGAGCAGACCGCCGCCTCGCTCGCCGGTGGCTGGTACCACACCGGTGACGCCGGCTACCTCGACGAGGAGGGCTACCTGTTCCTCGTCGACCGGGTGAAGGACATGATCGTCACCGGGGGCGAGAACGTGTACTCGATCGAGGTCGAGAACGCCCTCTCCACCCACCCGGCGGTCGCCCAGGTCGCGGTGATCGGCATCCCGGACGAGAAGTGGGGCGAGGCCGTCCACGCCATCGTCGTCCCGAACGAGGGCGTCGAGGCGTCGCCGGACGAGCTCATCGAGCACGCCCGGGAGCGGATCGCCGGCTACAAGGTGCCCAAATCGGTCGACTTCCGCTCCGAGCCGCTCCCGTTGTCGGGTGCGATGAAGGTCCTCAAGCGCGACCTGCGAGCGCCGTACTGGGAGGGCCACGAGTCGGCGGTCAACTGACCTGGGAGCCGAGTGCCCGAGATCGATGCGTTGCCGATGAGGCGTGACGCCGTGGCGCTGCGTCGTGACATCGGTTCGATCCTCGCCTCGGGAAGTGGGTACGCCATGGCGGGCGTGTTCTGGGTCGTTCTCGTCCCGATCGTCCTGGTCAGCGGAGCGCGGCAGGATCCGATCGGCATTGCCATCTTCTCGTTCGTCTTCGTCGGTGCGCTGCTGATCGCGGTGAACGGCCTGACCTCCTTCGTCCGCCTCGAAGAGTCCGAACTGGTCGAGGGGAGCCTGATCTGGCGCCGACGGTGGCCGCGTGACGAGGCAGTCAGCGTCGACCGTGGCCCGGTGCCACTGCTGGGCGGGACCGTCGAGGGGCTGGCGGTGACCCTGGCCGACGGACGTGAGGTGCCGTTGCGCCCGACCGCGCTGATGGGACGGCGGAGGAAGCAGCGGTGGCGGGCTCGGATCACAGCCTGGATCGAGGAGCGGGCGACCACATCGTGACCGGTCGATCGGTCGGCCACCGGAAGGAGCGCCCCTGGCAGGAATCGAACCTGCGCACATGGCTCCGGAGGCCACTGCTCTATCCGCTGAGCTACAGGGGCGAGGACCGACGAGGGTAGATGACGTCGGTGTCCGTCGGAAGCGACGATAGCCATTCGGGCCCGGAGGACCTCGGCCCGTAAGCTGTGGGTTCCCCTGACGACCCCGCTGGAGGGCCCCGTGATCGCCGACACGCTGGCCGACGCCGTCGCGGACGCACTGCGCTCGCTCGGTGTCGAACCGCCGACCGAGGTCGGGATCGAGCGCCCGGCGCGGCGAGAGCACGGCGACTGGTCGACCAATGCCGCGCTCGCCTCGGCGAAGCGGGCCGGCCGCAACCCCCGCGAGCTGGCCCAGCAGGTCGCCGACGCTCTGACCACTGCCGCGCTGCCCCACGTCGAGGACGTCGAGATCGCCGGCCCGGGCTTCGTCAACTTCCGCCTCGCCCCGACGTGGCTCCACGACGTGCTGACCGACGTCGTCGCGGAGGGCGAGAAGGACTACGGCCGCACCGACCTCGGCGGTGGCCGACGGGTCAACGTCGAGTTCGTCTCGGCCAACCCGAACAAGCCGCCCCACGCCGGCCACGCACGCGGTGCCTGCGTCGGCGACAGCGTGGCCCGGCTCCTGGAGCGCACCGGTCACGACGTGTCGCGGGAGTACTACCTCAACGATCGCGGCACCCAGATGCAGCTCTACGCCGCCTCGCTCGCCGCCCGCAAGCGCGGCGAGCAGCCACCCGACGACGGCTACCTCGGCGCCTACGTGTCGGAGTGGGCCGCCGAGATGCCCGACGACGCCGATCCCCTCGAGTGGGGCTACGCCCGTGCGCTGCGCGATCACCAGGCCACGATGGAGCGACTCGGCATCTCGTTCGACACCTGGTTCAGCGAGCGCTCGATGGTCGACTCGGGCGCCATCGCCACGACGCTCGAGGACCTGCGCGACCGCGGCGTGGTCTTCGACGACGACGGTGCGGTGTGGCTCCGCTCGACCGACCACGGCGACGACAAGGACCGCGTGCTCGTCAAGTCCGACGGCGAGTACACCTACCTGCTCCCCGACATCGCCTACCACCGCGACAAGTTCGCTCGTGGCTTCGAGCTGCTGCTCAACGTCTGGGGCGCCGACCACCACGGCTACGTCGCCCGGTTGAAGGCGGCCATCGCTGCGCTCGGCCACGACCCCGACGAGCTCGAGATCCAGGTCACCCAGCTCGTCGACCTCGAACGAGACGGTGAGCCGGTGCCGATGTCGGGACGGACCGGCGAGATGGTCACCATCGACGAGCTGCTCGACGCGGTCGGCTCCGATGCCGTGCGGTTCACCTACCTCGTCCAGTCCACCGACACCCGCCAGACCATCGATCTCGACGCCATCACGGCGCGGACGATGGACAACCCGGTCTTCTACGTCCAGATGGCCCACGCCCGGGCCAGGTCGATCGAGCGCAACGCCCGGGGCAAGGGGTTCGAGCGCCCGCCGCTCGACCAGGTCGACCTCGGCGTGCTCACCCACGAGCGCGAGCTCGACGTGCTGCGATCGCTGTCGGCGTTCCCGGAGCTGCTCGCCGTCGCCGCCCGCGAGCGGGCACCGCACAAGATCACCACCTGGGTGCGCGAGCTCGCCGCTGCGTTCCATGGCTTCTTCCACGACTGCTACGTGGTCGGCGACGACATCCCCGTCGAGCTCACCAACGCCCGGCTGTGGCTGGTCGAGGTGTCGCGCATCGGGCTCGCCATCGGGCTCGACCTGCTCGGCGTCTCGGCGCCGGAGGAGATGTGATGGCGGGCCCGCTGCCGCCGAACCTCCTCCCCGACACCGCAACGATCGGCGCCGACGGGCGGCTGGCCATCGGCGGTTGCGACGTGCTCGACCTCGCCGCCGAGCACGGCACGCCGCTCTTCGTCTACGACGAGGCCCACCTGCGAGCCCGCTGCCGCGAGGCGGTCGAGGCCTTCGGCGACTCGGCCGTCTACGCCACGAAGGCGTTCCTCTGCACCGCGATGGCGCAGCTCGTCCACGAGGAGGGCATGCGCCTCGACGTCGCGACCGGTGGCGAGTTGTTCGTCGCCCTGCGGGCCGGGGTCCCGGCCGACCGCCTCGTGATGCACGGCAACAACAAGTCCGAGGCCGAGCTCGCCGAGGCACTCGATGCCGGGGTCGGACGCCTCGTCGTCGACTCCTTCGAGGAGATCGAGCGCATCGAGGCGCTGGTCGCGGCCGGCCACCCGGTGCCGAGGGTCCACGTGCGCATCACCCCGGGCGTGGAGGCCCACACCCACGAGTTCGTGCGCACCGGCCAGGACGACTCGAAGTTCGGGTTCGGCGTCCGCAGCGGCGATGCGAAGCGCGCCGTGCAGCGGGTCGCCGACTCGACCGCCCTCGACCTCGTCGGGCTCCATTGCCACATCGGCAGCCAGGTCTTCCGCGTCGAGTCCTACACCGAGGCGATGGAGGTCGTGGCCGCGTTCGCCGCTCCCTTCGACCTTCCCGAGCTGTCGGTCGGCGGCGGGCTCGGCGTCGCCTACGTCGACGGCGAGGAGTCGGCGACGATCAGCGCGTGGGCGGGCGTCATCCGCCGGGCGGCAGAGGCCAACGGCCTCCGCGCCGAGCTGTGGGCCGAGCCCGGTCGGGCGATCGCGGCAGCGTCGGCGGTGACGCTCTACACCGTCGGCACGATCAAGGACATCCCGGGGGTCCGCACCTACGTCGCCGTCGACGGCGGGATGAGCGACAACCCCCGTCCCGTGCTGTACGGCAGCGGCTACGAGTCGTTCCTCCCCCGTGACGTCCGGGCCGAACGGGAGCGCGTCGTGCGGCTCGTCGGCAAGCACTGCGAGTCGGGCGACGTGCTCATCGACGCGGCCGCCGTGCCCACCGACCTCGCCGTGGGCGACGTCGTCGCGACACCCGTCACCGGTGCCTACGGCCTGTCGATGGGCTCGAACTACAACAAGATCCGACGGCCGGCGGCGGTGTTCGTCCGCGACGGTGAGGCCCGACTCGTCGTGCGCCGCGAGACCTACGACGACCTGGTGAGGTGCGATGTCTGAGGCGGAGCGGGGGCCCGGGCCACCGGACGGCGCCGCGAAGCAGCCGATCCGCATCGGTCTGCTGGGGTGCGGGACCGTCGGATCCGCCCTCGTCTCGATCGTCGGCGCCGAGCGCGACGCCATCCGGGCCCGGACCGGCCTCGACCTGAGCGTGGAGCGCGTGGCGGTCCGCAACCTCACCGCTCACCGCGACGTCGACCTCGCCGAGGGCGTGCTCACCCGCGATGCCCACAGCGTGGTCACCGACCCCGATGTCGACCTCGTCGTCGAGCTGATCGGTGGCATCGAGCCGGCCCGCACCCTCATCGCCGACGCGCTGCGGAACGGCAAGCCGGTGGTCACCGGCAACAAGGACCTCATCGCCAACGTGGGCCCCGAGCTGGCCGAGATCGCCGGCGACGCAGGAGTCGACCTCCTGTACGAAGCCGCGGTCGCCGGCGGCATCCCGCTCCTGCGAGCGTTGCGCGAGTCGCTGGCTGGTGAGCGCATCCGTCGGATGCTGGGCATCGTCAACGGCACCACGAACTTCATCCTCACGAAGATGACCGAAGAGGGGGCCGACTACGGCGCGACCCTCAGTGAGGCGCAACAGCTCGGCTACGCCGAAGCCGATCCGACCGCCGACGTCGAGGGACACGACGCCGGGGCCAAGGCGGCGATCCTGGCGATGATCGCGTTCGGCGCCCACGTGGTGCAGGGTGACGTGCACACCGAGGGCATCTCCCAGCTCGGCGTGGCCGACATCGAGGCCGCCGACCGGATGCAGCACGTCATCAAGCTGCTCGCCATCGTCGAGGAGGTCGACGGTGAGGTGGCGGCGCGGGTCCACCCGACGATGGTGCCGACGACCCACCCCCTCGCCTCGGTCCGCGACAGCTTCAACGCGGTGTTCGTCGAGGGTGACGCGGTCGGCGAGCTGATGCTCTACGGGCGCGGTGCCGGCGGCCACCCGACGGCATCCGCCGTCCTGGGCGACGTCCTGGCGGCGGCCATCAACCTCCGCCAGGGCACCAGCTCGGCCACGGGGCCCCTGCGAGCGGTCACCGTCCGCCCGATCGACGAGACCGAGTCGGCGTTCTACGTCCCCCTCGACGTGCACGACCGACCGGGCGTGCTCGCCGAGGTGGCCGGGGTGTTCGGCCGCCACGGCGTGTCGATCCGCTCCATGGAGCAGGCCGGGCGCCACGGCGAGGCGCACCTGGTCTTCATCACCCACCTCGCTCGCGAGGCCGACCTCCAGAGCACCCTCGACGAGGTCGGCCGACTCGACGCCGTCATCGGCATCGGCGCGCCGATCCGGGTCATCGGGGCCGACGAGTGAAGTTCGTGTCGACGCGCGGCGACGCGCCGGTCCTCGACTTCGGCG
>JBCCTY010000237.1:0-6449 GCA_039197885.1 Actinomycetota bacterium | reverse complement strand
TCGTGGTCGGTGCCCCGGTAGGTGAACGTGTCGGTCCGGTGGTGTTCGGTCACCACGAACGGCCCGGCGCCGAAGAGCTCGGTCCACTCGTGGATCGATGTCTGCAGGTCGTTCACCAGGTAGGCCTGCTGGAACAGCGGGTACGTCGTGAGCATCGGTTCCCCTCCCCTGCACGCGAACCTAGTCTTCCGACGAGACCGATCCCCCAGACGGAGGACCGCATGACCACGCCGCTCGAGACGGGCTCCGCCCTCCCACCGATCCTGGGCCGCGACGCCGACGGCGACGAGGTCGACCTCGTCGCCTCGGTGGCCGGCACGTGGGCGGTGATCCAGCTCTACCGGGGCCACTGGTGACCGTACTGCCGTCAACAGTTGGTTGACTTCGCCACGCACGCCATCCCGATGATCGACGCCGAGATCAAGGTCATCGCCGGCTCGGTCGACAGCCTCGAGGAGACCGCCGACCTCAAGGCCGGCCTCCGCGTCGGGTTCCCGATGTACGCCGAGCTCGACGCTCACGCCGTCGCCGAGTCCACGGGGGCGCTCATCCAGACCGGTGACCGTACGTTCCTGCACTCGACCGGGTTCCTGGTCCGGCCCGACGGCACCATCGCGACCGCGGTCTACGCGACGGGCCCGGTCGGCCGGCTCACGCCCAGCGACGTGCTGCGGGTCGTCGGCTTCCTCCGGAGGCAGTGACGGGGCCGAACTCCCTCGGTCGAGCGGCGACCCGGCAGTACCCTCGATCCGTCCGATCGGGAAGGGAACGACCGTGAGCCTCGAGGACCGCATCCGTGCCGACCTCACCACCGCCATGCGCGAGCGCGACAAGGGCCGCACCAGCGCGCTCCGGATGTTGATCGCCGCGATCGGCGAGGAGAAGGTGGCGGGCGACGCCGCACGCGAGCTCGACGACGACGACGTCGAGGGCGTCGTACGTCGACTGGCCAAGCAGCGCTCCGAGGCCGCCGAGGCCTACGCCGAAGCCGGGCGCGACGAACAAGCCGCATCCGAGCTCGCCGAGCGCGAGGTGCTCGCCGTCTACCTCCCGCAGCAGCTCGGCGACGACGAGCTCGCCGCCCTGGTCGCCGAGGTCCTCGATGCCGAGGGCATCACCGACGCCTCCCAGATGGGGCCGGCCATGAAGGCCGTCCAGCCGAAGGTGGCGGGCCGCGCCGAGGGCAAGGCGGTCGCCGCAGCGGTCCGCGCCCACCTCGCCGGCTGACGTGCCCGCCGCGGGTCGCGCCGATCGATCGACATCGCCCTCCGTCGGGGAGGTCCGTCGCCGGCTCGGTCCGCTGATGGTCCGCGACGCCCATCAACTCCGCCGCCGGCTCGATCGCCGCGGCGTCGTGGACGACGAGGTCCTCGCAGGGGTGGAGGCGGCCGAGGCCCGGTTGGAAGACCGCCGGGCATCGGTCCCCGACCTCACCTACCCGGCCGAGCTCCCCATCACCGGGCGCCGCGACGACCTCCTGGCGGCGCTCCGCGAGCACCAGGTCGTCGTCATCGCCGGCGAGACCGGGTCGGGCAAGAGCACCCAGCTGCCCAAGCTCTGCCTCGAGAGCGGCCGTGGCGTCCGCGGCATGATCGGTCACACCCAGCCCCGCCGCCTCGCCGCCCGTTCGGTCGCCGAGCGGATCGCCACCGAGGTCGGGGTCGAGCTCGGGACGACCGTCGGCTACTCGGTCCGCTTCGCCGACCACGTCGGTGACGACACGCTCGTCAAGGTCATGACCGACGGCATCCTGTTGGCCGAGATCCAGCACGATCCGATGCTGCGTCGCTACGACTCGATCATCATCGACGAGGCCCACGAGCGGAGCCTCAACATCGACTTCCTCCTCGGCTACCTCCACCGACTGCTCCCCCGTCGACGCGACCTGCAGCTCGTCGTCACCTCGGCGACGATCGACACGGAACGGTTCGCCGAGCACTTCGATGCGCCGGTGATCGAGGTGACGGGCCGGACCCACCCGGTGGAGATCCGGTACCGGCCCTTCGGTGAGGACGACGACCGCGACCAGGTCCAGGCGATCGGCGACGCCGTCACCGAGCTGTGGACCGAGGGCAGTGGCGACATCCTCGTGTTCTGCAGCGGCGAGCGCGAGATCCACGATGCCGCCGAGCACCTCCGCCGGATGGACCTGCCGAACACCGAGATCCTCCCGCTCTACGCCCGGCTGTCGGCCAACGAGCAACACCGGATCTTCCGGTCGCACCGGGGTCGACGGATCGTCGTGTCGACCAACGTCGCCGAGACCTCGCTCACCGTGCCCGGCATCGAGTACGTCGTCGACACCGGCACCGCCCGCATCTCCCGCTACAGCCGACGGCTGAAGGTGCAGCGCCTCCCGATCGAGCCGATCTCGAAGGCGTCGGCCGACCAGCGGGCCGGTCGGTGCGGGCGGATCGCTCCCGGCACCTGCATCCGGTTGTACGACGAGGACGACTTCGCGGCCCGACCCGACTTCACCGAGCCCGAGATCCTGCGGACCAACCTCGCCTCGGTCGTGCTCCAGATGGCCTCGCTCAAGCTCGGCGAGGTCGGGGAGTTCCCCTTCGTCGACCCCCCGGACGGCCGAGCGGTCACCGACGCCGTACGCCTCCTCGAGGAGCTCGGCGCCTTCGACCCCGACGAGCGCGACCACCGTCGGCGCATCACGGGCCTCGGCCGCACCCTGGCCCGCCTCCCCCTCGATCCGCGACTCGGGCGGATGGTGATCGAGGCCGGACGCGAGGGTTGCCTGCGCGAGGTGCTGATCATCGCCACGGGCCTGTCGATCCAGGACCCGCGCGAGCGCCCCGCCGACCGTGCGGGCGAGGCGGCCGAGCTGCATCGGCGCTTCGACGGAGACGGCTCGGACTTCCTGGCCTACCTCCGGCTGTGGGACCACCTGCGGGAACAGCAGCGTTCGATGTCGGGCAACCAGTTCCGGCGGCGATGCAGGGCGGAGCACCTCCACTTCCTGCGGGTGCGCGAGTGGCAGGACCTCGAACGTCAGCTCCGCCGCGTGACCGCCGACCTCGACCTGCGACGTTCGTCCGCACCCGAGGACGCCGACGCCATCCATCGGTCGCTGCTGGCCGGGCTCCTCTCCCAGATCGGGGTGCTCGATGGTGAGTCCCGTGACTATCGGGGCGCCCGCAACGCACGGTTCTCGCTCGGCCGCCGTTCGTCGTTGGCGTCGGTCCGACCGAAGTGGGTGATGGTCGGCGAGCTGGTCGAGACCAACCGGCTCTGGGGCCAGATCGCCGCGCCGATCCAGCCCGAGTGGGCTGAGGACGTCGGTGAGCACCTCGTCCGGCGGAGCTACGGCGACCCGACCTGGGATCCGAAGCGAGGCAGTGCCGTCACCGACGAGCGGGTGACGCTCTTCGGTCTCCCCGTCGTCGCCGCTCGGAAGGTGGGCTACGGGCGGGTCGATCGTCGACTGGCCCGCGACCTCTACATCCACCACGCGCTGGTCGAGGGTGAGACCGAGGTCCCCCACCGACGGATCGACGAGAACCGCGAGTTGTTCCGTGAGACCCGCGAGCGCGCCGATCGCGCCCGACGCGGTCACCACCTGGTTCCCGACGAGGCGCTGTTCGACTTCTACGACCGGCGCATCGGCGACGAAGTGGTCTCGCAGGGCGACTTCGACCGCTGGTGGCGCGACCACGTCGGTGCCGATCCCGATCTCCTCCGGCTGACCGAGGCCGACCTGCTCGACCCGGACGAGGAGCTCGACACCGCCGACTTCCCCGATGCCTGGCACCAGGGAGACCTCGCACTGGCGATGACGTACGAGTTCGACCCCGGCTCGCCGAGCGACGGGGCCACCGTCCACGTCCCGCTCGAGGCGCTCAACCAGGTGCGAGCCGAGGGGTTCGACTGGCAGGTGCCGGGCTTCCGAGACGAGCTCGTGGTCGCGTGGCTCCGTTCGCTCCCCAAGTCGATCCGACGCCGCCTGCTCCCGATGGCCGACCGGGCCGCGGAGTTCGGACGCTCGGCCTCGCCGGCCGACGGGCCACTGCTCGACGCCCTCGGTCGCTACGTGGCCTCGGTGACCGGCGCCGTGGTGGGTGGCGACGACTGGCGGCCCGAGCAGGTCCCCGAGCACCTCCTGGTGACCTTCAGCGTCGACCGCGACGACGGGACGGCCCTGCGCTCGAAGGACCTCGAGGTCCTCCGCCACGAGCTCCGTGGCGACGTCCGCTCGGCGTTGTCGGCCTCGGCCGGGTCGATCGAGCGGACCGGTCTCGCGGCCTGGACCATCGGCGACCTCCCCCGTCGCATCGAGGCCCAACGCAGCGGCCGGGCCATGGTCGGCTACCCGGCGCTCGTCGACGAGGGCCCCTCCGTCGGCGTCGGCATCTTCGACGACGAGGCGAGCCGCGACGAGGCCATGCGGCGTGGCACCCGCCGGCTGCTCCTCCTCGGCCTCCCGTCGCCGCGCAAGGCCGTCGCCGGCCACCTCGACCGCACCACCCAGCTCCAGCTCGCACGAGGCGTCACCGGACGCCTCACCGACGTCCTCGACGACGCGGTCGACGTCGCCCTGGACGCGCTCGTCGACGAGCACGGTGGACCGGCCTGGGACGCCGACGCCTTCGAGCACCTCCTCGCCGCCGTCCGACCCGACGTCGTTGACCGGGCCGTCGAGCTGCTGGCGACCGCTGCGCCGGCGCTCGACTCGGCGAGCCGGATCCGTGAGCAGCTCGAGGCGTTGACCGATCCGCTGCTCCGCCCGTCGGTGATCGACATCAGCGCCCAGCTCGACCGCCTCACCGGCAGCGGCTTCCTCGCACGGGCCGGCGTCCACCACCTCCCCCACCTTCCCCGCTACCTCGCCGCGCTCGACCTCCGCCTCGAACGGTTGCGCACGGCCCCGCGCCGCGACCTCGAACACGTCCGAGATCTCGCCGAGCTCGGCACCGAGATCGATCGCACGGAACGGCGGCTCCCGGCCGGACAGGGCGAGGCCATCGCCGGGGTCCGCTGGATGCTCGAGGAGCTGCGGGTGAGCCTCTTCGCCCAGCAGCTCGGCACCGCACGACCGGTGAGCGCAAAGCGGATCCGATCCGAGCTGCGCCAGCTCAGCTCGGACTGACGGCCGAGCGGTCGACGAGCTCAGGCGCTCACGGTGTCGGCATTCCGTCGTCGCGGCCGTGACGACGGCTGCGCCGGCGCCTCGGCCACCCGGACCGTGGCGAGACGCACGAGGATGACCGTCGCCATCACGGCCCCGCCACCACCACCCACGAGCAGCGCTCCGTCGCCGACGTCGAGCCCGTAGACGAACCAGATCACGGCCTCGGTCCACGCCATCAGCCAGGTCGCCGGCGACACGCCGTCGACACGCACCGACCGGATCACCGACCACGCCGCCGGAGCGAACTGCACGCCGTACCAGAGCCCGATCACCAGCCCGGCGGTCGCCCACCCGCCGACGACCACGACGGGAGCGACGGTCGTCGACGGCATCGCCGCGCCCAGCGCTGCCGACCGCCAGGCCACGGCACCAGCGATCGACACGGCGCCCCGCAGCATCCAGACGTAGAGCGCCAGGCCGCCGATCGACACCGGCACCACACCCCAGACCGAGGCGGCGACGCCGTACACGAGCCACCAACCGTTCAACGCCGCGCTGAGGCCAATCCACACCACCGACACACCGGCGAGCGAGGAGCCCCGCCGGAGCCGCACGGCCTGCGGCACGATCATGGCGACGCCGAGCACGTTGGCGACGACGAGCAACAGCACGAGCACGGACACGAGCAGACCTCCAGAGTCATCAGGAGCGAAACATCAGAACGATCCTGACTGTACGTCAGGAGTGAAACATCGCCACGCCCCTGATGCAAGACGATTCGGCGGTCGGCGCCCGGTACGCTCCGGTGCGTGCTGACGTCGGTCACCCGCTCCGAGCTGCGCCTCACCATCGAGGCGACCGTGGCCCTCCACAACCAGCTGCGACCCGAGAGCGACACGGTCGGCGACACCCGCACGACCCTCGCCGAGCGGGGCTTCGCCCGAGCGTCATCGGCCTCGGCTGCGTCGATCGACCGACTCGAGCACCGCATCCTCGAACTCGGATCTCTACTTCAGGAGCTCCCCGACCTCGATGTCGACGCCGCGATCCGCCGGGTCAACGAGCAGCTCACGGAACTGCCCATCACCCCCTCGGTCCTCGCTCACGACGGGGTGGAACCGCACCTCCACTGGACGCCCACCACGGCGCGTTTCGACGACCAGGTGATGAGCGACGTCTGCATGGCGCTCGCCTTCGAGCTGTGCGACGCGGGCACCGCCCGGTTCGGCCGGTGCGGCGCATCGGACTGCGACGATCTCTTCCACGACGGCACCCGGAACCACTCCCGCCGCTTCTGCGACGACGTCCGGTGCGCGAGCCGGACCCACGCCGCCGATCACCGGGCCCGCAAGCGCGCCGAACGCTGACC
>JBCCTY010000236.1:0-6492 GCA_039197885.1 Actinomycetota bacterium | reverse complement strand
GGCAGGCGGGCTCCCACGCCAAGCGCGGCTGGGAGACCTTCACCGACGAGGTGATCTCGGCGGTCGACGCCAAGGATCATCCGGTGGTGTTCATCCTCTGGGGCGGGTACGCCCGCAAGAAGAAGGCGCTGATCGATCGCCGCCGCCACGTGGTGATCGAGTCGCCCCACCCGTCACCTCTGTCGGCTCACAACGGGTTCTTCGGCACCCGACCGTTCTCACGGGCCAACGCCGCCCTCGAGGAGGCGGGGCTCGACCCGATCGACTGGTGCCTGCCCGCCGGGTGACGTCGACGTGGGAGGCTCCTCCCATGACCGCCGAAGAGACCGTGAACGCTTTCATCGCCGCCTGCGAGCGGGTCGACCTCGACGCCGCCGTCGCCCTCCTGGCCGACGACATCCGCTACGAGAACGTCGGGATGAACGTCATCGAGGGCGCCGCCGCCACCCGCCAGTTCCTCGAGCCCTTCTTGGGCGGCTGCGACGAGGTGATCTGGGAGGTGCACCACCAGGTCGCCGACGACCGCGTCGTGATGAACGAGCGCACCGACCGGTTCCGCAAGGGGGACGCCTCGATCGGCATCCACCTCATGGGCGTCTTCGTCGTCGAGGACGGCAAGATCACCGAGTGGCGCGACTTCTTCGACGTCGCAGCGGCCGGCGCCCAGCTCGCCGCGCTGGGGTGATCCCCGCGCCGGGACGCGCAACGACCCCCGGCCCTGGGGGGAAGGGCCGGGGGTCGCTGTCGGGGGGAACCACGCTCACCGGGGTGAGCGTCGATCGGTGGCTCAGCTGGAGGGCAGCAGCACCGAGTCGATGACGTGGATGATGCCGTTCGACGCCTCGATGTCGGTCTGGACGACCGTCGCGGTGCCGATCATGACGGTGTCGCCGTCGACGACCACCGGCAGCACCTCACCGTTGACCGTGGCGGCCTCGGTGAGGCCGACGACGTCGGCGGCGGGGACCGCTCCGGCGACCACGTGGAGGGTGAGGATCGAGGCCAGCGTCTCCGGGTCCTCGAGCAGGCCCTCGACGGTGCCCTCGGGGAGGGCGGCGAAGGCGTCGTCGGTCGGAGCGAAGACGGTCAGCGGGCCCTCACCGGTGAGGGTGTCGACCAGACCGGCGGCCTCGGCGGCGGCCAGGAGGGTCTCGAAGCTGCCCGCTGCGGCGGCGACGTCGACGATGGTGCCCGGGCCGGCGTCAGCGGCCTCGGTGTCGTCGGTCATCTCCTCGTCGGTCATCTCCTCGTCCGACATCTCCTCGTCCATCTCCTCCATGTCGTCGCCGCCGTGGTCCGGCAGCACGACACCCTCGGGGATGATGACGGCGTCGATGACGTGGATGACGCCGTTGGTGGCGCCGATGTCGGTCTGGACCACGTTCGCGTCGTCGACCATGACGCCACCGTCGTCGGTGACGGTGATGGCGACGCTCTCGCCGTTGACCGTCTCGGCCTCGGTGAGCTCGACCACGTCGGCGGCGAGGACCTCGCCGGCGACCACGTGGTAGGTGAGGATGGCGCCGAGGGTCTCCGTGTCCTCGAGGAGCGCCTCGACCAGGCCCTCGGGGAGGGCGGCGAAGGCGTCGTCGGTCGGGGCGAAGACCGTGAACGGGCCCTCGCCCGAGAGGGTCTCGACCAGACCGGCGGCGTCGACGGCGGCGACGAGGGTGGAGAAGTCGCCGGCAGCCGTGGCGACCTCGACGATGTTGCCGTCGGCGGCCGGTGCGGCGGTCTCCTCGGTGGTCGGCTCCTCGGTGTCGGCGTCGTCGTCGCCGCAGGCGGCGGCCACGAGTGCCAGCGACGCCGCGGCGGCGAGGACGCGCAGTGAACGGGATCGGGTGCGGATCATGTCAGGGACTCTCCTCATGGGGGGTGTTTCGGGGAGTTGTCGTTGCTTCGTCGGGAGCGCCGTGGGCGGATGCACCATTCGACGGGAAATCGTCCGTCAGGGGATCGGACGGTGAACGGCGACCGCCATGGGTGCCCGACCCGTGCAGTGTGCACCACTCGGCGTGAGAAGTCGTGGCATGTCTGCACTACCAGGTTGGCGCGTGCGTACCAGCTGCGGCCGGACCGCGATCCCAGCGAGCGGGCGAGCCGTCGATCTCGCCCGGAGGTCGGACGTGGGTCACGGTGCCGATGCCCGTGTCACGGTGGTCGAGGAGGTCGCCGACGTCGTCGTGCCCGGGAGCGACGACGCCGTCGCTCGCCTCGTGGTCGACGCCCAGCGAGACGAGCAGGTCGCGGGTGCGTTGGAGCGACACCGTGACCGCCCAGCTCCCGCCGTCGCGCTCGCGTCGGGTGAGCGCGACGGCCGCGCCGGCGGCGGCGAGGAACCCGGTGGCGTGGTCGAGCGCCTGACAGGGCAGGGGACGGGGGGCGCCGTCGCCGTCGGGGCGACCGCCCTCGTGGGCGATGCCGGTGGCGGTCTGGCAGATCGAGTCGAAGCCCCGACGACCGCCCCAGGGACCGGTGGTGCCGAACGCCGACACCGAGACGTGGACGATGCCGGGCCGGCGCCGGGCGAGCTCGGGGGCACCGAACCCGCGCGCCGCGAGCGCACCGGGGCGGTACGACTGCACGAACACGTCGGCCTCGTCGACGAGCCGGTGGAGGGCGGAGCGGCCGCTCGGCTCGTCGAGATCGAGGTGGGCCGACCGCTTGCCGAGCGTGGTGTCGGGCTCGACGGCCGTGACGACGGGGAGCCGGGGCGACGTGATGCGCAGCACGTCGGCGCCGTGGGCAGCGAGGGTCCGGGAGGCGACGGGGCCGGCGATCACCCGGGTGAGGTCGAGCACCCGAACGCCGCCGAGCGGGCGGGCGGTCGGGCCCAGCGCCGGGACCGGCGCATCGTCGAGGCGCTCGATGAGCACCGGTGGCTCGGCCGAGCGGGCCCGTCCGTGGGGGTGGTGGTCCCACTCGTCGAGTGAGCGCATCGCGGCGCAGACCAGGCCGCGTCCGACGAGCTCCGCCTCGAGCTCGAAGGCGTCGCGCCCGGCGATCGCACGACCCACCGCCTCGCGGGTGGCGTCGACACCCAGGTGGTCGAGGATGCCGTCGCGGTGGTGGGGGAAGTTGGCGTGGAGCTGCACCCACCGGCCGTCGGCCGCTCGGTGGTGGCCGCTCAGGGGATCCCACAACGTGGGCGCTCCGCCGTCGATGCGGAGGTGGCGCTCGCTCCGGAACGCGACAGCGGCGTGGCGTCGATCGACGGCGACCCGCGGTGCCGTCTCGCCGTGGCGGAGGCCGTGGAGCGCGGCGATGCCGGCCGTCGCGGCACCGATCGATGCCGCTGCGAGCTCGGTGACGTCGAACGGGGAGGGCAGCACGTGGCGCGGGCCGGCGGTCGCCACCTCGACATCGTGGAGGCCGAGGTCGGCGAGCAGGTGGTCGAGCACGGTCATGCGGTGAGCGGGGCGGTGGTGGCGTCGACGGCGGCGAGGAGGGCGTCCGGCGCGAGGGCCACCTCCAGGCCCCGTCGGCCGGCGCTCACGAAGACCTCGTCGAGCGCCATGATCCCCTCGTCGACGACGGTGGGGAGGCGGCGGCGCTGACCGAGTGGGGAGATGCCTCCCACGACGTAGCCGGTCAGGCGTTCGGCGTCGGCCACCTCCGCGAGCGAGGCTCGCTTCGCGCCGAGGGCACGAGCGCAGGCCTTCAGGTCGAGTTGGGCGGCCACCGGCACCACCGCCACCGCGTGTCGACCGTCGGCGAGCACCACGACGAGGGTCTTGTGGACCGCCGCCGGGTCGAGTCCGAGCGCCTCGACCGCCTCGGTGCCGTAGGCCGGTGCGTCGGGGTCGTGCTCGTAGTCGAGGGTCCGGTGGGTGACCCCGGCCCGTTCGAGCGCCAGGATCGCCGGTGTCATGACGGCAGCTTCCCCGATTCAGGCCTCCCAGAGCGACCCGAGCAGGTCGCCCACCGGGTCGACGTCGTCGGCGACGCCACCCAGCGCCTCGTCGTGGCCGGGGGCCCCGGCGACGTCGTCGTCGAAGTGGTGGCGGATCGGTTGGAGGAACCGGCTCAGCTGGCCGTGGGCGTGCCGGTCGTCGCGTCCGAAGCGGTGGATGTGGAAGTGCACGGGATAGGTGACGTGGAGTCGGTCGCGGGCTCGGGTGAGCGCGACGTAGAGCAGGCGTCGCTCCTCGTCGAGGCCGTCGGGCTCGCCCAGTGCCATGTCGGACGGCAGGCAGCCGTCGGCCGCGTGGAGGAGGTGGACGGCGCGCCACTCGAGCCCCTTGGCCGAGTGGATGGTCGAGATGGTCAACCAGTCGTCGTCGAGGTGGGGCGGGCCGGCCAACTCGCTCGTGGACGAGGGCGGGTCGAGCACGAGGTCGGCCAGGAACCGGGCCCGGGTGGGGGCGGCGCCGGCGAGCTCGGCGAGCTGGTGGAGATCGGCGATGCGGGTCGGTGCGGCGTCGTGGACCCGGGGCATGACCCGCTCGAAGAAGCCGAGCAGGCGGTCGATCTGGGTGGCGGGTGAGACGAGGGTGCGACCATCGGCGAGCGCGGCCCGCAACTCGGCGGCCTCGTCGACCGCCGCGGCCGGCAGCTCGGGTTCGCCGGCGCAGAAGCGCCGGAGGGCCTCGTCGGGATCGAGGTCGTCGGCGCCCACGCCGAGCTCGTCGCAGGCCCGTCGCACGGTGGCGGGCCCGACACCGTCGAGCAGGCGCAGCATGCGGTGCCAGGCCAACTCGTCGGCCGGGTTCTCCAACACCCGCAGCGTGGCGACCAGGTCCTTCACGTGGGCCGACTCGACGAAGCGGAGCCCCCCGAACTTCACGAAGGGGATGTCGCGGGCGGCGAGCTCGAGCTCGAGCCCGGCCGAGTGGTGGGCCGCCCGCACGAGCACCGCCTGGTCGCGCAGCGGCATCCCGGCCTCGCGCTCGGCCAGGACGCGGTCGCAGACCCACCGGGCCTGAGCGCCCTCGTCGAGGCAGGTCGTGAGCGTCGGTCGTGAACCCCCGGTCCGGTCGGCGACGAGGCGCCGCTCGAACGCCGTCGCCCCGGCGGCCAGGACCTCGTTGGCCGCGTCGAGGAGGGGTTGGGTCGAGCGGAAGTTGCGCTCGAGGGTGACGACGGTGGTCCCGGGGAAGCGCTCGGGGAAGCGACGGAGGTTCTCGGCCGTCGCCGCCCGGAAGCCGTAGATCGCCTGCGCGTCGTCGCCGACGACGGTGATGGAGCGCCGCTCGCCGGCCATCGCCTCGAGCACGTCGGCCTGGACGGGGGAGGTGTCCTGGTACTCGTCGACCAGGAGGTGGTCGAAGCGCTCGACGACGGCGGCCCCCGCCGGGGTGGCGAGGAGCGCACGCCAGTGCAGCAGGAGGTCGTCGAAGTCGAGCACGCCGAGGCGACGCTTGCGCTGCGCCGTGGCGGCGAGCACGGCACGGAGGTCGTCGAGGTGGTCCTCGCACCAGGGGAAGTGGCGGCGGACGGTGTCGGACAGCGGTTGGAGCGACGTCGCCACCCGTCCGGCGATGGCGGCGATCGTGTCCTTGGTCGGGAACCGGCGACCGCGCTCGGCGAGGCCGAGCTCGGTGCGGACGACGCCGATCAGGTCGACCGCGTCGCCCGCGTCGAGCACCGTGAAGTTCGGGTTCACGCCGACCGCCGAGCCGTGTTCTCTCAGGATCCACGTGGCCGTGGCGTGGAACGTCCCACCACGGACCCGCTCGCCGGCGCCGGCCATCTGCCCGGCTCGCTCGACGAGCTCTGCCGCGGCGCGGCGGCTGAAGGTGAGGAGGAGGATCCGGTCGGCGGGGACGCCCGTGGTCAGGAGGTGGGCCAACCGGGCGGTCAGCGTGCGGGTCTTGCCCGTACCGGCTCCGGCGACGATGAGGAGCGGTCCGGCGCCGTGGGTCACCGCCCTGAGCTGGTCATCGTCGAGCCCGGCGAGGTGCGGTGCCTCAGCGGCCGGTGGGGTGGTGGTGGTATCGACGAACATGCGTTCGCCAGGCTAGCCCACGGGCCGCGTCCGTCCGCTCACCAACCGACGCGGTGGGCGCGAGGGGCGATGCGACGAAGTCGGTTGGTGGCGGTACCATCACCCTCGGGCACGGCGATCTCCGGAGCGAAGGACCGACGGTGGGCGAGCAGCTCGACCAGGAGCGGCAGGACGATGACTCGTTCACGCTCGCGCCGGTCGACGACGCCGCCTTCGACGCTCGCCGCTCCTTCGAAGAGGTCTTCCTCGCCGAGTACCAGCCGATGGTCCGCCTCGCCGTCCTGCTCGTCGACGAGCTCGACGTGGCCGAGGAGTTGGTGCAGGACGCCTTCGTCAAGCTCCACCAGCGGTGGCGTCGCGTCGATCGCCCCGGGGCCTACCTGCGCACCTCGGTCGTCAACGGGTGCCGGAACGAGCTGCGTCGTCGCAAGCGCGAGCGCTCGGCCCGCCGCAGTGAGACGCCGCTCGCGTCCGTCGAGCTCGGCGCCGACGAGATGCTCGATGCGATCGCCGCGCTGCCGCCGAAGCGACGGGCCGCCGTCGTG
>JBCCTY010000235.1:0-6536 GCA_039197885.1 Actinomycetota bacterium | reverse complement strand
GCGCGAGCACCTGCTCGAGGAGGCCCACGAGACCCTGGAGGCCATCGACGGGCTCGATCCCGACGAACCGGCTCCCGCGCAGCTGGACCACCTCGAGGAGGAGCTGGGCGACCTGCTGTTCCAGGTGATGATCCACTCGGTGCTGGCCGCCGAGACCGGGGCGTTCGACCTGAGTGACGTGGCCCGTGGCATCCATGACAAGTTGTGGGCCCGGCACCCGCACGTCTTCGGCGACGCGGTCGTCGAGTCCGACGCCGAGCTCGTCCGCAACTGGGAGCACCTCAAGCGCCAGGAGAAGCAGCGCGACAGCATCCTCGACGGCATCCCGGTGGCTCTCCCTGCTCTGCAGCGGGCGGCGAAGGTGCTCCGCAAGGGCGCCCGGGTCGGGCTCGACGCCCCCGACCCGCCGACGATCCTCGGGGGTTTGCAGGTGGAGCTGTCGGCGCTCCGCGACCCCGACACGCTCGACGAGGAACGCCTCGGTGAGCTGCTCCTGTCCGTCGTCGCGCTCGCCGCGACCGCCGACATCGACCCCGAGGTCGCGTTGCGCACTGCGACCGGTCGGCTCGCCGACCACGTCCGCTCCGTCGAGGGTGGCGCGACGGCGTGACCGCCGAGCTGCGCTCGACCGCCGGCGACGTCGAGCTGGTCGTGCTGCCCGACGTCGGCGGCAAGATCGCCTCGTTGCGAGTCGCAGGTCGCGAGCTGCTGGCGGCACCGGGCGGGCGGGACGCGCCGCGAACGGGTGGCTCGTTCCTGATGGTGCCCTGGGCGGGCCGCATCCGTCGGGGCCGGTTCACCTTCGACGGCGTCGAGCACCGGGTGCCGGTCAACCTGGGTGCCCACGCCATCCACGGCACGGTGCTCGACCGTCCGTGGGAGGTGATCGACGACTCGACGCTGCGCTGCGAGCTCGACGACCGATGGCCCTTCGCCGGGCACGTCATCGCCCGCTGGGAGCTCGCCCCCGACCGGCTCCACCAGTCGCTGGAGGTCCACGCCGCCGAGCCCATGCCCGTCGCCGTCGGTTGGCACCCGTGGTTCCGTCGTCGGCTCGACGACGGCCGACCGGTCGAGCTCGTCTGGCGGCCGGGGTTCGTGTTCGAGCGCGACGACGAGGGCATCCCCACCGGTCGCACCGTCGCCGTGCCCGCGGGACCCTGGGACGACTGCTTCGGAGGTCTGGCCGGTCCGCCCCTGCTCCGATGGCCGGGCGCGCTCGAGCTCGAGGTCGACAGCGACTGTCCCTGTGTCGTCGTGTTCGACGAGCCGGCCGACACGCTCTGCGTCGAGCCCCAGAGCGCCCCGCCCGACGCGGTGAACCTCGTCGGCCCGGCGCGTGCACCCGTCGTCGAGCCGGGCGAGCCGTTCGTCCGCACCACGACGTGGACGTGGCGTCCGCTCACCGATTGAGCCCTGCGGAGGTGGCTCCACCGAGGTCGGGCGACCTGCCACGATGGGCGCCATGAGCGCGATCGACATCGTCGTCGGACGACAGGTCCTCGACAGCCGGGGCAACCCCACCGTGGAGGTCGAGGTCGTCCTCGCCTCGGGCGCTGCCGGGCGCGCGATCGTCCCGTCGGGGGCCAGCACGGGTCAGTTCGAGGCGGTCGAGCTGCGCGACGGCGGCGAGACCTGGATGGGCAAGGGCGTCGCAACGGCGGTCGGTCACGTCAACGGCGAGATCGCCGACGTGCTCGAGGGCATCGATGCGTTCGAGCAGCGCACGGTCGATCGGCTGCTGCTCGACCTCGACGGCACCGACAACAAGGGTCGCATCGGTGCCAACGCGATCCTCGGCGTCTCGTTGGCCACCGCCAAGGCCGCAGCCGACGAGTCGGCGATGCCCCTCTATCGCTACGTCGGGGGCACCAACGCCCACGTGCTCCCCGTCCCGATGATGAACGTCATCAACGGCGGCGAGCACGCCGACAACAACATCGACTTCCAGGAGTTCATGCTGATGCCGGTGGGCGCGGCGTCGTTCTCCGAAGGGCTCCGCTGGGGCGTCGAGACCTACCATCACCTCAAGGCGATCCTCGGCGATCGAGACCTCGCCACGGCCATCGGTGACGAGGGCGGCTTCGCGCCGAACCTCGGATCCAACGAGGAGGCGCTCCAGCTCCTCGTCGAGGCGATCGAGCGCGCCGGACTCCGTCCCGGTGACGACATGGCGCTGGCCACCGACGTCGCCTCCACCGAGTTCCACGAGGACGGGAACTACGTGCTCGCCGGCGAGGGCCGCACGCTCAGCCCGCAGGAGATGGCCGACCTCCTCGTCGATCTCTGCGACCGGTATCCGATCGTGTCGATCGAGGACGGCATGGCCGAGGAGGACTGGGACGGGTGGGCGCTCCACACCGCCTCGCTCGGTGACCGCGTCCAGCTGGTCGGCGACGACCTCTTCGTCACCAACGTCGATCGACTCGGGCGGGGCATCGAGTCGGGCGTGGCGAACTCCATCCTCGTGAAGGTCAACCAGATCGGCTCGCTGAGCGAGACCCTCGACACCGTCGGCCTCGCGACGCGGTCCGCCTACACGAGCGTGATGTCGCATCGTTCGGGTGAGACCGAGGACGTCACGATCGCCGACCTCGCCGTCGCCACCAACTGCGGCCAGATCAAGACCGGCGCACCCGCTCGGAGCGACCGGGTCGCGAAGTACAACCAGCTCCTGCGCATCGAGGCCGAGCTCGGCGAGGACGCCGCCTACCTCGGCCGGGGAGCGTTGGCGAACGGATGAGCGGCACCGCCACCCTCGACCCGCCCGACCAGGACGACGGTCCCTCGTCGTCGCCGCGGCGGCGGTGGACGCGCTTCGCGCTCCCCATCGCGGTCACGATCGTGCTGCTCACGGTGCTCGTCGTGGCGGTCTTCCCGACCCGACAGCTCCTCGATCAACGAGCCCAGGTCAACGACGCCCGCGACCGGCTCGGCGAGCTCGACACCGAGCTCGAGACGGTCGAGGAGCGGGCGTCGACCCTCCGCGACCCCGACGCTGTCGAGCTGATGGCCCGCGACGAGTTCCTCCTGGCCAGGCCGGGCGACGAGCTCTACGTGCTGCGCCCGCCGGTGCGGGCCGAGGCCGAGTTCCCGAACGGCTGGCCGTTCCCGGGTTTCGAACACCTCGTCAACGGTGGTTGAGTGTCGGCCGTGAGCGGCGCGGCACCGATCGAGGTCGAGGGACTCGAACGCAGCTTCGGCGAGGTGCACGCCGTGCGCGGCGTCGACCTCGTCGTCGAGCAGGGTGAGATCTACGGCTTCCTGGGACCGAACGGCGCCGGCAAGTCGACCACGGTCCGCATGCTGACCACCCTGCTGGCACCCACGGCCGGTCGGGCGCGGGTCGCCGGCCACGATGTCGTGCACGAGGCGGGCCGGGTGCGGGCGGCGATCGGCGTCGCCCTCCAGGACGCCGCGATCGACCCGCTGATGACGGGGCGCGAGCTGCTGCGGCTCCAGTCGGTGCTCCACGGCATCCCCGGTCGTGAGGCCAAGCAGCGCGGGGAGCTGCTGCTCGAACGGGTCGGGCTGACCGCCGCCGGTGATCGCCGCGTCGGGACCTACTCGGGTGGGATGCGGCGTCGCCTCGATCTCGCGCTGTCGCTGGTCCACGAGCCGAGCGTGCTCTTCCTGGACGAGCCGACCACCGGGCTCGACCCGACGAGTCGCATGGCGTTGTGGGAGGAGGTCCAGCGCCTCAACCGCGAGGTGGGCACGACCATCTTCCTCACCACCCAGTACCTCGAGGAGGCCGACCAGCTCGCAGGCCGGGTCGGCATCATCGACCACGGCCAGATCGTCGAGACCGGGAGCCCGTCGGCGCTCAAGGCAGCCGTCGGTTCGCCGACGCTGCGCTTCGACGTCCACGAGCACGACCGGGAGGCGATCGAGCGGGTGCTGGCCGGCTTCGGTGAGCGCCGACCGGCTCGGTCCGGCCGGGTCGCGATCGGGCTCGAGGGTGGGAGCGGGCGGATCGCCGAGGTGGTGCGGGCCCTCGACGATGCTGGTCTCCACATCCACCGCATGGAGCTCGACGAACCCAGCCTCGACGACGTGTTCGCCGAGGCGACCGGTCGGCGGCTCGAGGGCGCCGAGGAGTCGAGCGGCGGGGACGAGGAGTGACCGCGACGGTCATCGACGAGCTGCGACGGGGCGGCTGGTGGACCTCCAGCCGTGCGCTCGCCGGCCGATCGATACGGGGCGTCCTTCGCCAGCCGCAGGCGTTCGTGCCCGGCCTGGTGTTCCCCCTCTTCTTCACCGCCGTCAACGCCGCCGCGCTCGATCGGGCCCGGATGCTCGACGGGTTCCCGGAGGTCGACAGCTACCTGTCGTTCCTGCTCCCGGCGACCCTCATCCAGGGGATCATGTTCTCGGCCACCACCGCCGGCAACGACGTGGCCCTCGACATCCAGAACGGCTTCTTCGACCGCCTGGTGTCCTCGCCGGTGTCACGGCTGAGCCTCCTGCTCGGTCGCCTCGCCGGCATCGCGATCTACGGGTTCGGTCTCGCCGTCGTGTTCACGGCCCTCCTCGTCGCCTTCGGCGCCTCGGTGCAGGCCGGCGTCGCCGGGGTCGTGGTGCTGGCGGTGACGTCGTCGCTCGTGGCCATCGCGATCGGCGCGTTCTCGATGGCGATCGGCTTCCGGAAGGGATCGGTCGAGGAGGTCCAGGGCTACTTCCCGATCTTCTTCACGCTCGTCTTCCTGTCGTCGGCGTTCTTCCCACCGGAGCTGACCGGCGGCTGGTTCGAGACGATCGCCGGGCTCAACCCGGTGTCGTGGATGGTCAACGGGCTCCGCACGTTGGTGATCAGGGGCTGGGAGTGGCAGGGCGCCCTGCTCGCGCTCGGCACGGGTGCAGGGCTGGCCGCGTTCCTGGTCGGCGTCGCCGCGCTCGGGCTCCGGGCGAGGTTGCGGCAGTGACGGTCACCGCCGTCGCACCGGTCGAGGCCGGCCCACGAGCCACGGGGCTCCGGCTGTGGTGGCGCTCCGCGATGATCGTGTGGTGGCGGGGGAACCTGCGCACGATCCGCTTCCCCGGCCTCGTCGTCTCGGTCGCCTTCTTCCCGCTCTTCTTCCTCATCGCCTACACGGGCCTCTTCCCGAGTCTCACCGACATCCCGACGTTCCCGACCGACAGCTTCATCAGCTGGCTGCTGCCCTTCACCCTGCTCCAGGGCGCGGCGTTCTCCGGCCTGGGTGCGGGCTTCAGCACGGGCGCCGACATCGACTCCGGCTTCCTCGACCGGTTGCTGATGATGCCCGCCCACCGCTCCGCCATCCTGTTCGGCACGATCCTCATGGCGCTGAGCCGTGCCATCGGCATCGGCGTGCCCGTGTTCGTCGTCGGGGTGGCGATCGGTGCCGACGTGACCGGCGGGGTCCTCGGCGTGGTCAGCCTCGCCGTCGCCGTCGTCGGGATGTCCGTGATCTCGTCGTGCTTCGCCCTGGGCGTCATCTACCGGGCCCAGGACCAACGGGTCGCGCCCCTGTTCCAGGTCGTGATCTTCATGACGCTGTTCACCTCGACGGCCCAGGTGCCGCTGTCGATCTCGACCGGATGGCTCCACGCCGTCGCACGGGTGAACCCGGTCACCAACCTCCTCGAGCTGTCCCGTCAGGCGACCCTTCCCGACGGTTGGTCGTGGGGCACGACCTGGCCCGGCCTGCTCGCGCTGGCCGGCTGCCTGGCCGTCCTCGGCACGTTCGCGGTGGTCGGCCTGCGGCGGCTCACGCCCTGACCGGGATCGGTCCGGGTGACGTTCGACACGACCCCGTTCCCATGGTGCATGATGACGCCGGACACGAGATCGAAGGGGGATCGCCTTGCAGGTGACCATCACCGTCAACGGCGCGGAGCACACGCACGATGTGGAGCCACGGACGCTCCTCGTCCAGTACGTGCGTGAGACGCTCCGCCTGACCGGCACCAACATCGGGTGCGACACCTCGTCGTGCGGGGCCTGCACGCTCCACGTCGACGGTGAGGCCGTGAAGTCCTGCACGATGCTCGCCGTCCAGGCCGACGGCCGTGCCGTGACCACCATCGAGGGCCTCGCTCCCTCGGCCGACGAGCTCCACCCGATGCAGGAGGCGTTCCGCCAGGAGCACGGCCTGCAGTGCGGGTACTGCACGCCGGGCATGGTCATGGCCTCGGTGTCGCTGCTCGACGAGAACCCCAACCCGACCGAGCACGAGGTCCGCGAGGGCCTCGAGGGCAACCTCTGCCGCTGCACCGGCTACCACAACATCGTGAAGGCCGTGCTGTCCGCCGCCGAGAACCAGGGAGCGTCGGCATGATCCCTGCCGCCTTCGACTTCGTCCGGGCCGAGAACGCCGAGCACGCGATCGCCCTCCTCGGCGAGCACGGCGACGAGGCCAAGCTGATGGCCGGCGGCCACTCGCTGCTGCCGATGATGAAGCTGCGGCTCGCCGTGCCGTCCGTCATCGTCGACATCGATCGTCTCGACGACCTGTCCTACGTCCGCGACGGCGGCGACCACATCGCCATCGGTGCCATGACCCGCCACCGCG
>JBCCTY010000234.1:0-6542 GCA_039197885.1 Actinomycetota bacterium | reverse complement strand
GCCTCGTCGGCGAGCGAGACGCTCGGGCCGACCGCCTCGACCGACGACCCGGCCGTGCCGGTCGATCCGCTCACCACCGGGGCGGCCGACGTCGTGGCGGCCGCGCGGTCGCCACCGGCGCGGAGCACGTCGATCGGCACCGTCTCACCGGCCTCGATCCGCACCGACTCACCCTGGCGCCGCAACGTCACGGCGCCCCGACCGACGACCTCGGCGGTGTCGGCGTCGAGGTCGAGCACGACGCCGGTGTGCTCGTCGACGCCGAGCACGAAGGCGCCGTCGGGCAGCAGGGGCTCGAGCATCACCAACCGACGCTCACCCAGGTAGCAGAAGCGGGTGTCGTGGTTGCCGCCCTCGGTGTTGTCGTAGTGGGGGATCACGGCCACCGGCAGGCCGAACGCGCTCAGCAGGTCGAGCCCCTCGGCCCAGGTCGGGTGGGCGCCGACCTTGTAGATCTCGTAGACGGGCACCGTCGCCACACCGAGCGTGAGCGCCGCCGCCGACGAGAACACGACGGCGCCACCCGTGGCGAGCTTGTCGGCGAGCGCATCGGGCACGGCCGTACCTGCCCACTGGTCGAGCGCATAGGTCGGGCTCCCCGGTCCGGCGAAGACCCAGTCGGCCGACCGGATGCGTGCGATGGCCGACTCGACGTCGACCACGTCGGCTCCGGTGTCGTGCAGGCCGGCGGCCTCGACGGTGCGGCCGATCGAGTCGCGGAAGTACTCGAGCGCCTTCTCGGACAGGATCGCGGCGTTCTCCTGGAAGCCGTACGGCGTGTCGAGCAGCACGGCGTCGACGGGTTCGGGCAACCGGTCGAAGATCGCCCGGTGCGGCTTGATCATGGTCGGAGCGGTCTCACCCGAACCCATGATGGCGAGCACTCGGGGTCGGGTCGGGTCAGCCACGTGGGGCACCTCCGGTGAAGAAGTCGGGTTCGATGGCGGCTCGGCGCAGGAGGTCGGCCACCTCCGCCGGTCGTTGGGCATGGACGTCGTGGTGGGCGGGGCGGAACCACGCTGCCCGACCCGACGGCAGCGCGGCGACGGCGGCGTCGACGGCCTCCTCCTTGGAGTGGGTCCAGGCGACCTCGCCGGTGTCGGCGACGATGAGCAGCACGGGCACCTCCATGACGGGATAGCGCTCGGACGGCCGATGCAGCCACAGCCCGCGGAGCACCTCGAGGTGACGCTCGTAGGTCAACCAGGGGGTGATCGTGCCGTCGTCGAGCACCTCGAAGTTGGCGAGCGTCCCGGCGCGACCCTCCTCGGGCCAGTCGGCGTTGAGCGAGGCGAGCCGGTCGCGCACCGAGTCGAAGCGGAGGCCGGCGAGCTTCGGTGGCGCCAGCGCCGTCGACACCTCCTCCCAGGTCCCGAACCGGCCACCGAGATCGATGAACCCGCCGTCGACGCACGACACCACCTGCGCCCGGCCCGGGTGGCGGTAGCCGTACTCGAGCACCACGTTCCCGCCCCAGGACTGGCCGGCGACCGCTGGTCGCTCCCAGCCGAGCGCGTCGACGAGGGCGAGCAGGTCATCGGCCACCGTCACCATGTCGTAGGGGCCGTCGGGCTTCGAGGAGCGCCCGTGACCCCGCTGGTCGACGGCGACCGCCGGATGGCCGGCCTCGGCGAGGTGGCGCCCGACGCCGTCCCACAGCCGCGCGTTGGAGGCCAGGCCGTGGACGAGGAGGTGGGGGACGCCGGTGGCCTCGACCGGGTCCCAGCGCACCAGGTGGAGCTCGACGCCGGTGGGCAGCTCGATCCACTGGTCGACGGGCTCGATCATCGGGCCGCCGCCTCGACGCGGGCGAGCAGCCGGGCCCAGGACGCCATCTCGGCGACCGGTCGGGGCCAGGGCTCGACGCCACGGATCGTCGCGGCGAACGCCTCGACCATCAGGAGGTAGGGGTCGCCGCCGTCGGTCGTCATCACGTGCACCTCGCCGTCGTCGTCGTGCAGGACGATGTCGGTGGCCGATCGTCCACCGGTGTGGGCGTCGCCGTCGAGCACGAGCCGTCCGCCCGTGCCGGCCATCTCGAGCAGTTGGCGCTCCGGCAGCTCGAAGCTGCAGAGCGCCGCCGCGGTCCGTCCGCCCGGCCAGCGGGCGTGGATCGAGGTGGTCGCGTCGATGCCACCGGTGCGATGCATCGAGACCGACAGGGTCTCGGGCTCGGCGCCCCAGAGCGTGACGGCCGGACCCAGCGCGTAGATGCCGACGTCGAGGAGGGCGCCACCGCCGTCGGCAGGGTCCCAGCGGTAGTTGCCGCCGGGCGGGAGCGGGAACGTGAACTCGGTGCGGATCTCGCGCAGCTCGCCGAGCGCGCCGTTGCGGGCGAGCTCGATCGATTGCCGCCACCGCCGGTCGAAGGGCGTCATCCACGCCTCGGCGAGCACGACGCCGGCGTCGACGCAGGCGTCGATCATCGCGTCGACGTCGGCGGGGGTGGCCGCCAGTGGCTTCTCGCACAGCACGTGGCGCCCGGCCTGCGCGGCGCGTTCGGTCCAGGTGCGATGTGCCCCGTTGGGGAGGGGGAGATAGACGGCCTCGACGTCGGCGTGCGCGATCACCGCCTCGTAGCTGCCGGCGTCGAGGTGCGAGAGGTCGTCGGGGACCGGCCCCGATGCGGCGGCGACGGCCACGAGCTCGGCACCGTCGGCCCGTTCGATGGCCGATCGCAGCGCCGCGCCGAAGATGTACGACCGGGCGCCCAGGACCCCGATGCGGACCGGTTCCACGAGGTCAGTCGAGCTCGACGATCGCTGCCGGTCCGGTCCCGCTGCGGTGGGCCGCCTCGAGCACGGCGACCACCTCGCGCGACTGCTGTGGCGGTACGGCGAGCGCCTCGCCGAGCAGGAGGTGGTCGGCGAGGTTGCGGTGGAAGCCCCAACCCGGGTGGGCCGCCGGAGCGATCGTGCGCTCGACGACCTCGCCGGCACCCTCGTAGCGACCGAGGACCAGGTCGACCGGGGCCTCGGCGTGGTGCGACCACGACCCGACGAAGCCCCGCCCGGGCTCGACCGTCTCGGTGCGCAGCGGGCGGTAGTGGCCCTCGACGGTGCCCTCGGTGCCCTGGACGTAGAACTTCGGCCGGCGGCGGGCAGCGACGTCGCTCTGCCGGAAGGTCGCCTCTCGACCGTCGGCCCACTGCATCCACACCGACAGCTGGTCGACGTTCGTCGTGTCGTGCCAGACGCGGGTGTGACTCGTCGACAGGACCCGTGCCGGTGCCTCGCCGTAGAGGCGCAGGATCCAGTCGATGTGGTGGGAGCCCCAGTCGTAGACGGCGCCGCCGGAGATGCTGTCCTCGGAGTGCCAGGCCCGACAGGGATGATCGAAGCCACCGACGAAGGTCTCGACGTTGAAGACCTCGCCGAGCAGACCCCGTCCGATGGCGTCACGGAGGGCCAGGTAGTCGGTGTCCCACCGACGGCTCTGATGGACGGTGAGGGTGCGGTCGTGCTCGGCCGCGGTGGCGAGCATCCGGTCGGCGTCGTCGACGGTCAGGCACATCGGCTTCTCGACGACGACGTGCTTGCCGGCACGGAGCAGCTCGATCGCGAGGTCGGCATGGTGGACCGGCGGTGTCGCCACGATGGCGATGTCGACGTCGCCGTCCTCGGCGACCTGCGAGGCGGCGTCGTAGGTGGCGAGGTCGGGGAAGTCGCGTCGGGCGGCCTCGAGCCGGTCGGGAGCGGTGTCGACGGCGGCGGCCAGGCGGAGGCCGTCGGTCTCGGTGCAGGCGAGGCCGTGGGCGTAGCCCATCCCGCCGAAGGGTCCGTAGCCCACGACGGCGACGCCGAGCTCGTCGGTCCGCTCCTCCACGCCGTCGAGGAGTCGCCGGACGAAGGGACCCAGCGTGGTGTGTCGCGCCAGGGCGTCGAGGTCGGCGACCCCCGACGCCACCACGGCGCCCTCGCCGATGCGCCGCACCGTGATCGTCGGGGAGTGCTCGAACCGGACGCTGGTGGTGGCGGCGATCTCGACGCCGTCGCGGGCGGGTCGCAGCAGGCGCAGCGCCGAGCTGATCGGCACCTCACCCTCGAGTCGAACCGCCTCGGGGCGGGGCGCGAGCGTGACGAACCACTCGGTGCGGGGGAGGTCGGCGATCACCTCGATGCCGGCCAGACCTGCGCCGCACGCATCATCGGGCTCGGGTGCGACGAGCACGACGCCACCCGCGGCGGCATGACGGTGCAGCCCGTCGGCCGCGTCGACGTCGATCCGACCCCGGACGACCCGGAGGCGCTCGGCGGGAGGGACGGTCGTCAGGAGCCCGTCGATGTCGGGTGCAGCCTCGGTGCGCATGGGTTCTCCGGGTCGGGACCAGGGATGGACGAGACGTTAGGCCCGTGGCCGCCGTCGGCGGAGTCCCGAGGGCCCCGTTTCCGACCCGGGCGCCGTTGCCGACCCGCGTTGCACGACCGTCGGGGCCGTCTACCGTGGAACCCCTCATGGCGTGGGTCACCGGTGGGTGGCCGTGCACGGCCGACGACACGGGACAGGTGGCTGACGTGGAGATGACCGGGTTCGGGGTGGCGACACGGCTCGACGCACGATGAAGCCGGTCGTCGAGGATCTCGAGTGGAAGTGCCTGAGCTTCGAGCGAGACGGCCATGTGCTGATCGTCACGATCGACAACCCGTCGTCGGAGATGAACGTGGTCGACGAGCAGCTCCACCAGGAGCTCACCGACCTGTTCTCCCGGCTGCGCGACGAGCGCTCGGCCCGGGCCATCCTGCTCACCGGGAGCGGTCGGGCCTTCAGCGCAGGTGGCGATTTCTCGTGGTTCCCGACGCTGCGCGGCGCCGACCGGCTCGAGGAGCTGCGCCTCGACGCCCGGCGGATGATCTGGGACCTCCTCGACGTCCACCTCCCGATCGTGTGCGCGCTCAACGGCCACGCCGCCGGGCTCGGCGCCTCGATCGCGCTGCTCTGCGACGTGATCCTGATGGCCGACACCGCCTCGATCGGCGATCCCCACGTACGCGTCGGCATCGTCGCGGGTGACGGCGGCACGGTCGCGTGGCCGATGGCGGTCGGGCCGGCCCGGGCCAAGGAGTACCTCCTCACCGGTGACCCGGTCCCGGCGGTGGAGGCCGAGCGCATCGGGCTCGTCAACCGGGTGGTCCCGGTCGCCGAGCTCGACGCGACGGCCCGGTCGTTCGCTCATCGCCTGGCCGCCAACGCCCCCCTCGCCGTGCAGTACACGAAGCAGGCGGTCAACGCCTACCTGAAGCAGGTGCTGAACGTCTCGTTCGACCGCGCCACGGCCCTCGAGCTCGCCACCCTGGCGAGCGAGGACCACGAAGAGGCCCTGCGCGCCATCGCCGAGCACCGGTCCCCGGAGTTCAAGGGTCGTTGACCACTCGCCCGGGTCGGCCGGCCCGTCGGAGGTGAGCGCCTCGGCGTGGCTCGACGGCGAGCCGGTCGAACCCGACTCGATCCGGCTGCCGCTGATGGCGCACGCCGTCCAGCGGGGCTCGCTCGTGTTCGACGTGTTCGACGTGGTCGTCACCGGCGCGGGGCCCGTCGGCCTGGCCGCCCGCCGCCACGTCGAACGGTTCCTCCGCTCGGCCCGGCTCATGGATCTCCCCGTGCGGTGGTCGGTCGACGAGCTGCTCGCCGCCGCCGGTGCCGTCGCCCGAGCGACGGACGGGGTGCGCTTCGTCCGGCTGTGCGGGTGGTGGGGCGGCGAGACCGTGGCGGTCACCCCCGCCGTCGACGACGAGCCCCGGGTGGCCGTGGTCGCCTTCCCCGCACCGGCGCTGTCACTCGACGACACCACCGTCACCGCCCGCACCGCCGATGCGATCAAGCTGCCGGCCGAGGTGCTCCCGCCGACCGTCAAGGTCGCCGCCGCCTACACCCACGGCGCGCTCGCCACCCACCGGGCCCGCGCCGACGGCGTCGACGAGGTGATCTTCCTCGACGGCGAGGGTCAACTGACCGAGAGCGCGGTGATGAGCCTCGTCCTCGTCGTCGACGGAGTGCTGCGCACCGCGCCGGACACCAGCGTCCTCGACGGCATCACCCGCCAGATCGTCCTCGACCTGGCCGCCGACGAAGGCATCCCGGTCGAGATCGGACCCCTCCCGGCCGACGTGATCGACGTGGCCGACGAGGCGTGGTTCAGCTCGACCAGCCACCTGCTCTGGCCGATCCGTTCGATCGACGACCGGGTGCTGCCCGCTGCGCCAGGCTCGATCGGTCGGCGACTGCGGGAGCGCCTCGCCGACCTCGTCGCGGGTACCGATCCGCGCGCGGACCGCTGGTGGACGCCGTTGCCCTGATCCGACCGTCGGCGGTGTCCTCACCGACGGCTCGTCGACGTGACCCATGACCACCGCGATCGCCGTGGCCGCGGGCTGACGAGGCCCCACACTCTCCGGCCGTGTTCGGACCCCTCACCCGATTCGGAGCGATCTCCGCAGCTCGTCGCGTCGTGCCGCGGCCGGCGAGCCCGCGCCTGGCCGCAGCCGTCGGCGGCGGGGTCGTCCTCGCGATCGGCGTGCGGGGCATCCTCGCCGCCGACGTCGGCG
>JBCCTY010000233.1:0-6625 GCA_039197885.1 Actinomycetota bacterium | reverse complement strand
CGACCTGCTCCGCCAGCTCGTCGCCGACGGCCTGGCCGTGATCCTGCTCACCGGCTCGCGGCGCACCCGCGCCCTCGGTGAGGCCCTCCGCGACGGCGCGCTCGACGTCCTGCCGAAGACCACCAGCCCGGACGACATCGCTGCGACCGTGTCGTCGATCCTCGAAGCGGGGCGCCCGGTGAGCGGCGCCCGTCGACGTGCCGAGCTGGTCGACGAGGCCGACCGCGCCGAGCGCGACGACGACGAACGTGGCGCGCCCCTCCGCCGCCTGACCGCTCGTGAGCTCGACGTGCTCGGTGGACTCGTCGACGGCCACTCGGTCGACGAGATCGCGACCGGTCAGCAGGTCGCCGTCTCGACGGTGCGCACCCACGTGCGACGGATCCTCGAGAAGCTCGGGGTCAACTCCCAGCTGGCAGCGGTCGCCGAGGCGCACCGCTGCGGGTGGCCGCCCGTTCGGCGCTAGGTGGCGAGGAGGCGCATCGGGTTCTCGAGCAGGCCCTTCAGCGTCTGGAGGAACTCGGCGCCCGGCGCGCCGTCGACGGCGCGGTGGTCGATGGTCAGCGACAGCGTCATCCGCTTGACCCGGCTGGGGACGTCGCCGTCCCAGGCGGTGTCGTCGCGGATCCGGCCCACCCCGAGGATGGCCACGTTGGGCGGGTTGACCACGGGCGTGAACGCGTCGATCCCGAACATGCCGAGTGCGGAGACCGAGAACGTGCCGCCCTCGAGCTCGGGCAGGGTCAGCTTGCCGTCTCGTGCCGCGCCGGCCAGCCGAGCCGACTCGGCGGCCAGCGCGTCGAGTGGCAGCTCGTCGGCGGCGGCGATGACGGGCACCATCAGCCCGTCGGGGACCGACACCGCCATGCCGACGTTGATCTCGTCGAGGAGCTCGATCTCGGCCTCGTGAACCATCGCGTTGACGTTGGGGTGGGCCCGGAGCGCCAGGGCCGACGCCTTGACGATCAGGTCGGTGTAGCCCGGGACCGGCAGGTCGGCGGAGCCCCAATCGGCCTTGAGCCGCTCGCGCAGCTCGACGGCGCGGTCCATGTCGACGTCCATGGTGAGCGTGAGCTGCGCCATCTCCTGGAGCGAGCCGTGCATCCGCTCGGCGATGACCTTCCGCATGCCGGTGAGCGCGATGCGGTCACCGGGCCGGTGCGCAGGCGCCGGTGCGGCCGACGCTGCGGCTGCCGCCGGCGCGGCCGGCGCCGGTGCCGAACCCTCGGCGGCGCGCTGCACGTCGGCCCGCGTGACCCGCCCGCCGACGCCGGTACCCGTGAGCCGGGAGAGATCGACGCCGAGCTCGTCGGCGAGGCGGCGGACCAGCGGTGACGCGGGAGCGGTGCTCGGTGTCGGGGCTGTGGCGCGGGCCGTCGGTGCCGCAGTCGCTGCGGTGGGAGCCGGCGCCACCGAGCCCGCTGCGGCCGCGGACTCGACGTCCTCGCTCACGATGCGACCGCCCGGTCCCGTGCCGGCCACCCCGCTCAGGTCGACGCCGAGCTCGGCGGCCACCCGACGGGCGTTCGGCGAGGAGAGGATGCGCCCGTTCGCCGTCGTGGCAGCCACGGGGGCGGGAGTGACGGCCGGCGCCGCCGGCTCGGCCTCGTCGGTCGTCGCCGTGACGTCGGCGTCGACGCCGTTGCCCGCGGCCGGCGCCGCTCCCGAGGGCAGCGACTCGCCGTCGGCCAACACGTAGCCGACGACGACGCCGCACTCGAAGGTCTCACCCTCCGCAGCCGTCGGCTGGAAGCGGCCCGCCGCGGGCGACTCGACGGTCGTCTCGACCTTGTCGGTCTCCATGGTGAAGAGGACCTCGCCCTCGTTCACCGAGCTGCCGGGCTCGACCTCCCAGGCGGTGATGGTGCCCTCCTGCATGGTGAGGCCGAGCTTCGGGATCTGCACCTCGGTGGCCATGTCATCTCCCTCTCGTGAACACGCCGCGGGCCACGGCGGCGCGAAGTGTCGATTCGACGTCGATGACGTGGGGCCCGGTTCGTCGGATGGTGGCGGTCACGCGTTGGTCATCGGCGAGGACGCGCTCGCGCTCGCCGTCGAGGGCCAGCACGCCCGGACCGATGAGCTCGACGACGTCGCCGTCGGCCAGTCGTCGGACGTCGCTGATGCCGATGTCGGCGAAGAGCCCGGGCGCGATGGGCGCCCGGACCTGTTTGGTCGAGTCGGCGTCGAAGCCGAGTGCGAGGCCCCCGGCGTCACCTCGACCGACCGGATGGAGCAACCCACCGATGGCAGAGAGACCGACCGAGGCGGCCTCGGCGATGGCGAGCACGGCGGCCCGGAGCCGATGGGGCTCCCAGACGGCGCGGCTCCCGGTGAAGCGCCCCTGGACGAGCACGGCGTCGACGAGGGCGAGGTCCGGCTCGTCCCACGTGCCGTCACCGAGCTCGACGATCTTGGCCCGCCGAGCCGCCTCACCGATCGAGACGGCGCCACCGGCGACGAGCGCGGCGGCCGTGCCCGCGACGGTCGCCTCGAGCCAGCGGGGGAAGACGTTGTTCGTGCCGGTCGAGACCGGGAGCAACGGTGCGTCGCGCCATCCGAGCACGGCGTCGCGGCAAGTGCCGTCGCCGCCGAGCACCATCAGCGCGCCGACGTCGGCCGTCGCGGCGGCCGCGGCCGCCGCCCGCGTGTCGCCTGCCTCGCCGTGCACCCGCACGTCGAGCGACTCGACCTGAGCGTCGAGGTGCAGGCCGTCGACCGCCCGCTCGCACAGCGAGGAGCGGTCGGGGGCGAGGAGGATCCGGTCGGCGCCCGCGTCGGCGGCGGCGACGACCGCACGACGCACGATCGAGATCTTCGCGGCGTCGCTCGTGACGGTGGCGTGCGCGACGAGCCGACGGACGTCGGACCCGGCAGCCGGGTTGGCGATGAACGCGACGGTTCCCGGCATCCGCCGACGATCGACTAGGCGCCGGGACGGTCGACCGCGGCGCGGACGCCGGCGGCGATCGTCTTGCGGCTCGGGACGTAGTGCTGCTCGAGGGCGGGGCTGAACGGCACCGGCGAGAACGGCGCGCCGACCCGGACGACCGGCGCGTCGAGGTGGTCGAACGCCTCCTCCTGGATCTGCGCGGCCATCTCGGCGCCGATGCCACCGAAGCGCACGGCCTCGTGCGCGACCACGACCCGATTGGTCTTGCGGGCGCTCTCGACGATCGTGGTGATGTCGAGGGGCTGGAGCGTCCGAGGGTCGATGATCTCGCAGTCGATGCCGTCGTCGGCGAGCTTCTTGGCGGCCTCGCCGGCCTCGACCACCATCCGACCCGTCGCGACGATCGTGCAGTCGCTGCCCTCGCGCACGACGTTGGCGACGCCGAGCGGGATCTCGTAGGGGTCCTCGGGCACGTGGCCGCTCACACCGAGCATGAGCTTGTTGCCCACGACGTAGGTCGGGTTGTCGTCGCGGATCGCCGAGATCAGCAGGCCCTTCACGTCGTAGGGGCTCGAGGGCTGGACGACCTTCATGCCCGGGATGTGGCAGATCCAGGCCTCGAGGCTCTGGGAGTGCTGCGCGGCAGCGCCGAGGCCGGCGCCGCCGAACGTCGTGATCGTCAGCGGGAGCACGGCCTTGCCGCCGAACATGTACTTGAGCTTGGCGGCCTGGTTGACGATCTGATCCATCGCCACGGCCGTGAAGTCCATGAACATCAGGTCGACGACCGGTCGGAGCCCGGCGACCGACGCACCGACGCCGAGGCCCACGATGGCCTGCTCGGAGATGGGGGTGTCGACGACCCGTTCCTCGCCGAACTCGGCCTGGAGACCCCGGAAGCTGCCGAAGACGCCGCCGTACGCTCCGACGTCCTCACCGGCGACGAACACGGCGGGATCGTCCCGCATGCACTCGGCGATGGCCTCGCTCCACGCCTGGACGTAGGTGAGCTCTCGCGTGGCGTTCTCGGTGGCGGTCATCCCGCGGCCCTCACGGTGTAGACGTCCTGCAGGATCTGGTCGGGTTCGGGGTACGGGCTCTCCTCGGCGAACGCGATCGCCTCGTCGACCTGGGCCTGCACCCGCTCGTGCACGGCGGCGAGCTCGTCGGCGGTGGCGACGCCGGCCTCGATCATCCGAGCCTCGATGCGGTCGATGGGGTCCCGGGTCTTGGCCTCTTCGACCTCGTCGTCGTCTCGGTAGGGGACGCCGAGGCCCTTCACGCCGTGGTGGTCGTAGTAGCGATAGGTCTTCGCCTCGATGAACGTCGGGCCCTCGCCGCGACGGGCCCGCGCGACCGCTTCGGTGGCGACCTCCCAGACGGCGACGGCGTCCATGCCGTCGATGATGACGCCGGGCATGCCGTAGCCCTCGGCACGGCTGGCGACGTCGGTGATGGCCATCGTCTTGTGGCGGGGGGTGAACTCGCCGTACTCGTTGTTCTCGCAGATGAACACGACCGGGAGCTTGAGCGCCGCCGCCATGTTGGCGGCCTCGTGGAAGGCGCCGATGTTGGTCGAGCCGTCGCCGAAGAAGGGGACCGACACCCGGCCGTTGCCGAGGTACTTGTTGGCGAAGCCGGCACCGACGGCGATCGGCGCGCCGGCGCCCACGATGCCGTTGGCGCCGAGCATCCCGAGGTCGAGGTCGCAGATGTGCATCGACCCGCCCTTGCCCTTGTTGTAGCCGGTCGCCTTGCCGTAGAGCTCGGCGAACATCCGCTTGAAGTCGCCGCCCTTGGCGACGAGGTGCCCGTGGCCGCGGTGGGTCGAGGTGATCTGGTCGTCGTCGGTGAGCGTGGCGCAGACGCCCGCGGCGACCGCCTCCTCACCGACGTAGAGGTGGAGGAAGCCGGGCAGCTTGGCCGCCTCGGACAGCCGTCCCGTGTTCTCCTCGAAGAGCCGGATGCGCACCATCCGGTGGTGGAGGTCCCAGAGCACCTCGGTGGTCGGGTCGCTCACTGCCGTCCTCTCTGTCTCGTCGTCGTGATCATGCGACTCATGGCGCTCAGGCGGCCAGGTCGCCGGTCGCCCACCGGATGCCGCGCCGGAGCAGCTCGTGGTAGGCAGGCTGCTCCCACGAGCCCCGCTCGACCTGGGGGTAGAGCGGGATCATCGGTTGCATGTCCCAGCGGCCGCGGCAGTGACCGAGGTTGTTGTAGAGCACGGTCCCCTCGCCGTAGGGCCGCAGGTAGACGACCGGTCGAGGATCGTCGTCGGGCCACTCGTTCTCGAGGAACCCGGGACCGGTGTTGCCGTGCCAGCGGGTGTGCATCAGGAGCACGTGCTCGTCGGCGTCGTGCAGCTCGCACAGGTAGAGCTCGTCGTCGGTCTCGAAGGGCTCGATGCCGCTCACGAGCGGGTGGTCGGGCTCGGTCACCTCGACCGTGAAGGGCTGGATGGGCGGGTGGGCGATGAACTGCGAGCCGAGCACCTTGGCGACCGGTCCGAGGATGCGAGGCGTGGCGAAGCCGTCCGGATACCGCTCGATCGCCGAGTTCGTGCCGTGGAGCGCGAACCAGCGACCGCCCTCGCGCACGTATCGCTCGAGGGCGTGCTGCTGCTCCTCGGTCGGTCGCACGTCGCAGGTGTAGGTGACGAGGAAGTCGGCGTTGCTGATCGAGTGCAGGTCGGAGTAGTCCTCACCGACCCGGACCCGGATCCGCTCGTCCTCGGCCAGGAGGGTGAGCAGTTGGAGGCGGGCGTGGTCGAAGTCGTGCCATCGTCCGCCACACACGAGGTAGGCGTCGATCCGATCGTCCGCGCTGTGGTCCGCCATCGCCGCCTGCCTCAGTAGTTGACGCGCTTGAGGAAGCCGCCGTCGACCACCAGGTTCACGCCGGTGATGTGCTGCGCTGCGGGAGAACCGAGGAAGGCGACGGCGTTGGCGACATCGGCGGCCGAGCCGAGCTCGCCGCCCGGGTGCACCTTCTGGGTCGACTCGAAGAACGGGCCCATGTTCTGCTTGATCATGTCCCAGTCGCCCCCCTCGATGAAGATTGGGCCGGGCGAGACGACGTTGGAGCGGATGCCGTCGGCGCCGAGCACCTGGGCCTGCCCGCAGCCGTAGTTGACGACGGCGGCCTTGAACGCCGAGTAGCTGTTGGCGCCCGAGGCGAAGTGCTCGTTGACCGCCGTGGTGGCGATCGAGATCACACACGCGGCGTCGGACTCCTTGAGGAACGGCTTGGCTTCGTCGACGCCTCGCACGAGCGCCATCAGGTCGATGTCGAAGTTCTTCTGCCAGCCATCGAGCGACCGGGCCGGCTTGGCCGAGGTGTTGTGGACGTAGACGTCGATGCCGCCGAGTGCCTCGGCCGAGTCACGGACCCAGCCCCGGAGCTGCTCGTCGTCGCCGGCGTCGACGACGCCGCCCGAGACGGTGCCCTTCGCCGACAGCTCGGCGGTCGCGGCCTCGACGTCGTCGGCGGAACGCGCGCAGATGGCGACGCTCGCGCCCTCGTCGAGCATCCGCTCGGCGATCGCCCGGCCGATGCCCTTGGTCGAGCCGGTGACGAGCACCTTCTTGCCACTGAGTCCCAGGTCCATGTCCGTGTTCCTTGTCGTCCGGGCCGTACGGGGAAGCTAGCCCCGACCGACCAATCGCCAGTTCGCCATCAGTTCGAGCTGCCGCTCCTTGCGGTACCGCAGGAGCAGCTCGAGGCCGCGCGCCT
>JBCCTY010000232.1:0-6666 GCA_039197885.1 Actinomycetota bacterium | reverse complement strand
GACCAGGTGGCGCCGGACCAGGTGGCGCCGGACCAGGTGGCGCCGGACCAGGTGGCGCCGGACCAGGTCGCGCCCGACCACGTGCCACCGCTCCAGGTCGCACCGCTCCAGGTGGCGCCGGACCAGGTGGCGCCGGACCAGGTGCCACCGCTCCAGGTCGCCCCGGTCGGCGTGATGATGCCCGTGCCCGGACCGGCGGCGCGGTCGTGGTGGTAGACCTTGTTGCCGGCCTGGCCCTCGATGCTGTCCCACCCCTCGACGTGACCGCGGCCCTGATCGTCGTTGGTGTACCCGGCGATCGACTCGGCGTCCTTGACGATCGTCCACTTCAGGCGGTCCGGAGTGGTCCACGGATAGCGCTCGATGATCGCTGCGGCCAGGCCGCTCATCACGGCAGCGGCCTGCGAGGTGCCCGAACCGAGGAAGAAGTCGTCGCCGTGACGGGCGTGCGGGGCGGCCACGTCGATGGTCGACCCCGGCACCCGGTAGGAGGCGATGGAGCGACCGGGGGCGACGAGGTCGGGGTTGCGACCGATCGTCCCGCGGGCCGACCACGCGGGGAGTTCCCGCTGGGTCTGGACCGAGTGGCTCATCTGATCGGCGGCGCCCACGGCGAGTACGTAGGGGTCGATGGCCGGGCTGTCGAGGTGCGGTTGCACGGTGCCGGAGTTGCCGGCGGCGACGACGACGAAGATGCCGGCGTCCCAGGCCCGCTCCACGGCGGCGGACAGGAGGTCGCCGCGGTGGTCGGACACGCCGGCCTGACCGAGGGAGAGGTTCAGCACCCGGATGTTGAGGCCGTCGCGGTCTCGGTGCTCGATCACCCAGTCGATGGCGGCGACCACCTGCGGCACCGTCGTGATGCCGTCGTGCCCGGCCACCTTCACGCTGACGATCCGGGCCTCCGGGGCGATGCCCTCGTGGCCGGGACGGTCACCGGCGATGATGCCGGCCATGTGCGTGCCGTGGCCGTAGGTGTCGAGGTAGGCGACCTCCGGGGACGAGCCCTCACCGGAGAGGTCGGGGCCGTGGATGACCTTGTCGCCGGCGAGGCCCTCGACCGGCGACACCCCGGTGTCGATCAGGGCGACGTCGATGCCGGCACCGGTCGCCAGGTGGCCACGGTCGCCGAGGGTGTCCTGGCGGAGCTCGGCCATGGTGACCACGCCGCCGGCGTGGGCCTCGTCGAGCATCTCGACCATGGACGGCGTGATCACGTCGACCGCACCGGTCGATGCGCTCGCCTCGGTGTCGGGGAGCGCCGCAGGGAGGGCGGCGGTGATGATCATCAGCAGGCCCATCAGGACCGCTGCGATCCGGCTCGTCGTCGTCATGCCGCCGCTTCCTCTCACGTGCTCTCAGGTCACGTGATCGGTCCGGCTGCGGCGGCGGTGCAGCTACGGATGGGCAACTCGTCACAACGCCTCGCGGCGACGGGTCAGGCGGGGGGCGTCACCAGGGCGTCGGGATTCGCCGCGACCCACTCGGCGGCGTCGATCGGCTCGGTCTCCTCGTAGCCCACCGGCATCCGGATGAGCCCGGCGGCCGACAGGAAGTAGACCTCCCAGGCGTGGTAGCCGCGGTAGGCGAGCTCGTCCTGACGCAGCACCTCGGTGTAGGCGGTCACCGCCTCGACGTAGCGGTCCGATGGGTTGTAGCCGAACAGCGCCCGGGCCATGTCGTCGGGGCCACCGCGATCCACGAGGTAGATCGCTGCCCCGTTGATGGCGTCGCGATCGATCGTGGGGTCACCCTCGCAGCACTCCGCCCAGGTGGACGGGAGGAACTGCATCGGTCCGGTCGCGCCGGCCGTCGAGAGGCCGTCGATGCGCCCCATCCGGGTCTCGATCAGGTTGATGGCTGCCAGGTACTCCCACTCGATGCCGGTGGCGGCCTCGGCCTCTCGGTAGAAGGCGAGCAGCTCGTCGGCCGGGAGCGGTGGCTCGATCCGCCACGCCGGCAACGTCTCGCTGAGCGGACCCGAACGCACGAGTGACGAGAGGCTCTGGCGCGCGGTCCAGTTCAGGCGGATCGGGGCAGCCGCGTCGGCGTCGACCTCCGCGAGCACCGCGGCCGCGTCGTCACCGTTGCGCGGGAGCTCTCGATAGAGGCGTTGCTGGCGACGACCCCACGCGGCCGACTCGTCCGCGCCGACGGCCGGATCGCGCAGCATCCGTTCGGCTTCCGAGAGCGCTGCGGCCAGTCCGGCGGGGTCGGACGGTACGGGGCGCTCGTCGGGCAGGGGAGCGACCGTCGTGGTCGGCGCGGCGGTGATCGGCGCGGCGCTCGTCGACGGGCCGATCGTGGCCGGCGCCGTCGTCGGGTCGGCGTCGGCGGGAGTGGTCTCGACGAACGCCGCACCCTCGTCGCCGGAGTCCGATGAGCACGCCCCGGCGGCGATCGCGAACACGACGGCGACCGAGGCGATCCGGGTTCGAGACGGCACGGCGCGATCGTGGCACGTGGCCGGTTGCTCACCACGGCACGCTCGCATCCGCCGGTCGGTCAGGGTTCGTCGTGCGCCGTCGATGCGGGGAGGTGGCGGGTGGCGGCGAGCGACGCCAGCGCCAGGAAGGCGGCGAGCAGCAACCCCCGGCGCAGCGCGTCGAGCTGGGCCTCCTCGTAGCTCTCGACGACGGCCTCGACCTGGGGGGCGTCGACATCGGCTGCCACCAGGGCGGTCTCGACCGCGTCGGCTGCGACGAAGCTGGCGCCGGCCGCGACTCGCACCTCGATCTCCTCGGTGAGCTCGGCCGCGATCCGCTCGTCGGAGCTGATGTCGCCGACGAAGGCCGTCACGAGCGCGCTCACCACGACGGCGCCGATGAGGGCGGTGCCCATCGCCGATCCCAGCTGCTGCGAGGTGTACTGCAGTCCGCCCGCCTCCCCGCGGTCGGCCGGCGCGACCGACGACGTGACGACGTTGCCGAGCTGCGATGCGATCAGGCCCATACCGACGCCGAGCACGGTGAGCGCCAGCGCGAAGCTCACGCCGTCGAGGTCGGGGCCGACCGTCTCGATCATCGCGAAGGCGGCGATCGCGTCGACGACGAAGCCGGTCTGCACGACCCGCTTGACCCCGAAGCGGTTGCTGAGCAGGGGCCCGCACGACGAGGTCAGGAACATGGCGATCGACACCGGCAGCATCCGGACACCCGTCTCCAGGGCATCGAGGCCGAGGACGATCTGCAGGAACAGCGGCAACGTGAAGAAGACGCCGAGGAGGATGAGGTTCTGGCCGAGGAAGCAGGCCAGCCCGGCTCGGAGGCGCACGTTGGCCAGCAGCTCGAGGCGAACCAACGGGTCATCGCCCCGCGACGACCGTTGTTCCTGCCACCTCACGAACACCCAGAGCACGACGAATCCGGCCAGGACGACGAAGGGCGTCAGTGAGAAGCCGAAGGGCTCGACCGGGGAGCTCTTCGGTTCGACGAACCCCCACGAACCGGCCTGCAGGAGACCGATGACCACGAGGCCGAGGCCGAGCGACGACGTGACGGCACCGACGATGTCGAGTCGGGGGCGCCGCTCGAGCGGATCGGCGTCGTCGACGAGCCGGGACGACGCGACGATCAGTCCGGCGAGGATCACCTCGCCCACGAAGACCCACCGCCACGAGAGGTTCGACGTGAACCAGCCGCCCACGATCGGCCCGGCGGCGATGCCGACGCCGGCGACGCCTCCGATGACGCCGAACGCCGTGACCCGGTCGCGACCGGAGTGGTTCGCCGCGATGAGCGTCACCAACGACGGCAGCACCAGGGCCGCACCGATGCCTTCGAGCACCGACCAGCCGAGCAGCAGCGCGCCGATGTTCCACGAGACGGCGGTCAGGGCCGACCCGGTCCCATAGATCAACAGCCCGATCACGAACGCCCGTCGACGTCCGATGATGTCGCCCACCTTGGCGCCGATCATCATCGTCGCCGCCATCACCAGCGCGTAGCAGGTGATGACCGCCTGGACGGTGGTGACCGTGGTGTCGAAGTCGACGGTCAGCTGGGTGATCGAGACGTTCATGACGGCCTGGTCGAGCACCATCAGGAACTGCGCCGCGGACAGCACCACGAGCGCCGACCATCGGGACGACATCGCTATCCGAGGCCCAACTGCGCCGAGCAGTCGGGCCACGCCGACCAGCCCTGATCGTCGAGCAAGGACTCGGCCCGCATGATCTGCTCCTCCCGGGGCACCTGGTCGGCTCGGCCCAGCCCGCCGACCGCCTGCCACGAGTCGATCGTGAACTGCAGTCCGCCGTAGAACGGGTCGTTGCGGCTCGCCCAGTCGCCCTCCGACTCACACTCGGCGACCGCGTCCCACAGGGCCACCTGGTCGTCGGGGAGCCCGGCGACGAACCGCTCGGCTTCGGTCCGGGCCGGACCGCCGTCACCGAGGACCCGGGAGGCCGCACCGATCACGAGGGCGACGACGAGCAGGGCGACGACGGCGGACACGACCCGTCGCCGGCCGAGGCCCAGTCCCCACCACCAGTCGGGCAGGGGTGCGGTTCCCGGAGGACGCCCCGGTCCGTCGTCCTCGCCCACGGGGGCGGACCCTAGCCCGTGCCGGCTCCCCCTGACCGGGCTGCCCGGCGATCCGACAGCACCTTCGTGAGCTCGGCGCCGACGAGGATGATCTGCGCCTCGTAGTAGAGCCAGATCAAGAAGAGCGCCAACGCACCCGCTGCTCCCGACAACGATGCCGTCGCGACCCGATCGAGGTAGAGGCCGAGGAGCTCGGTGCCGACGACGATCAGCGCCGCCGTGATCGCGCCGCCGACGAGGACATCGACCCACCGCAACGGCACGGGCGCCAGCAGCCGGAGGATCATCGCCACCGCCACGACGCCGGCCGCCCACGACGTGCTCGTCTCGATGAGCGGCGAGACCCGCTCCAACACCGACACCTGGTCGGGGAGCAGGCCCGTGATCAGATCGGTCGCCGCGCCGAGGATGATCGCACCCACCAGCCAGGCCCCGAGGAGCACCACGACCCCGAGCGACAGGATCCGCCGGCGAAGGGTCGAGCGGACGCCGCGCTCGACGGGCACCGACCAGATCGACGAGAGCGCGTCCTGGAGCGCGACGAACAGCAGCGTCGCCGCGATGACGGTCGTCGCTGCTCCGACGAGACCGAGGCCCGACCGGGTGCTGGTCTGGTCGAGCTCGGAGGCGATGGAGTCCGAGGTCGCGACGGAGGCGGAGCCGAGCACGTCGTCGAACGCAGCCTCCAGCGCGGCCTGCAGGTCGGCGGCCGAGACGACGAGGCTCGCGATCCAGACGACGAGCGTGAGGATCGGCACGATGGCGAAGAGGGCGTAGTAGGCCAGGCCGGCGCCGAGGCGGATCGTGCGGTTCCGGTACCAGCTCTCGTAGGTCGTCCGGAGGATCGCGACGACCGTGCCGAGTCCGGTGCGCAGTCGTCCGACGATCGCCGTCGTGCCGGTGTCCACCACGCCCGGAGCATGTCACCGACACCACGACGGTGGCGTCCGGCGGTCGTACTAGGTTGCGACGGGTGGTCCAGCAGGAGACGACGGCCTCGGCCTCGCGGCGGCTCCTCGACATCGGCGAGGCGGTCGACGTCCGCGGCCGACTCGCTCGCACCTCCATCGCCACTCGCCTCGCCTTCTCGGTGCTGGCGGTCACCGTCGTCTCGTTGCTCGTCACGGTGGCGGTCGGTCTCGATCACAGCGAGGAGCTGACCGACGGGGTCGTCCGTGCCCGGTTCGCCGCGGTCCGCTCGTCGCGCGCCATCGGGGTCGAGACCTATGTCCGCGGCCTCGAGACGGACGCCCTGCAACTCGCCTCGAGCCCGATGGCGGCGGAGGCGGCGACCGAGCTCGGCGAGGCGGTGACCGAGCTCACTCGGTTGGACGGCGCCGTGATCGATTCACTCGCCGTCGACCTCGTCGATCGTTACCGCGACGAGCTGCTGCCCCGTCTCGAGGACGTGCGCGGCGATGTCGTGCCGGTCGGGACGGTCCTGCCCACCGGAGCGGCGGCCATCTACCTCCAGTCGACCTACCTCGCCGCAGCCGAGAACGCCGGCATCGCCGTCCGGCTGCTCGGCGACGCCCGAGACGGCAGCCGCTGGTCGGACGTCCACGCCGATTTCCATCCTCGCTACCGCTCGATCGCTGATCGGCTGGGGTTCGACGATCTCCTGCTCGTCGACGCCGAGACGCGAGTGGTGCTCTACAGCGTCGAGAAGCGGGCCGACGTCGGGACGAGTCTCGAGCTCGGACCCTTCAGCGGCTCGGCGCTCGCCACGCTGGTCGACGACGTCGTGCGGCGAGCCGACGACGGGGTCACGGTCCGCGATCTCGCGCCCCACGCCCCGGCGGGGGACGAACCTCGGCTGCTCGTCGCCGCCCCGGTGCTCGACGCCGGGCGCGCCGACGCCGTCGTGGTGGTCGTCGTCGCCCCCGACGAGTTGAACCGCATCGTCACGGGCGACGGGGAGTGGGAGGAGGCCGAGCTGGGTGAGTCGGGAGAGGTCTACCTCGTCGGTCCCGACGATCGTCTCCGCTCCGACAGTCGGGCCTTCGTCGAGGACCGGACCGGCTTCCGCGAGTCGGTCGAGGCGGCCGGTTCGGTGACCGCCGATGAGCTTCGGCGGATCGACGCCGCCGGCACGACGGCATCCATCCAGCGAGTCGACGGT
>JBCCTY010000231.1:0-6697 GCA_039197885.1 Actinomycetota bacterium | reverse complement strand
TCGAACTTCGGCGGTGCGATGCAGGGCGACCTGCTCATGACCACCTTCGGCTCGACGATCTACCGCGTGAAGCGTGACGGCACCGGCACGGCGCTCGTCGACCTCGGCGACGCCGGGACCAACGGTCCGGAGGAGGAGTTCTTCGCCGGCCTCGGCGGTCCGCTCGACATCGTGGCCGCCGGTGACGGCGATCCCTTCCCGGGCGTCATCACCGTCGCCGAGTTCGGCAGCGGCAACATCGTCTTCTTCGAGCCCAACGACTTCGGTGTGAGCTGCACCGGCGTCGACGACCCGGGCATCGACGAGGACGCCGACGGCTTCACCAACGCCGACGAGATCGACAACGGCACCGACCCCTGCAACGGCGGCGACACGCCGCCGGACCAGGACGGTGACGGCATCTCGGACCTCAACGACAACGACGACGACAACGACGGGATCACCGACGACGTCGACACGTTCGCTCTGGATCCGGCCAACGGTCTCGACACCGATGCCCCGCTGCTCTACACGTTCGAGCAGGCGTCGGTGCCCAACTCGCCGATCATCTTCAACGGCCTGGGCTTCACCGGCGTCATGACCAACGGTCAGGACTGGGAGAGCAACTGGGACGGCTCGGAGAACGTGAAGCTCGGTGGTGCGGCCTCGATCCTCACCATCGTCGACACGCCGCCGGGCGATGCGTTCGAGACGCCGAACGACCAGCTGAACGCGCTGCAGTTCGGTGTCGACCCGACCAGCCTGACCGGTGAGACGACGGTGCGGAGCCTGATCCTGGAGCCCTTCCCGGCCGGGTTCACGCCGGCGAACTTCCAGGCGGCCGGCATCTACATCGGCCCGGGTGACCAGGACAACTACCTGAAGCTCGTGGTCAACGCCGGTGGTGGGACCGGTGGCGTCCAGATGGCCATCGAGGAGGCGGGCGTCTTCACCGGCATCGCCAACCCGGCGGTGCCCAGCGTCGTGGGCAGCGCGCAGAACACCGAGCTCCAGCTGGTCATCGATCCGGTGACGAACTCGGTCGAGGGCTTCTACGACACCGGCGCCGGTCTCACCTCGGTGGGCACGACGACCATCCCGGCCGACTGGCTGGACGGTCCGGAGGCGCTGGCGGTGGGCGTGATCTCGACGTCGTTCAACTCGGGCTCGTTCGGCTCGCCGAACCCGTTCGCCGTGGGCTGGGAGGAGATCGAGATCCTGGTCGAGAGCGGCCCGGTCAACGACGCGCCGACGATCACGTCGGCGAGCTCGACGACGGTGGCCGAGGGCGACGCGTTGTCGTTCTTCGTCACGGCGACCGATCCGGAGACCGACCCGATCACCTACTCGCTGTCGGGTGAGCCGACCGGGATGGCGATCGACCCGGTCACCGGTGAGATCACCTGGACCACCGACCTCGACGACTCGGGGAGCTACGACGTCACCGTGGGGGCCTCCGACGGGGCCAACCCCGAGGTCACGGCGACGCTGACCGTCGACGTCACCCAGACCGATGCGGGCGACGCCGCCTTCCGCATCAACGTCGGTGGCCCGGCGCAGACCGCGCTGGACGCCGAGATCGACTGGGCGGTCGACAGCGCCGGCGACCCGTCGGCCTTCCGGGTCGGTGGGAGCAACAACACCTACTCGACGGCGGCGGGTAGCGCCTATGCCCTGGCACCGGTGACCGATCCGTCGGTCCCGGGGTCGACGCCGTCGGCGGTCTTCGAGACCGAGCGCTTCGACACCGGTGGTGCCCCGTTCATGGCGTGGGACTTCCCGGTGCCGGCGGGGAGCGAGGTCGAGGTCCGGCTGGGCTTCGCCGAGCTCTTCAGCGGCATCACCGCCGCCGGTGAGCGGCTGATCGGCGTCGAGATCGACGGCGTGCTCGTCGACACCGCCATCGATCCCTTCGCCGAGCAGGGCGCCGGTGGTGCGTTCGTCCGTGACTACCTCGTCACGGTCGACGGTGACGGGCTCGACATCGTGCTCGTCACCGAGGTCGAGAACCCGGCGCTGAAGTCCATCGAGATCAGGACGCTCAGCACGCCTGCGAACCTGCCGCCGACCATCACCTCGGCGAGCTCGACGACGGTGGCCGAGGGCGACGCGTTGTCGTTCTTCGTCACGGCGACCGATCCGGAGAGCGAGACGATCACCTACTCGCTGTCGGGTGAGCCGACCGGGATGGCGATCGACTCGGTCACCGGTGAGATCACCTGGACCACCGACCTCGACGACTCGGGGAGCTACGACGTCGCCGTGGGCGCCACCGACGGCACGACGCTGGTGGCGGGCTCGCTGACCGTCGACGTCACCCAGACCGACGCGGGCACCGTGCTCTACCGGGTGAACGCCGGCGGTCCGGCCGTGACCGACCCGAACGGCGACTGGGACGTCGACACCAACGCCAGCCCGTCCCCGTTCCGCACGGCGGCCAACTTCGCCGTCACGACCGACACCATCGACCTGTCGGATCCGACCGTCCCGGTCGGTACGCCGGAGGCGATCATCCAGTCCGAGCGGTGGTCGCCTCACGACTGGGCGTTCCCGGTCGCGGCGGGCGCCGAGGTCGAGGTGCGGCTCTACGCGGCCGAGATCTTCAACGGGGTGTCGTCGAGGATCTACGACATCAGCGTCGACGGCGTCCTCGTCGCCGACGATCTCGATCTCCTCACGAGCTTCGGCCCGGACGGAGCGGTCGTGATCGACACGGTGATCACCTCCGACGGCACGGTCGACATCGAGATCGGCCCGGCATCGGCCGACAACCCGAAGATCAACGCCATCGAGATCCGTGAGATCACCCCGGCGCCGCCGTCGGGCCTGGGCGCCGTCATCGAGCGGATCAACGCCGGCGGACCGACCGTGGCGGCGATCGACGGTGAGCAGGACTGGGAGGCCGACACGACGGCGGTCAACCACCCGACGCTCACGGCGGCCGGCTCCAACCAGACCGGCGGCTTCACCTACGGGTCGTCCGATCCGTCGGTCCCGGGCTACCTGCCGACCACGGTGTACGTGACGGAGCGGTTCTCGCCGTCGGGCTTCACCTGGGAGATCCCGGTGACGGCCGGTCAGACGGTCGACCTGCGGCTGTTCATGATGAACGGCTGGCCGGGGACGAGCGCTCCGGGCAGCCGCAGCTTCGACGTCACGATCGAAGGGGTGCTCGAGCTCGACGAGTTCGACCTCTCGGCGACCTACGGCCACCAGGTCGGTGGGATGGAGCAGTTCACCGTCACCGATGACGGCGACGGCGTCATCACGATCGCCTACAGCGCCGGCGCCGTCCAGAGCCCGCTGGTGAACGCGATCGAGGTGCGAGAGGTCGCCCCGTAGCGGGCGGCTCCTCGATCGAGAGGGAGTGATCGGACCCCCGTCGCCTCGCAGCGGCGGGGGTCCGGCGCGTCCGGGGCCGGTGTGGTGCGACGCTGGTCGACGTGGAGCGCCACCTCGTCGTCACGGGTCTGATCGCCTCCGGGAAGTCGACGGTCGCCGATGCGGTCGCGAACCGGCTCGGGTGGCCACACCTCGACTCCGATGACCAGCTCCGCTCGCTCATCGGCCGCTCGGGTGCCGAGATCGTCGAGGCCGACGGGATCGACCAGCTGCACTCGTTGGAGGAGGCCGTCCTGCTCGGTGCGCTGTCCCTCGACGAGCGGCTGGTGATCTCGGCCGCGGCCTGGGTCGTCGAGTCACCGGTCTGTCGGACGGCGTTGACCCGCCGCGCCACCGTCGCCTGGCTCGATGTCCCGGTCGATGTCGCCCTCGAGCGAGCGGCGAACAGCGCACATCGCCGGCGGATCGGTCGGGACGAACTGGCCGAGCTGGGAGCGCGTCGTCGCCCGCTCTTCGCCGCGGTGGCCGACGTCCACCTCGATGCGACGCGGCCCGTCGTCGACCTCGTCGGGGCGGTGCTCGACCTCACCTAGTCTCCGGCGGTGAGCGAGACCCCGATCCCCGTCGTCCACGCCTATCCGGACCTCGGTCCGATGGTCGTCTCGGCCCGGGAGCGCCTGCCCGGCACCGAGGTCGTCGTCATCCCCGACGAGCCGGCCTTCGCCGACGCCATCGGCGACGTCGAGGTCCTCTTCACCTTCCGGCCTCCGACCGATCAGTGGTCGCGGGCCGAGCGCCTCCGCCTGCTCCAGATGACCGGCGCCGGCGTGGACTCCGTGCTGCCCGCTGTCGGCCTCCGCGACGACGTGGCCATCTGCAACGCCGTGGGCATCCACCTGCCCGAGATGGCCGAGTTCGTGCTGGGGATGGTGCTCTCGCTCCACCTCGGCGTCCCGAAGCTCGTCGACCAGCAGCGGGCCCACGACTGGTCGTGGGTGCTGCACCCGGCGCTGGCCGGCCGCCGGGTCGTCATCCTCGGGACCGGCAAGATCGGGGTCGGCTGCGCCGAGCTGCTCCGGGCGGTCGGGCTGCGGGTCGACGGGGTCAGCCGATCGGGCGCACCGGTCGAGGGGTTCGACCGGGTCGTGACGGTCGAGCGACGGCTGGAGTTGCTCGACGGTGCGGACATCGTGGTCGTGCTCGTGCCGCTCACGTCCGAGACGGTGGGGCTCGTCGGCCGCGACGAGCTGTCCGTGTTGGCCCCCGGCTCACAGCTGGTCGACGTCTCCCGTGGCGGGATCGTCGATCACGACGCTCTCCGGTGGGCGCTGCGCGAGGGCCCGCTCGCGGCGGCCGCTCTCGACGTGTTCGATCCCGAGCCACTCCCGGCCGACGACCCGATGTGGGACGAGCCGAACGTGCTCATCACGCCGCACGTCGCGGCGCTCAGCTCGGCCTACTTCGATCGCCTCGTCGGTGTGCTCGTCGAGAACGTCGGTCGCCTGCGCGAGGGACGGCCGCTGATCAATGTCGTCGATCGCGACCGGGGATACTGAAACGCGGGCGCGTCGGGAACCGAAGGGCACGGTGTGGTCGTCCTACCGGCTGTGCGAACCCCGCTGCTCCTGCTGTTCGCGCTCGTCCCGGTCCTCGTGGCGTGCGGGACGGATCCCGCGCCGGGCGACGGGTCGGGCGGGGCCGAGCCGACGGGGCCAGCGGCCGTGGACGGTGGTCTGGCCGTGCGGGTCGCAGGTGTCGTCACCGACGGCGCCCTCTGCCCCGGCGGGCACCGGCCGTGCCTCCCGCTCGATCGCGAGGTCGCCGCCGACGCCGACCGCCGGGTGATCGTGACGGGGCGCCTGGTCGACGGGGTGCTCGTCATCGACGGTGAGGAACCGATCCCGACGCGGCCGAGACTCGACGCCGATGAATGCGGTCCCGAGGTCATGCCCGACGATTCCGACGCCGTCCGGCGTGGGCTGGCCGACTACGTGGCGGAGATCCCCGACGAGTTCGCCGTGCAGTGGATCTCGGCGAGCGGAACCCTCCACCTCGGCGTGGTCGGCGAGGCCGGTCCGCACCTGCTGGCGCTCATGGACCGCGACCTGCACGACCACATCTGCGTGGTCGGGGCCTTCGAGCGGAGCCAGCGGGAGCTGGACGAGGCGCTGTCGGCCGCCGTGTCGTTCCTCCAGGACGGCGAGCGGGACGAGGGTCCCCGCTTCTTCGGTGGGTCGGGTGATCCCTTCGCCGGCGTGGCCGTCCTCGAGGTCGAGTGGGTCGATGCACCGCTCCTGGCGGCGATCGACGAGCGGTTCGGCGACATCATCGAGCTGCGGTCGCCGATCACGGTGCTCGACGACTCGTTCGCCGAGCTCGAACCTGCGCTCGCTCAGGTCGAGTCGGACGACGCCGTGGACCTCGAGGTGACCTGTGGCGCCGCCCGCTTCGAGCAGCTCCCACCCGATCCGGGGGAGTTCGCACCCCTCGACGACGACGCTCGGCAGGCGCTCGATCGAGCTGCCACGGGTGGGGCGGCGCAGGAGTTCGCGATCGTCGCCGACGCCGAATGGCGGATCGCCGGACGGACCGCTGATCGCCTGGTGCTGCTGGGCGTGATGCCGGACGGCGACGACGGGTACGTCACGGCCACGTTCGGTCGGGAGGAGGACGGCTGGGAGGTCGACGGCTTCGGTGGCTGCCGGGTCGAGGTCTCGGCGGTCGGGCTCGGCCCGGCGACGGTGCAGCTCGATCCCGCCCGACCGCCGGATCCGGCGTCGTCGGAGCTGCCCCTCGTCATCAACGAGCGCGATTGCGCCAGCGGCGAGGCACCGGTCGATCGCGAGATCGTCCCGATCGTCGTCGAGACCGACTCCACGGTGGAGGTGACGGTGCTCGTCGCACCCGTGGTCGGCGGTGCGGAGTGCCCGAGCAACCCCTGGCACCCGATCACCGTCGAGCTCGAGGCGCCGTGGTCGGACCGGACGCTGCTCGACGGCTCGACCCGACCGCCGGAGGAGCGGAGCTGGCCGCCCGACGACCCGGAGCTCGTCGGCTGACCCTCGTCGGTGTGCCCGTCGAGCACGTCGGGCGTCTCCGCGACGGACGGCCGCTGACCAACGTCATCGATCGCGACCGGGGATACTGAAGGATCGGGCGCGGTGGGAACCGGCGGGGGTGGGATGGACGTCGGAATCGGTATGAGGACACTCGGCTGGATGCTCGCCGGCCTCGCGTTGGCCCTGGTGGCCTGCGGCGGCGACGGCGAGGAGACGACGGTCGTCGACGGCACCGGCCCGCCTGCCTCGGCGCCCGTCCCGAGCGGGTCCGTCGACGACGTGCCCGAGGGCGAGGGCCTGGCCGTCCGTCTCCGAGG
>JBCCTY010000230.1:0-6761 GCA_039197885.1 Actinomycetota bacterium | reverse complement strand
GGACCCGGCGCCCTCTTCGCTCCGACGCCCTGGCCCGACGAGGCCCCGACCTTCGCTCCGGCCGTCCGCACCCACCTGCGAGCCATGGCCGAGCTCTCGGCCCGGCTCGACGCGGTGATCGGCGCGATCATCGGCCTCCCCGAACTGGCCGACCGGTCACGACGGGGCCCCGACACGATGGCGTGCCTGCGCTACGAGCGCTCACCGGCCGAGATCGACCCCGTCGAGGGTCAGGTGCGGATGGGAGCCCACAGCGACTACACGACCTTCAGCCTGCTCGTGGCCGACCCGGTCCCGGGGCTCGAGATCGTGGGCCCCGACGGTTCCTGGCTCCCGGTGACGCCGGGCGACGAGAGCGTGCTCCTCAACGTCGGCGACCTGCTCGCCATGTGGACCAACGACCGCTGGCCGTCCACCCTCCACCGTGTCCCGATCCCACCGGCGGACGCGCCGGCCAGCGTGCGTCGGTCGGTCGCCTACTTCCACTACCCGGACCCCGACGTCGTCGTCGCCCCGCTGGTCGGCCCACCCCGCTACGAGCCGGTCCGGGTCGACGACCACCTCACGGCCCGGCTCGTGGGCCCCAAGACCGGACGGGCGTCGGGGACCGACACCCGTGCGGGCCGCGAGGTCTGACCGCGCCGGTCGACACCCCGCTCATCCGGACCGTCCTCCGACCGGCTCGTGGACGGCCATGACGAAGCTGACCACCCGGTCGCCGTCGTTGCGGTAGGCGTGCGGCCGGTCGGCCAGCAGGGCTACCGACGCATCGGCCGTCACGACGTGTGACACGCCGTCGACCTCGACGACGAGCTCGCCGGCCCGGACGCTGAGCACCTCCTCGGTACCCGCTCGATGGGCCTCGCTCCGACGCACGTCGCCGGGCTCGAGCCGCCAGTCCCAGAGCTCGAGCTCGGCGGTGGCGACGAGGAGGCGAGCCTCGCTCCCGGAGCTCGTCCGCCACAGCGGCACCGATCGGTCGCGATCGTGGACGACCACCGCCGGACGACCCTCGGTCGGGAGCAGGTCGGAGAGACCGATCCCGAAGCCGGCGGCGACCCGCAGGAGCGTCGACAGCGAGGGGTTGGCCTCCGCCTGCTCGATCTGGACGAGCAGACGCCGGCTGACGCCGAGTCGCTCACTCGCCTCGTCGAGGGTCCAGCCCCGCCCGGTACGTCGCGCCCGGAGCCCGCTCCCGAGGCGCCGGGCCAGCGTGGCGTCGTCCACGGGTGCACTATAGTGCACCATTCAATGCAGGCTCCGACGTGACCGCGCTCCTCGCCCTCGCCTCGGCGATCTCGTTCGGGACCGGCGACTTCCTCGGCGGGATCGCCTCGCACCGACTCGATGCCCGTCGCGTGACGTTGCTCGCCAAGTCGGTGTCGTTGGTGCTGATGCCGATCGCGGCGCTCGTCGTGTCGGGACCACCGACCACCGCCGGGCTGGCGGCCGGTCTGGCGGCCGGGGTCGTCTCGCCCGTGGCCCTGTCGGCGTTCTACGCCGCGCTCGCCCGGGGCCCGATGTCGGTGGTGTCGCCGCTGACGGCGGTCTTCGTCGCCGCGGTGCCACTGACGACCGCGATCATCGGCGGCGAGCGACCCGGCGTGCTGGTCTGGTGCGGCGTCATCGTCGCCTTCCCGGCGGTCGTGCTCATGTCGGCATCGGGCGGGGCGTCGAGCAGGCCGGCGGGCCTCACGTTGGCCCTCGCACTCGTCGCCGGTGGCGGCTTCGGCACGACGTTCGCGCTGTTCGGCACGGTCCCTGACGGGGCCGGCCTGTGGCCGGTCGCATGGTCCAACGTGGTCTCGATCCCGGTGCTGCTGCTCATGGTCCGCGGCACACCGATCGGCCCGGCACCCCGGGCCGCGGTCGGCGCAGGGGTCCTCGACGCCGCGGGCAACGGCACGTTCATCCTCGCCGCGCAGAACGGCTCACTGGTGCTCACGGCGATGCTCGGCTCGCTCTACCCGGCGATGAGCATCGTCCTCGCCCGGGTCGTGCTGGCCGAGCGACCACTCCGACCGCAGATCATCGGCATGGCGCTCGCGTTGGGCGCCGTCGTGCTCCTGAGCGCCGGCTGACACCGGGGCGGGTCGGCGGCGCGCGAGCATGCCGCCCATGTCATTGACCACGTACCGCCTCGAGCGCGAGGGCGCCGACCGGCTCCTGTTCCTCTTCCACGGTTGGAGCGCCGAGCAGCACCATCTCGCGGCCTACGTGCCGCTCGTCGATCCCGACGAGCGCTTCACGGCCATCTGCCCGAGGGCGATCCACGAGCTGCCCGGCATGGACGGCGCCTCGTGGTACGACCGCTCCGACGGCGCCCCGATCGCCGACTCGTTCCGCGAGGCGTTGGGCACGCTGGCCGCGTTCGTCGAGACGCAGGCCCGCATGGCCGACGTGCCGCTCGACCGCTGCGTCGTCGGCGGCTTCTCCCAGGGCGGGTTCCTCGCTCTGGCGCTGGCGCTCCGAGCCAACGCACCGCGCTTCGCCGGCGTGTGGGCCATGTGTTGCGGGCTCCCCGAGGCGGACGGCCTCGTCCTCGATCCCGGCGCCGCTGCGGGCACCCCCGCGCTCGTCCAGGTCGGCGAGCTCGACACGATCATCCCGCCCGCGCGTGGGCGCGCCGCGGCAGCGACGCTGCGCGACGCCGGTTGGACGGTGACCGAGGCCGGCTACCCGATGGGCCACTCGCAGCGCATCGAGATGCTGATCGACGCGAAGGCGTGGCTCGCCGGGCTCTGAGCGACCCGCCGGGCCCGAGGGACGGCGGGTCGGCCCCCGACCTCGGGCTCGGCCGGATCGTCAGCTCAGGCGCTCGACCACCATCGCCATGCCCTGACCGCCGCCGACGCACATCGACTCGAGGCCGATGCTCCGGTCGGCGTCCTCGAGGCCGTTGAGCAGGGTGGTCATGATGCGGGCGCCGGTCATGCCGAACGGGTGGCCGAGGGCGATGGCGCCGCCGTTCACGTTGAGCTGGGAGTCGATGTCGATGCCGAGCTCGTCGGCGGAGGGCAGGACCTGCGCGGCGAACGCCTCGTTGATCTCGACGAGGTCGACGTCGGACATCGCCATCCCGGCCCGGGCCAGTGCCTTCTTGCAGGCCTCGATCGGGCCGAGACCCATGATCTCGGGGTTCAGACCGGTCACGGCCGACGACACGACGCGAGCCAACGGCGTGATGCCGAGCTCGGCGGCGCGGGTGTCGCTCATGACGACCACGGCGGCGGCGCCGTCGTTGAGCGGGCAGGCGTTGCCCGCGGTGACGGTGCCGTCGGGACGGAAGACCGGCTTCAGGCCCTGGAGCGCCTCGAGGGTGGTCTGGGGCCGAGGACCGTCGTCGGCGCTCACGATGGTGCCATCGGGAAGGGTCACCGGCTCGATGTCACGCTCGAAGAAGCCCCGCTCGATGGCCGCACCGGCCTGCTGCTGGCAACGGAAGGCGTACTCGTCCATGGCCTCCCGGGACACGCCCTTGTACTGGGCGACGTTCTCGGCGGTCTGACCCATCGCGATGTAGATGTCGGGCAGGCCCTCGGGCGGCGTCCAGTCGCCACCGCTCCCCTCGGCACGCTCGGCCGAGCGGGCCTTCGCGTCCTCGAACCTCGGGTTCTCGGTGTCGGGCAGCGAGTCGGAGTTGCCCTTCACGAACCGGCTGACGCACTCGACGCCGGCCGCGACGTAGGCATCACCCTCACCGGCCTTGATGGCGTGGGCGGCCATGCGGATGGTCTGGAGCGACGACGAGCAGTAGCGGTTGACGGTCGTACCGGGCGTGTCGGGCAGGCCAGCCAGCGTGGACACCACGCGGGCCATGTTGAAGCCCTGCTCCCCGCCGGGGAGGCCGCAGCCGAGCATGAGGTCCTCGATCTCCTCGTGGTGGAGCTCGGGCACCTTCTCGAGCGCACGCGTCACCATCTGCGCAGCGAGGTCGTCGGGTCGCATGTCGACCAGCGACCCCTTGAACGCACGGCCGATCGGGCTGCGCGCGGTGGAGACGATGACGGCTTCGGGCATGAGCGGATCCCCTTCGAGGAGTCGGACTGTCCGTCAGCTTGCCCCTGCCGGGGCTCGGATACCAGCCCGTCCGCCGTAGTCTGGGCGGCGTGGACATCCGAGACTCCGTACTCGACCTGATCGGCAACACCCCGATGGTCCGCCTCCGCCAGGTCACCGAGGGGATCGAGTGCCCCGTCGTGGCCAAGGTGGAGGTCACCAACCCGGGTGGCAGCGTGAAGGACCGGCCCGCCGTCAACATGATCGACGCCGCCGAGCGCGAGGGCCTGCTCCGGCCCGGTGGCACGATCATCGAGCCGACCTCGGGGAACACCGGCGTGGGGCTCGCGATCGTCGCCGCACAGCGCGGCTACCGGTGCATCTTCGTGATGACCGACAAGGTCTCGAACGAGAAGGTCGAGCTGCTCCGGGCCTACGGGGCCGAGGTCGTCGTGTGCCCGGTCGCCGTCGCTCCGGAGGACCCGCAGTCCTATTACTCGACGGCGGAGCGCCTCGTCCGGGAGACACCGGGCGCCTTTCGCCCCAACCAGTACGACAACCCCCACAACCCGGCCGCCCACTACGCCACCACCGGGCCCGAGATCTGGGACCAGACGGATGGCAGGATCACCCACTTCGTGGCCGGCGCCGGCACCGGCGGCACCCTCAGCGGTGTCGCCCGGTACCTGAAGGAGCAGAACCCCGACGTCCAGATCGTCGCCGCCGACCCCGAGGGCTCGGTCTACTCCGGTGGCTCCGGTCGGCCCTACCTGGTCGAGGGCGTCGGTGAGGACTTCTGGCCGTCCACCTACTCGCCCGACCTCGTCGACCGCACGATCGCCGTCAGCGACTACGACTCGTTCATGACCGCCCGCCGGGTCACCGAGCGCGAGGGCCTGTTCATCGGCGGATCCTGCGGCACGGCCGTCCACGCCGCGTTGCAGGTCGCCCACGAGGCGAGGCCCGACGACCTCGTCGTGGTGCTCCTGCCGGACTCGGGTCGGGGCTACCTCTCCAAGGTGTTCAGCGACGAGTGGATGACCAACTTCGGCTTCCTCCACCACGAGGGACCGACCGTCGCCGACCTCATCGACGCGAAGGGCACCGAGGCGCTCCCGCTCGTCTACGTCTCGCCCGACACCTCGGCCCGGGTGGCGATCACCACCATGCGCAAGCACGGCGTGTCGCAGCTCCCGGTGGCCAAGGGCGAGATGCCCATCGCCGCCGCCGAGGTCATGGGCTCGGTCACCGAGTTGCGCCTCATGGAGCGGGCGTTCGGCGACGGCGGCCTCCTCGACCAGCCGGTCGAGGAGCTGATGGGGCCGGGCCTCCCCACCATCGGCATCGGCGAGCACGTCCAGCGCGCCGTCGACCTGCTCGAGACCGCCGCCGCCGTCCTCGTGATCGACGGCGGCCGCCCTCGCACGGTGGTGTCGCGGACCGACGTCCTGTCCTTCCTCTCCCCCGACGGCGCCGATGACTGACGACAAGTTCCGCGATCCGGCCGAGTTCGGCTTCGCCACCCGCGCCATCCGAGCCGGCCAGCCCCACGACCCCACCACCGGTGCGGTCGTCACGCCGATCAGCCTGGCGACCACCTACGCCCAGACCGCGGTGGGCGAGCACCGCGGCTTCGAGTACTCCCGATCGGGCAACCCCACGCGCGCCGCGCTCGAGGCGTGCGTCGCCTCGCTGGAGGAGGCCGACCACGGGTTCGCCTTCGCCTCGGGCCTCGCAGCCGAGGACGCCATCCTCCGCACGTTGGCGGCGGGCGACCACCTGATCCTGGGCAATGACGCCTACGGCGGCACCTACCGGCTGATCTCCCAGGTCATCGCCCCCATGGGGATCGAGTGGTCGGCGGTGGACCTCACCGACCTCGACGCTCTCCGGGCCGCGTGCCGGCCCGAGACGAGGATGATCTGGCTGGAGACGCCGACCAACCCGCTCCTCACCGTCGTCGACATCGAGGCGGTGGCGGCCATCGCCCACGAGCACGACGCTCGATGCATCGTCGACAACACCTTCGCCACCCCGGCGCTCCAACGCCCGCTCACCCTCGGCGCCGACGCCGTGGTGCACTCGGCGACCAAGTACCTCGGTGGCCATTCCGACGTGGTCGGTGGGTTCGTCGCGGCCCGCGATCACGCCCTCGCCGAGCGGGTCGGCTACCTGCAGAACGCCGTCGGCGGGGTCCCGGCGCCGTTCGACTGCTACCTGGTCCTGCGCGGCCTCAAGACCCTCGACGTGCGGATGGAGCGGCACTGCCGCAACGCCGCTGCCGTCGTCGAGCTCCTCACCTCCCATCCGGCGGTGTCCTCGACGCTCTACCCCGGGTTGCCCGACCACCCCGGCCACGACGCCGCGTCCCGCCAGATGCGCGACTTCGGCGGCATGGTGTCGTTCCGGCTCGCCGGCGGGCGCGACGCCGCGCTGCGGGTCGCGGCCGGGACCGAGGTGTTCACCCTCGCCGAGTCGCTCGGTGCGGTCGAGTCGCTGATCGAGCACCCCGGGGTGATGACCCACGCCAGCGCCGCCGGTTCGCCGCTCGAGGTGCCCGACGACCTGGTGCGACTGAGCGTGGGCATCGAGAGCACCGACGACCTCGTCGCCGACCTCGGCCGAGCCCTCGACGAGCTCTAGGTGTACTTGGCCGTCAGGTTGGTGACGTGAGTCGGCTGATGGGTGGGTGGCCTCCGAGGGCGCTGTGGCGGCGTCGAGTGTTGTAGGTCTCGATCCAGGGGTCCAGGGCGCGGGTGCGT
>JBCCTY010000229.1:0-6796 GCA_039197885.1 Actinomycetota bacterium | reverse complement strand
TCGAGGCCGACCGGCGTGGCGTTCGCCATCCAGTTGACCTGCTCGACACGGGCGCCGTTGCGGAGGTGGAACCGGCCGACCGGATCGAGCGGCCGACCGTCGGGGCCGCAGGTGGTGAGGTACTCGGCTGCCGCCCGCTCCAGCTCGTGGCGGACGGCATCGAGGTCGGCGATCGAGGGGTCGGGTGAGGAGAGCTCGGAGGCTCCGTCGCGCTGGGCCAACCAGCGTCGGAGGCCGGGAATGGGGGAGAGCGTCGAGAAGCGCCGGATCTGGGGGAGCTCGGCGGCGAGCTGGTCGATGACCTGCTTGAGGAGGAAGCTGCCGAAGCTGATGCCACGGAGCCCCGCCTGGCAGTTGGTGATCGAGTAGAAGATCGCGGTGTCGGCACCGGGCGGCGGGGTGGTCTCGTCGCCGGGCGCGAGGAGGTCCTGGACCGAGGTGGCGAGTCCCTCGGTGAGCGCGACCGCCACGAAGATGAGCGGGTCGCCTGGGAGCGCCGGGTGGAAGAGCGCGAAGCAGCGCCGGTCGCCCTGGAGGCGGCGGCGCAGGTCGTCCCAACCCTGGATCTCGTGGACCGCCTCGTAGGCGATCAGCTTCTCGAGCACCGAGGTCGGTGAGTCCCAGGTGAGGCGCTCGAAGCGGAGGAACCCGAGGTTGAACCACGACCGGAGCAGGTGGGCCATGTCGTGGTCGGTCGGTCCGATGTCACCGATCTCCGCCCGCCGGGCGAGCAGCTCGGCGCGCATCTCCACGACGGTGGCGGTGCCACCGGGTGCGGTGTTGAGCCGGCGGAGCAGCTCCTGGCGGGGCGCCTCGACGGCCTCGGAGAGCGCCACCGCCGCAGCCGGCGACGGGGCGTCCCGGTAGTCGGTGATGGCGGCGGCGAGTGCGGTCTGGTCGGGGCCCAGGTCGCTGGCGAGGTAACGGAGGTGGGTGAGCCGATCCTCCTCGTCGGCCTCGGCCCACCGCCGGACGAGCAGCCGGGCCAGTCGCGTGGCCGAGGCCTCGTCGCGGACGGCCAGGATCGCCGCGGAGGTCTGACGGAGCAGCTCGGCCGGGCTCACGACTCCCCGGAGCCCCAACGATCGCGATGGCGCACCTCGTCGATCGGTCGCCGACGCACCGGACCGAAGTTGCCGGCCGGCCAGCCGATCGGCACGAGCGCGTAGATGCCGTGGTCCTTCGGCACGCCGAGCACGTCGCGGAAGCCCGGTTCGTCGAAGATGTGCCAGATCGTGACGTTCGCGGCGAGGCCGTTCGCCCGGGCGGCGAGCAACAGGTTCTGCACGGCGGGGTAGATGCTCGACGCCTCCCCGAGGTTCGCTCCGGTCCGCAGGCCGGCGGCCAGGCGACGGAGGCGTCCGAAGCCGAGCCGCCGGACCAGCTCGACGTTGCGGCGCACGTCGGTGAGCGTGGACGCCGATGGCCGATCCTTGCGGTAGCAGGCCGCGATCAGTGCGGGGGTGTCGTCGAAGTGCTCCGCCTGGTGGCGCAGGGCCGCCTCCATGCGGCCGTGACGCTCGTCGGTGAAGTCGGGGACGACCGTCCCGGCCAACGTGCGATAGGTGTCGACGACGCCGCGCCACAGCTCACCGAGCTGCGCCATCACCTCGCGGTCGGTGACGACGACGAAGGCGTAGTGCTGGCCGTCGGAGCCGCTCGGCGCCCACGTCGCGGCGCGGACCAGATCGTCGAGGAGCTCGTCGGGCACCGGGTCGGTGCGCAGCCGGCGCATCGCCCGCATGGTCGACATCACATGGTCGAGCGGTGCATCGGCACCGATCCGGATCTCGACGTCGCTGGGAGCGGACAGGACCGTCGCCTCGGCCCGGGACGGCCCGGCGGCATCGGATGGTGCTTCGCTGCTCATGGTGTCGGCCTACTGCCTGTCGCCACGTCGCTCAAGCCGGTGGTGCGCCGGGCCGGAGCAGCGAGCCCTCGAGCCGCCTCAACGTCCCGAGGCGCTGAAGTGCATCCAGTCCTTCAGGGAGCTCCAGTTGCCGCCCCACGCCCAGCCGATGTCGGCGAAGGCCCGCACGACGACGTCGCCGTCGAAGATCATCCCCGGGAGCACCCGCTCGCGGTCGACGTAGACCGAGGCCAGCTCGGGGAGGACGAGGTCGCCCTTGAGGTAGGGGTTGTGGAACGGGTTGATGTCGACCGCCAGGCCGAAGGCGTGCTGCGACCAGTTGCTCGACCCGACGGCGGGACGGCAGACGAAGCCGGTCGTGTCGTTCCAATCGCCCGTCGGATGGTCGTCGACCTGTTCGAGCGTCACGACCGAGGTGCCCTCGATGGGGAAGCGGGCCTCGTGCAGCCGACCGAACACCTCGACCACGTCCTCGGCGACGGCGGCGTTGACGATCAGCTCCCCGGTGTGGTGGCCACCGTCGAAACCCCAGTGGCTGATCGTGAGGTAGGCGAGCTCGTCGGCGGTGACCGGGCACGCCTCGGTCCACGACGAGCGGGCGAGCACGTCATCGGGAACGGGCCCGATCGTCGCTGCGTAGGCGTCGTCGGCAGGCGGGGGGAGCAGCGAGATCGTCTCGAGTCGGCGGTCCGACAGCTCGGGTGGGGTCGGCTGCACCTCGCCGTGACCGTCCTCGCGGAGCGGGAGCAGGCGGGTCCCGAGCCAGTCGGGCCGGGCGAACGGCGAGATGGTCGTGGTCGTCGGGGCGACGGTCGTGGTCGTCGGGGGCGTGGACGTCGTCGGCGCTGCGGTCGGGGGCGGGATCGTCGCTGCGGTCGTGGTGGCGGTCGATTCGGGTGCCACCGCAGCCGACTCGTCCTCCTCGCCGGCGCATCCCGCCGCGAGCAGCGCCGCCACCAGGAGGAGGATCGCCCGGGCCCGCACGTCGCAGACGGTAGTGCTGCGGCCTCCCGGGAGGAGGTCGGTCTAGGGTCGCGCGATGGAGTTCGGGCCGGACGACGACCTCGAACTGATCGCCGAGGCGGTGGGCGCGATCTGCGGTCGTTTCGACGACGACTACTGGTCGGCCTGCGACCGCGAGCACCGGTTCCCGTGGGAGTTCTACGACCTGCTCGCCGACGGTGGATGGGTCGGCATCGCCATCCCGGAGGAGTACGGCGGTGGAGGTCGGGGGATCACCGAGGCAGCGGTGGTCCTCCACACCATCGCTGCGAGCGGCGCGGCGATGAACGGCTGCTCGGCGGTCCACCTCACGATCTTCGGGCTGAACCCCGTGGTCGTGTTCGGCAACGACCGGCTCAAGGAGGCGTTCCTCCCCGAGGCGGCCCGCGGTCGGCTCCACGTCGCCTTCGGCGTCACCGAACCCGACGCCGGCACCGACACGTCGCGGATCACCACCCGGGCGATCCCCGACGGCGACGGTTGGAGGATCCGCGGTCGCAAGATCTGGACGACCAAGGCGCTCGAGTCCGAGCACGTCCTGCTCCTCGCCCGGACCGGCGAGGCCGAGCGAGGCTTCGACGGCCTCAGTCTGTTCCTCGCCGACCTCGACCCCGACCACGTCGACATCCGCCCCATCCCCAAGGTCGGACGCAACGCCGTCGCGTCGTGTGAGGTCGCCTACGACGATCTCCCCGTCGAGGGATGGCGGCTCGTCGGCGAGGAGGGGCACGGGTTCCGGCACATCCTCCACGGCCTCAACCCCGAGCGGATCCTGCTCGCCGCGGAGGCGATCGGCATCGGCGAGGCCGCGCTGCATCGGGCGACGAGCTACGCCTCGGAGCGCGAGGTCTTCGGTCGTCCGATCGGGGCGAACCAGGCGATCAGCCACCCGCTCGCCGACTCCCGGATCCAACTGCGCGCCGCGTGGCTCCAGATGCGAGAAGCGGCCTGGCGGTACGACCACGGGCTCGACTGCGGGGAGCAGGCCAACTCGGCGAAGTACCTCGCCGCGGAGGCGTCGTTCCAGGCCGCCGACCGGGCCGTGCAGACCCACGGCGGGATGGGGTACGCCGTGGAGTACCACGTCGAGCGCTATTGGCGGGAGGCACGACTGCAACGCCTCGCCCCCGTGAGCCAAGAGATGACGCTGAACCACGTCGCCCAGCAGGTCCTCGGCCTGCCGCGCTCCTACTGATCCCCAGCCGAGCGGAGGCGTCGTGGGACCGACCGCCATCTCCACCAGGGATCTGACCTATGAGTTCGCGCCGGGCGTCGGCGCAGCCGGGGTCGACCTCGACGTCCCGGCCGGCACCGTCTACGGCTTCCTCGGCCCGAACGGCGCCGGCAAGTCGACCACCATCCGCATGCTGGTCGGCCTCGTCCGTCCACAGCGAGGCACCGTCGAGGTCCTCGGCCTCGACCCCTGGCGCGACGGGCCGGCGATGCGAGCCCGCATCGGGGTCCTGGGTTCGGACCAGGCAGCCCCGCGCCATCACGACGGCGAGTCCCTGCTCCGGCTGTCGGCCCGGCTGCGCGAGCGGCCCGGGGTGGTCGACCGGGGCCGAGCGCTCGCCGAGCGTCTGCGCCTCGATCTGTCCAAGCCCGGCCACGAGCTCTCCCTGGGCAATCGCCAGAAGCTCGGCCTGGTCGCCGCCCTGGCTCACGAGCCCGAGCTCGTCATCCTCGACGAGCCGACCAACGGCCTCGACCCGCTCCTGCAGCGCGACATCGAGTCACTGTTCCGCGAGCTGGCCGACGAGGGCCGGACGATCCTGCTGTCGTCACACTCCCTGCCCGAGGTCGAGCGGGTCGCCGACCACATCGGCTTCATCCGCGAGGCCCGCCTGGTCGAGCAGGCGCCCCTCGCCCGCCTCGCCGAGCGAGCGGTTCGACGGGTGGTCCTCCGCTTCGACCGAGTCGTCGAGCCCGCTGCGTTCGGGGGTGTCGAGGGGGTCGACGCCGTGGACCGAGACGACGCCGGCACGGAGCTGTCGGTCGCCTTCCACGGCACGGTCGCACCGCTCCTCCGGCGCGCTGGTGACCTCGGCGCGGTGTCGATCGAGGCGAGGGGTGTCGACCTCGAGGAGACGTTCTTCGCCCTCTACCGGACGGGGTCGGCGTGATCGTCCTCGCGGCCGATCAGCTCCGTGCCCGTCGGGTCACCCTCACGACCACGGCACTCGGCCTCCTCGCGCTCGCCGTCATGTACCTCGCGTTCTTCCCCAGCATCGAGGACCAGCTGTCGTCGTTCTCCGAGGACCTGCCCGACTCGCTCACCGCGTTCATCGGCGACGCCGACTTCTCGACCGCCAACGGCTACCTCCGCAGCCAGGTCTACAGCCTGGTCTCACCGCTCCTGCTCTGCGGTGTCGCGATCGCCGCAGGAGCAGGTCTCGCCCGGACCGAGCGCGACCAGACCCTCACCACGACCTTCGTGATGCCGGTGCGGCGACGGGAGATCGCCGGAGCCTGGATCATCGTGGTGTGCGTGCTCGCAGCGGTGGGCAGCGCGGCGGTGGTGGTCGGAGCGGTGGTCGGCGGTCCGATCGCCGGGACCGACGTCGGCATCGACCGGGTGCTGCTCGCGACGGCCTCGTTGCTCGCGCTGGCTGCGCTCGCCGGCGCCGTGGCGGTCGCGGTGTCGGCCGTGACCGGCTCGCCCGGTGCGGCGCTCGGCGTGGCCTGGGGGGTCATCGGTGGGTCCTTCCTGGTCACGTCGGTGTCGAACCTCGTCAACGGTCTCTCGTGGCTGGGGAGCCTCTCGCCGTGGAGCTGGTACGGCACCGGCGAGGCGTTGGAGGGCCCCTACGACGTGCTCGGGTTGGTGCTGCTGATCGCTGCCTGGGTGGCAGCTGTGGTGATCGCCGTGGGTGCCTTCGAGCGACGCGACCTCCAGCTCTGAGCACACCGCCTTCCCTACACTCACGGCCCTGTCCTCCTCCGCCATCCAGATGCCGCCGTCGCGATGAGCGACGAGTCGACGACGCTGTCAGCTCGGATGGCAGCCACGGCCAACGACCTCGGTCCCGGCCTGCTCGTGGTGGCGGGCCTGGTCCTGGTGGCCCGTCTGCTCAACGAGGCGGCCTCCACCGTCTCGGCACTCGTCTTCGCCGTGATCCTCGGTACGCTCCTCGCCAACACGATCGGCGTCACCCCACGCTTCGAGTCAGGCCTCAAGTTCGCGGCGAAGCGCCTGCTCCGCGTGGGGATCGTGCTCCTCGGGTTTCGCCTGAGCCTGGGTGACGTCGCCGATCTCGGGGGCACGGGCCTGGCGGTCGTGGCGGTGACGGTGCTGGTCACCTTCGTCGGGACGCAGTGGATGGGCCGCCGCCTGGGCCTCGGCGAGGACCTGTCGCTGCTCGTCGCGACCGGCTTCTCCATCTGCGGTGCCTCGGCGGTCGCGGCGATGGAGCCCATGACCGATGCCGAGGAGGAGGAGGTCGCAGCGGCGATCGGGCTGGTCACGGTGTTCGGCACGCTGTCGATCGTCACCCTGCCGCTCCTCGGCAACCTCGCCGGGCTCGACGACGTCGACTTCGGTTCGTGGGTCGGTGCGGCAACGCACGACGTCGCGCAGGTGGTGGCCGCTGCGTCGACCGCCAGCGCCGCAGCGGTCTCGGCGGCCATCGTCGTGAAGCTGACCCGTGTCGTGCTGCTCGCCCCGATGGTGGCGTTCGTGAGTTGGCGTCGTCGCGCCACCGTCGAGGTCGAGCCGGGCGGCTCTGCGCCGCCGATCCTGCCCCTGTTCGTCGCCGGCTTCCTCGCCGCCGTGGCCGTCCGGACCACCGAGGTGCTGCCGTCGGACGTGCTCGCCACCATCAGGGACGCCGAGAACATCCTGCTCACGGCGGCGATGGTCGGCCTCGGGTCGGGCGTGCGCATCGCCAGGCTGCGGGGGCTGGGGCCGAAGCCGATCGTCCTCGG
>JBCCTY010000228.1:0-6798 GCA_039197885.1 Actinomycetota bacterium | reverse complement strand
GTGAACTTCCGGATGATGGCGCGGTCGTCGCGCGCGACCGTGCACATGCTGAACACGCCACCGTCGCGGATCAGCTCGTAGGTCAGCGCCTCGTGCTCGACCCCGATCCCGACGAGCTTCGGGTCGAAGGCGACCTGCGTGGCCCAGTTGAGCGTCATCCCGTTCCGGCGACCGTCGTGGACCGAACCGACGATGTAGAGCCCGTAGGGCAGCGACCACAGCACACGCCGTCGGAGCTTGTCGTACTCCGCACGGGCCTCGTCGTCGCCGACGTGTGGGGGGAACGGGCCGATCACTCCAGGGCTCACCATGGGCCGAACCCTATTGGCCACCCGGCTCGGGCCCGGTCAGACCTCGAGGCGGGTCGAGGGCACCCTGCGGTCGGCGGTCCGCCCGTGGACCGGCCGCCCGGCCCACCGTCCCTGCCCGGCCTCGGCCCCGTGCGATGCGGCGAGCGCAGCCAGCTCCGCGGTGTCGACTCCGTCGACCGAGATCGGCACGCCGAGGGCGCGGCCCACCGCGACGGCAGCAGCGAGCTCGACGCCGCCGTCGGGCTCGTCGAGGCCCGCCGTGACGCTGGCGCCGAGCTCGATCAGCTGCGGCCGCACCACCCGGATCGTCGACAGCGCCGACAACCCCGCGCCGAGGTCACCGATGACGATCGGCAGCCCCTCGGCGACCATCCACCGGACCGCTCGCTCGAGCTCGGGACTGCGGGCCAACTGGTCGTCGGTCAGCTTGATCCTGATGAGCTCGGGCTCGACCTCTCCGGCGTGGGTGGCGTCGAGGAGCTGACCGATGATCGAGCCCTCGATGAGGCTCTCCGTCGGCAGCTCGAGGTGGACCGCCGGGGGCACCGAGCGGTAGCGCTCCCGCCAACCGCTGATCGCGGCGACGGTGCGGCGCAACATCTGTCCGACCGTCGGTTCGAGCAGGTCGACGTGGCGGGCGACCTCGTGGAGGCGCCGGCCCTGCGTCGTCCCGATCAGCGAGCTCCGCCACGTCGGCTGCGCCTCCCAGGCGACGGGTGCCCGGTCGTCGAGGCGGACGATCGGTGACCACTGGAGCCCGAGATGGCCGTGCGAGATGGCGACGGCGAGCTCGGCAGCGAGGCGCTCTCGCGCTTCGTCGTGGGGCACCACGGCACCGACCACGCCCCGGCTCGCGCCGGGCCCCTGGCGTCGTGCGGTCTCGGCCGCCTTGATCGAGCGGGCCAGGACCTCGTCGGGCTCGTCACCCGCCCGCCCGATGGTGTGGCCGGTCGTGACGTCGAGTCGGCCGCGTGGATCCGAGGCGCGGACCGCCCGTCGACACCGCGACGAGAGGTCTCCGAGGCGGCCCTGCTCGGCGAGCGGGTCGCAGACGATCACGAAGCGTTCGGTCCGGACGCGCGCCACGACGTCGCCGGGGCGGACGGCATGAGCGATGGCATCGCCGGCGCGGGCCAGCACCACCTCCTCGGTGCTGCCCCGCACGTCGACCACGAGCACGCCGATCGCGCCCTCCGTGCGGTCGATGCGCGCGAGCGACTTCTGGAGGTGCTCGCCGAGCAGCGCCTCTCCGGCGAGCCCCGTCCGGGCATCGCGCCAGGCATCGTCGAGCACGCTGACATCGGCCCGCACGACCGGGTCGAGCTCGAGGCCGACCATGCACAACCACTCGATCTCGCCGCCGGGACCGACCCCACCGTTGACCACGAGGTCGACGGCGAAGCGCTCACCGTCGCCGTCGACCATCTGGATCCGGCCTCGCCAGGTCGAGCCGACGAGCAGCGCGGGCCGGACCCGCTCGTAGTACTCGGCGAACAGCTCGGGTGGGAAGACATCGGCCGTCGTGACGAGCTCGCGATCGTCGATGCCGAAGCGTCGACGGGCGGCGTCGTTGGCGTCGACGACGCGTCCCTGGTCGTCGACGACACCCACCAGGAGCTCCGAGCCGGCGAGGAGCGCGAGGTAGCGCTGGGCCAGCTCGTCACTCCGGGCGTCGTGCTCCACCGACCCGCCGCCTCTACCCGGCTGATCCGGGCGGTGCGCTCACGACAGCTCCGACGGGGCGTCGGGATCGAGCTGGGCCAGGAACTGACCACACCGATCCCGCTCGGCGTCCTCGCCGATCGCGCCGGCCGCGTCACGGAGTCCGGCGAGCGCCCGCAGGAAGCCACGGTTGGTCTCGTGGGCCCATCGCACGTAGCCGCTGCCGCGCCAGCCGCTGCCCCGCAGGCGGTCGAGCCCGCGGTGGTAGCCGACCCGGAACGCGGCGTACGCCTCGACGTCGTCGCGCGCGAGTCGACCCAGCTGGGCCCAGGCGTCGAGGAAGGTCGGCCACCGTGCGACGACCGCGCTCACGGCGCCTCGACGGTCGCCGGGATCGGCCAGCGCGGCGGCGAGGGCAGTGAGCGCCTCGGGGTCCTCCGGAGCGAGCACCGTCTCGGGTGGTCCGGACGCCGAGAGGTTGACCGACTGCGACATGCCCCGATGCTAGGACGACCGGCAGCGCCCTCGTCACGGCGCGACGAGCCGCTACTCTCCGTCGCCGTGCTCGCCATCACCCTGCCGACGGCGCTGGACGCCGACAACCTCCGGACGATCCTGCTGCTCGTCGTGGTCGGGCTGCTCGTCTTCGGCTACCTCGTGGCGCGACTGGTGCGCGAGATCGTCGTGAAGGGCGTGGTCCTGGCCCTCGTGGCGATCATCGGCCTCGTCCTGTGGAACCAGCGAGCGGCCCTCGGCGACTGCATCGACGACGCCGACTGCACGTGCGCCGTCGCCGGGTTCGACGTGCAGCTCCCGTCGGCGACCGAGCGGTTGCGCTGCGGCTGATGGGCTCGCCTACGGGACGTGGGCGAAGCGGAGGATGTCGGTGGCCCGGGTCTTGAGGCTCGATCCGGCGAGCACGAGCACGAGATCACCCGACCGCACGTGACCACGATCGCGGGCCACGGCCAGCGCCGAGTCGACCATTTCGTTGGAGTCGACATGCTCCTTCGCGTGCATCGGCTGCACGCCCCAGCTCAGGGTGAGCTGCTCGACGGTCCGCTCGTTGGGGCTGAAGCCGAGGATCTGGGTGTCGGGCCGGAAGCGGGCCATCGACCGCACCGTGAACCCGGTGCGTGACATGCACACGATGGCCGAGACCTGCACCTGCCGGGCGGCCCGCCAGGCGGCCACGGTCATGGCGTCGGTGATGCGCTCACCCGGATCGGAGCTCTCGGCGAGGCGGATCTCCTCGACGGTCTCCATCCAGGACTCGTAGTCGAACGCCTGGTCGGCGCGCTCGGCGATTCGCGACATGGTCTCGACGGCGTTGACCGGGTCGCGGCCGATGGCCGTCTCGCCCGAGAGCATGATCGCCGAGGAACCGTCGAACACGGCGTTGGCGACGTCGGACGCCTCGGCCCTCGTGGGGCGAGGCGAGGTGACCATGCTCTCGAGCATCTGGGTGGCGGTGACGGCCGGGCGACCGAGGGCGATGCAGTCGCGGATGATCTGCTTCTGGAGGTGCGGCAGCTCCTCGAGCTGGAACTCCGCCCCGAGGTCACCACGGGCGACCATCACCGAGCCCGAGGCCTCGATGATGCTCCGCAGGTTCTCGACGGCGGCGCGGGTCTCGATCTTGGCCATGATCATCGGACCTCGGGGCGCCGGCTCGACGCCCAGACGCCGGATGTCGTGGGCAGAACGAACGAACGACAGGGCCACGATGTCGACGCCGAGCTCGACGAAGGCGTCGACGAACTTGAGGTCGGACGGTGTCGGTGCGGTGATCCTGAGCCGGTCGGACGGGATGTGGACGCCCGGTCTGCCCTGCACGGTGCCGCCGTGGCAGACGATGCCGACGAGCTGGTCGCCGTCGATGTCCTGCACCTCGACGTTGACGGCGCCGTCGCCGAAGGCGAGGCGATCGCCGGGCACGATGTCGTCGAGGAGCGTGTCGTAGTCGACGTGGACGAGGTCGGGCGTGCTCGCGTCGTTGCCCGGCGTGAGGCGGATCGGCGAGTTCTCCTCGAGCAGCACGCCGCCGTCGGGGAACTCCCCGGCGCGCACCTTGGGTCCGGGCAGATCGACGAGGATGCCCAGGTGGCGCCCCAGGTCGGCGGAGACCGAGCGGATGCGTCGGTACTTCTCGATCGCGGCGTCGAGGCCACCGTGGGCGAGCCCGATCCGGGCCACGTCCATCCCCGCGTCCACCATCTTGCGGAGGGTCTCCTCGGACTCGGACGCAGGCCCGATCGTCGCGATGATCTTCGTACGGCGCACCATGGACGCAACGGTACTCCCCGGTGCCGCTGCTGGAAGCGCTTCCAGGTGAACATCGCGATGGCCGGGCGACACCGCGTGGTCACCTACTGTCGGCCCGATGGACCTCCTGGTGATCCGGCACGCGCTGCCCGAGCGCGTCGAGCGGGACGACGGCATGCCGGCCGATCCGCCCCTCTCGACGCTCGGCCATCGGCAATCACGACGCCTGGCGGAGCGTCTCGCCGAGGAACCGATCGACCACCTCTACGTCAGTCCGATGCGACGCGCCGGCGAGACCGTGGCGCCGTTCGCCGAGCTGAGCGGCCTGGCCCCGGTGGTCGAGGCGGGCGTCGCCGAGTTCGATCGAGACAGCGACTCCTACGTCCCGATGGAGGAGCTGAAGGCGACCGATCACGACGCCTGGCTCGCGATGGTCGAGGCCGGAGGCATGCCCGACGGCGGGGATCCCGTCGCGTTCCAACGCACCGTCGTCGAGGCGATGGAGCGGATCGTCGACGCGCACCGTGGACAGACCGTCGCGGTCGTCTGCCACGGCGGCGTGATCAACTCGTGGGCCGCGCAGGTGCTGGGCCTTCCCGAGCCGTTCTTCTTCGAGCCCCGCTACACCTCGATCAACCGGTTCGTGTGCTCGAGTCGGGGCCACCGGTCACTGCACAGCCTCAACGAGCTCGACCACCTGCGCGGCCTGCCCCGCGCCGAGGACCACTGGTCACCGGAGACCGCCGGCCGCTGACTCGCCGCCGGTCAGTTGCGGGGGACCTCGCTCCAGGGCTTGTCCTTGTCGACCCGGATGTCGCCGGGCAGGCCGAGCACGCGCTCACCGAGGATGTTGCGCATGACCTCGGAGGTCCCACCCTCGATCGAGTTGGCCCGAGCCCGCAGGAAGGCCTGCTGCAGCGTGTTGGACGACATCGCGTGGGCGGAGCGGTCCATGTCGTACTCGCCGTAGAGCATCCCCTCGGCGCCGAGCAGCTCCATGACGAACTCGTAGATGTCCTTGTTGGACTCGGCGAAGGAGAGCTTGCCGGTGGAGCCCTCGGGCCCCGGCACGCCCTTCTTGCGGTTCTGCGAGGCCCGGATGTTGGTGAGGCGGTTGCACTCGGCCTGGCACCAGAGCTGCATCAGGCGGTCGAGGGTCGCGGCGTCCTGGCGCTCGTCGGGCAGCTGCTCCCAGGTCTTCACGGCCTCACCGATCGCGCCCGAGCCACGCGGGGCGACGGCACCACCGATCGACACCCGCTCGTTCATGAGCGTCGTGAGCGACACTCGCCAGCCCTCGCCGACCTCGCCGAGGCGCTCGGCGTCGGGCACCCGGGCATCGGTGAAGTAGACCTCGTTGAACTCGGCGTCGCCGGTCATCTGACGCAGCGGCCGCACCTCGACACCCGGCTGGTCCATGTCGACGACGAAGTAGGTGAGGCCCTTGTGCTTGGCGGCCTCGGGGTCGGTCCGGGCGACGAGCATCCCCCAGCGCGAGACGTGCGCCAACGTGGTCCAGACCTTCTGGCCGTTGACGATCCACTCGTCGCCGTCCTGGACCGCCCGGGAGGAGAGCCCGGCGACGTCGGAGCCGGCGCCCGGTTCGCTGAAGAGCTGGCACCAGACCTCTTCGCCGGTGAACAGCGGACGGAGGTAGCGGCGCTTCTGGTCCTCCGTGCCGTGGGTGTAGACGGTGGGCGCGCCCATGCCGTAGCCGATCGGGTTCCGGTAGTACGGCGACGGGGCGCCGGCCTCGGTGAGGCGGGCGTTGATCGTCGACTGCAGCTTCGGGCTCATGCCGAGGCCGCCGAAGCCCTCGTCGAAGTGCACCCAGGCGAGGCCCAGGTCGTACTGCGCACCCAGGAACTCGATCGAGTCGGTCGCGGCCGGGTCGTGCTCGGCGAGCAGCTGCTCGCACAGCGCCAGCACCCGGTCGGTGTCGTTGGCCACCTCAGTCACGCTCATCGGCGTCGTCCCCTCTCGGCTGTGGACCGATCCCACGGTCTTGACCACCCGGTCAAGCTACCGGAGCCCCGACCACCGGGACCAAGCCCGGAGCCGGTCCGCTGCGGCCCGCGAGCCGGGCGCACGCCCGAGGCCGCCGAGCAGCTCAGTTGAGCTTGGCGCGGAGCTGGTTGGCCTCGCTCCGGTAGCGCGCTTCCTGGCGTCCGTCGCTCGCGTCGGCCAGGCCCTCGAGCAGCTCGGCGGCGTCGAGGTACCTGCCCTGCGTGGCCAGCACCGACGCGAGCGCTCGCCGCTCGTCCGGATCGACGGTCGGCAGGAGGGTGCGCAGGCGCAGCACCCAGGTCAGCGACCGCAGCTCCTGGGTGCGGGTGAAGGCGAGCCGGAGGTTGGTGAGCATGCGGGTGAGGATGTGCACGGCGTCCACCGGCGCCAGGTAGGAGGGGTGGAAGCCCTCGTCGTCACCACGGATCCGGGCGTGCAGGGCCCGGGCCTCGGCCTCGTCGAGCACCCGGCCCCCATCGAAGGGGTCGAAGAGCGTCGTGGGTCCCTCGAGGTCGCGGACGAGGAAGTGCCCCGGCATCGACACGCCGGCCAG
>JBCCTY010000227.1:0-6815 GCA_039197885.1 Actinomycetota bacterium | reverse complement strand
CCGGGTGAGGCCAGCCTGGCTCACCGCGGCGTGCTGTTCCTCGACGAGATGGGCGAGTTCCCCACGCGGGTGCTCGATGCCCTGCGCCAGCCGTTGGAGGAGGGGGTCATCCGCGTGGCGCGGGCCAGAGCGTCGGTCGAGTTCCCGGCGAGGTTCCTGCTCGTCGGCGCGACGAACCCCTGCCCGTGCGGCGGCGGCAACGGTCCGGCGTCGTGCCGGTGTAGCGACGCCGCCCGGGCCCGCTACCTGCGCCGTCTCTCGGGGCCGCTCCTCGACCGCTTCGATCTCCGAGTCGTCGTACCCCGACCGCCGGCCGAGGCGGTGCTGGGCGGTGTCGCCGGTGAGTCGACGTCATCGGTCGCCGCGCGAGTCTCTGCCGCCCGCGAACGGGCGCGTGGGCGCGGTGTGTCGGCCAACGCCGAGCTGAGCTCCGGTGAGCTCGACGAGCTGGCGCCGCTCGACCCCTCGGCCCGCCGGCTCGTCCTGGAGGCGTTGGCCGACGGTCACCTCAGTCCGAGGGGTGCTCGTCGGGTGCGCGCCGTCGCCCTCACGCTCGCCGACCTGGCCGGTGCCGAACCGCCGCTGACCGACGATCTGGTCGCGACGGCGCTCGGTCTGCGAGTCGAGCTCGCTCCGATGCTCGAGGCGGCGGCGTGACCGGTGACGGCGACCTCGGCCACGTGCTCGCGTTGGCGTCGTTGCCGCGGATGGGTCCGGGTCGCCTCGACGCCCTGCTCGCGGGACGTGACCCTCGGTGGGTGTGGGAGGAGCTCCGACGCGGCGGGCACGGCCTCGATCCCGTCGTCGGTCCCCGATGTGGGAGCGGTTGGGCCGAGGTCCGCGCCGGATGGACCGCGGGTGCCGTGGCCATCGACCCCGCTCGCCTCGCCGCCGCCCACCACGGCCTCCTGGTGCGCCGCCGGGGAGAGGACGGCTTCCCGGTCCGGCTGGCCGACGACCCCGAACCGCCGGCCTTCCTCGTCATGTCGGCCGACCTCCCCGACGCACCGATCGTCGCGATCGTCGGCACCCGACGCTGTTCGGGCTACGGCCGCGACGTCGCCCGCGAGCTGGGGCGGGGGCTGGCCGCCGCCGGCGTGGCCGTCGCCTCCGGCCTGGCGCTGGGCATCGACGCCGCCGCTCATCGCGGAGCGCTCGACGTCGACGGAGCGCCCCCCGTCGGCGTGGTGGCGACCGGACTCGACGTCGTCTACCCCGTCCGCAACCGGCGGCTCTGGTCAGACGTCGAGGAGCGGGGCGCGCTCGTGACCGAGCAGCCGCTCGGTACGCCGCCGGCCCGGTGGCGCTTCCCGGCCCGCAACCGCATCCTCGCCGGTCTCGCCGACGTCGTGGTCGTCGTCGAGTCGCATGCGGCCGGTGGTTCGATGCACACCGTCACAGCGGCGCTCGAGCGCGACGTCGCCGTCCTCGCGGTGCCGGGCCCGGTGACGAGCCCGGCCTCGGCCGGCACCAACGCGCTGCTCGCCGAGGGTGCCGCACCCGCCCGCCACGTCGACGACGTGCTCACCGCCCTCGGTCTGCGTTCGACGCCGGTGCCCGCCGGCGCACGTCGGGAGGTGCCGGCCGAGCTCCGACCGGTCCTCGACTCGCTCGACGCCACCCCGACCAGCATCGATGCGGTCTCGTTGCGCACCGGGCTCGACGTCGTGACGCTGCACGGCGTGCTCCGGCGACTGGCCGCGCTCGACCTCGCCGAGGAGGAGGCGGGCTGGTGGCGATCGCTACCGACCCAGAGGGTGGGGCACAGGGGCCCGTGAAGCTGACCGTTACGCTGAGCGGACCCACGAGCTCAGTCCGAGGCCATGATCGACGCCGCAGCCGAAGTGGCCCGGGAGGCATCCCGGCGCCGCACCTTCGCCATCATCTCGCACCCCGACGCGGGCAAGACCACCCTGACCGAGAAGTTCCTGCTCTACGCCGGCGCGCTGCAGGAGGCCGGTGCGGTCAAGGCCCGTGGCGGTCGTCGACGCGTCACCTCCGACTGGATGTCGATGGAGCAGGAGCGGGGCATCTCCATCACGGCGACCGCCCTGCAGTTCGGTCACGGAGATGCCGTCCTCAACCTGCTCGACACGCCGGGTCACCGGGACTTCTCCGAGGACACCTACCGGGTGCTCGCCGCTGCCGACGCCGCCGTCATGGTCCTCGACGCCGCCAAGGGGATCGAGGCCCAGACGCTCAAGCTGTTCGAGGTGTGCCGCCAGCGTGGCGTGCCGCTCGTGACCTTCATCAACAAGTTCGACCGGCCCGGCCTGGAGCCCTTCGAGCTGCTCGACGACATCGAGCGCCAGATCGACATCCGCCCGACCCCCATCACCTGGCCGGTCGGGCCGGGCGGGGAGTTCCGCGGGGTGATCGACCGGACCACCGGCCAATTCGTCCGATACGGCCGGTCGGCACGCGGCGCGACCGAGGCGACCGAGGAGGTCGTCCGACTCGAGGTCGCCGCGGCCGAGGAGGGCCCGGCGTGGGCGCAGGCCGTCGAGGAGCTCGACCTGCTCGAGGCGCTCGGCGCGCTGCACGACGACGAGAGCTTCCTCGCCGGCGAGACGAGCCCGGTGTTCTTCGGCTCGGCGCTCACCAACTTCGGGGTGCGCCAGCTGCTCGACGCCATGGTCGAGCTGGCGCCGTCGCCGACGGCCCGCCCCGATGCCGACGGCGACCTCGTCCCGATCGAGGGCGAGGTCGCGGGCGTGGTGTTCAAGGTCCAGGCGAACATGGACAAGCAACACCGCGATCGCGTCGCGTTCGTCCGCCTGTGCGCCGGTGGCTTCGAGCGAGGCATGAACCTGCGCGTGTCGCGCACCGGTGCCTCGATCGGTACCAAGCACGCGCAGTCGCTGTTCGGCGCCGATCGCACCACGGTCGACGTGGCCTACCCGGGCGACATCATCGGTCTGGTGAACGCGTCCGACCTCCACGTGGGCGACACCGTCCACGCCGGCAAGCGGTTGTCGTTCCCGCCCATTCCGCGCTTCGCCCCCGAGCTGTTCCGGGTGGCCCGCTCGCTCGATGCGTCCCGGAGCAAGCAGTTCCGCAAGGGCCTCGACCAGCTCGACGTCGAGGGCGTCGTCCAGGTGCTCCGCGACCCGACGGGCTTCGACACGATCCCGCTGCTCGGCGCCGTCGGTCAGCTCCAGTTCGATGTGGCGCTCCGGCGCCTCGAGGACGAGTTCGGGGCCAAGGTCGAGCTCGCCCCGAGCCCCTACGAGGCGTCCCGGCTCACCGACGCCGAGTCGGTCGAGGCGCTCGACGCCCTCCCCGGGGTGAGGGTGGCGGAGCGGGCCGACGGGACCCTGCTCGCGCTGTTCGAGAGCGCCCGGTGGCTCGAGCGCCTCGAGTACGACCAACCCGAGCTGACGCTGCTCCGGGTCGTGCTCTAGCGGTCGGCTGCCAGCTGCCCGTCGCCGTGCGTCGGGTCGAACAGGGCGTGATAGCCGCCGGTGTGCCAGAAGACCACCGGACCGTCGAGCTCACCGGCTCGCGCCATCGCCACGAGCCCGGCGAGGCCCTTGCCGGAGTAGACGGGGTCGGTCACCACCGCTTCGGCACGGGCGAGCGAGGTGATCGCGGCGGCCGCCTGCGGCGTCGGCCTGGCGTAGCCGTCACCGAGCTGATCGGTCGTCATCTCGATCTCGGACCGCTCCACGGGCGCCCCGAGCCCGATGAGGGAGCCGGCGTCGGCGGCGAGCGCGGCCACGGCGGCGACCGGGTCGTCGTGGAGGCCCCCCACGTCGATGCCGACGATGCGGACCGATCGCCCGGCCAGGGCCCGCCCGACCAGCAGGCCGGCGTGGGTCCCACCCGAGGTCGAGGTGTGGACGATCGCCGCCGGGTCCAGGTCGAGGGCCCGGAGCTGCTCGTCGAGCTCGAGGAACGCGAGCGCGAACCCGAGTGATCCGAGCGGCGACGAGCACCCCACGGGCGCCGCGACCGCCCGTCGGCCGTCCGCATCGACCTCCGCGACGATGCGGCCGACCTCGGCGTCGAGCCACCTCCACGACCGATCACCGACGAAGCGCAGCTCGGCACCGAGCAGACGGTCGAGCAGCAGGTTCGCCGACGACCTCGTCGGCTCGTCGCCCGAGAGCACGAGCACGCAGCGCATCCCCACCGCGGCGGCGACGGCGGCACCGGCTCGGGCCGAGTTCGACTGCGAGGCGCCCGTCGTCACGAGCGTGTCGCAGCCTCGTTCGAGCGCGTCCGCGACGACGAGGTCGAACTTGCGGACCTTGTTGCCGGCGAGCGCCACGCCCTGGACGTCATCGCGCTTGCACCACAGCTCGACGCCGAGCTCGGCGCCGAAGCGGTCGAGGCGGTGCAGCGGCGTCGGCCAGTGACCGAGACCGAGGCGGGGGAGCGAGCGCAGGCGGTCGATCGGCGTCATCGCCCGACCCTACGGCGCCACGGGCGGCCCGGAACCGGGCGACCGCCGGCGAGGTCAGGACGCGTTGGCCCGACGGGGCAGCCCGGTCACGTCGCGCTCGGTCGCCTCCATCCGGGCCTTGAGGTGCATGACGGCCTTGGTGTGGATCTGGCAGACCCGGCTCTCGGTGACCCCGATCACCGACCCGATCTCGTTCAACGTGAGGCCCTCGTAGTAGTAGAGCGCCAGCACGAGCTTCTCGCGCTCGGGCAGCTGGTCGATCTCGCCGGCCATCCGGTGGCGGAGCTCTTCCACCGCCAGGACGTCGCTCGGCCCGTCCACCCTGGCCGGCAACACGTCGACCAGCGCCGTCGAGTCCTCGCTGTCGGAGCCCACCATCTCGTCGAGTGCCACCACACCCGTCATGGACACCTGGGTCATGAGCGTCTGGAGGGCATCGAGATCGAGCCCGAGCAGGTCGGCCAGCTCGTCGTCGGTGGGAGCGCGATGGTGCTCCGACTCGAACCGGGCGAAGGCCTGCTCGAGCTGGCGAGCCTTGGCCCGAACCGATCGGGGGACCCAGTCGTAGCTGCGGAGCTCGTCCAGGATGGCGCCCCGGATCCGCGACATGGCGTAGGTCTCGAACTTGAAGCCGCGCTGCGGTTCGAACTTCTCGATGGCGTCGATGAGGCCGAACATGCCGCTGCTGGCGAGCTCGGCCTGCTCGACCGACGACGGCAACCCGGCGGCCAGCCGCGAGGCCACGAACCCGACGAGGGTCGAATAGTGGAGGATGAGCCGGTCGCGGTCGTCCTTCGAGCGGTCGGCGACGTAGCGCTCCCACAGCCCGTCGACGTCGATGTCCTCGCGCACGGCTCCCGTCCGATCCTCGGCGCCCGATGACGCCGTCCCCATCCAGATCGGACGTTGCGCCCCCGAGATGAGCCGCTTAGGGTTCGGCCAGCGCCGCCGCGGTCCGCCCGTGCGGTCTCCGAGATCGCCTCCCCCACCGATCCTCCGGGGAAGCGATGCGCGCCCTGATCGTCGCCGCCGTCTCGGTCTGCCTCGTCGCCGGGAGCGCCGTTCCCGCCGCCGCCGTCGAGTCCACCGACTACGTCCCGCCCGTCGACGCCCCCGTCGTCGACGAGTTCCGCCCTCCGTCCACCCGCTACGGCGCGGGGAACCGGGGGTTGGAGTACGCCACCCGGCCCGGCCAGACCGTCCGGGCCGCCGCCCGTGGCACGGTCAGCTACGCCGGCAACGTGGCGGGACGGCTCGTCGTGTCGATCCAGCACCCCGACGGGCTCCGCACCACCTACACCGGCCTCGCCTCGATCTCGGTGGGCCGCGGCGCCGCGGTCGATGCGGAGACGCCGATCGGGACGGCCTCGGCGACCTTGCACTTCGGCGTCAGGGCCGGCGACGCCTACCTCGATCCGGCGGCGCTGCTCGGTGGTCGACGCCGGGTCTTCCTCGTCGCCGACGAGCTCGATCGGAGGATCACGCCCGCCTACGCCGAGCACCTGTTCCCGGGCGGCGGCAACCCGTTCGGCGACGCGTTCGGGGCGGTGGTCGGCGTGATCGACGACATCGTCTCGGACCCGGTCGAGGCCTGGGGGCGGCTGCTCGACGTGGTCGAGCGGGTGGCGTTCGCCATCGATCCCGGTCTGGGCCACCTCGTGCAGACGATGCGGCAGTGGAATCCGGTGTCGATCGGGCTCCGGCTGATCGAGGTGTGGAACGAGCTGCAGCGGGAGTGCACGCCGACCTCGACGGGGGTCCCGGAACCGCCCTCGGAACGGCGGATCCTCGTCGTGGTGGGCGGACTGAGCTCCCACGACGGCGACGGCCTGATCGACGAGATCGCTCCCGACCGGCTCGGCTACTCGGACGGGGACGTGGTCCGCTTCTCCTACGAGGGCGGGGCCACGCCGGGGACGGGCGAGTCACTGGGTCTCGACGAGCGCGGCTACGACGCCGACGACACCGAGGTCGGTCTGCGCGACTCCGCCGAGCTCCTCGACGAGCTCATCGACGACGTCGCCACGGCGGCGCCCGGGGTGCCGATCGACGTCGTGGCCCACTCCCAGGGCGGCGTGCTCAGCCGGCTCGCCGTCGACACCGAGGGCGGTCCGGTGGAGCGGATCGTCACGCTCGCCACACCACATCGCGGTGCCGACATCGCCTCGAACGTGACGGCGCTCGTCGATGGCAACCTGTCGGCCGAGGTCGCTGCGAACCTCGGCGAGATGATCGACGACGCCACGGGCGACCACATCCCCGCGCTGGCCTCCGATGCCGTCGCGGATCTCGGCGAGGGCTCGGAGGTGATCCGGGGCCTGCCGGACGTCCCGACCGACGTCGAGCTGACGAGCGTCGCCAGCCGGGTCGACCTCATCGTGGCGAACCCGCAGTCCCGGGTCGAGGG
>JBCCTY010000226.1:0-6829 GCA_039197885.1 Actinomycetota bacterium | reverse complement strand
GGCGACCACGTCTGGCACGTCCACGACGACACCGATGAGTTCTTCCTCGTCCTCGACGGCCGGTTCGACATCACCCTCCGGGACGCAGACGGTGGGGAGCGGACCGTCGAGCTCCAGGAGGGCGACACGTTCGTGGTCCCTCGTGGCACCGAGCACCGGCCGAGCTCTCCGGGCGGATCGATCCTGATGTTCGAGCCGAGCGGCACGTCGACGACCGGCGACCGGCACGAGGCCGAGTTGCCCGACCACGTCGACTCGACCACCGGTCACGAGCTCTGACGGGGCCGCCGCGCCAGCGTCAGACGTCCTCGACCGCGGCCCGGAGGCGGGCACCGACCTCGGCGCGATGGGCGTCGTCGTCGTAGGGCGTCCGGGGCCAGAAGAACCCCCGGAGGCCGTCCTTGCGTCGTCGGGGCACGACGTGGACGTGGAGGTGGGGGACGCTCTGGCTGACGATGTTGTTGTTGGCGACGAACGTGCCCTGGGCGTCCAGCACCTCGGGGACGAGGCGGCTGAGTCGGCGGACCTGCGCGAACAGGGGCTCGAGCTGATCGGATGGCAGGTCAGCCAGGGTCTCGTGGTGATCGCGAGGCACGACCAGCACGTGGCCGGGGAACAGCGGCCGGTGATCGAGGAAGGCGACCACGGGGCCCTGGTCGAGCACGACCTCGGCCGGCTCGTCGCCCGAGATGATCCGGCAGAACACGCAGCCACGCACGGCGGGAAGGCTCGCGCAGACCTGCCTGGGAGATGGAACACTGAGGACATGGCGACCCGTTCCGGCTTCGACGCGGCCCTGACCGAGGCGACCATCGAGTGCGGCGAGCTGGCCGACGAGGTCCGGCTGGCCCTGCTCACCGCCGTGGAGGCCTTCCTGTCGCAGGACCGAGAGCTGGCCGAGGCCACGGCCGCCATCGAGGGCCGGATCATCGAGCGGAGTCGCGAGCTCGATCAGCGGTGCGCGACGCTGCTCGCCATCCAGTCACCCGTGGCCGGCGACCTCCGCCTGATCGTCGCACTGATCCGCCTGGCCGCCGAGCTCGACCGGTCGGCCCACCTCGCCGGTCACATCGCCCGACAGGTCGCCCGCATCGACGGCCAGTCGCTGCCCGACGAGCTCCGCGACCTGATCGCCCACATCGCCTCGCTGGTCGACACCGTCTACGGCCTCGCCGTCACGGCGTTCCGCTCCCGCGACGAGGCGCTGGCCGCAGCGATCTCCGCCGCCGACGACCGGGTCGACGACGCGGTCGAGGAGCTGGCCCAGCTCGTCATCGCGGCCGGAGACGCCGATCGGATCTCCGCTGCCGACGTGATGAACCTCGGTCTGCTGACCCGCTACCTCGAGCGGATCGCGGACCACGCCGTCACGATGTCGCGCCGCACGCTGTTCGTCGTGGGTGAGTCGGCCTGACGTCGCGCACACCCGCCTCGGTCACGAGGTGGGTCATCCTCACGTCGTGGTCCTCCGTCGGGACGACGGCGAGCACCGTGGCCAGGGTGGCGATCCCGATCCGGGGTCGCTCGGCCGGCAAGCGGGCGAGGAGTCGGTCGTAGTGGCCCTGCCCGCGCCCGAGTCGACCCCCGGCGTGGTCGAAGGCGAGCCCGGGCACCAGCACCGCGGCGATGTCGTCGTCGGCGAGCTCGGGTGCGGTGGCGACGGGCTGCTCGAACCCGAACCGGTGCCGCTCGGCGGCCGCGGTCGCCGGGTGGAGGGTGAGCGGGCCCCGTTCGGGGGTCCGGGTGAGGGCGAACCGCTCGGGCGAGCCCCCGAGGAGCGGGTCGATGTCGGGTTCACCGGGGATCGAGCGGTAGGCGAGGACGATCCCGTCGATCGACCGGAGGAGCTCGGCGAGGGCGCTCCGCACCGCTGCCGACGTCCAGGGCTCGACGAGCCGACCCCGACGTCGGAGCTCGGCTCGCCACCAGCGCTTCGACCCGACGTCCACGCCCCCAGCGTCGCAGCCCGTCAGCCGACGTGCTCGAGCACGATGAGTCGGCGGTGCAGCCAGCCGATCGTGACGAGGTCGAGGTCGCCGTCGCCGTCGAGGTCGACGAGCTGGGTGCCGTCGTGGTGCTCGTCGCCGGCCTCGATGACACGGGCGACGAACGTGCCGCCGCGGTTCTCGTAGACGAGGGTGCGCAGGCCGTCGGTCGAGGGGTTGGTGTGCTCACCCACGACCACGTCGGGGTCGCCGTCGCCGTCGACGTCGCCGACGTCGAGGCTGAGGGCGTTGGCGTCGCCGAGGTCGTCGATGACCCGCTCGGCCCACGGCGCCGCCGGATCGTCGCCCTGCTCGTACCACCGGACCCGGCCGACGCCGTCCTCGCCGAAGCCCACGACGCCGTCGAGGTCGCCGTCACCGTCGACGTCGGCGAGCGCCACCCGGTCGGGCTCCCCGGCACCGACGGTCACGACGACGATCCGGCTCAGGCGACCGCCGTCGTTGCGGTACCACGCCTCACCGTCGAACAGATCGGCGTCACCGTCACCGTCGACGTCGGCGGCCACCAGCTCCTCACCGGCCACCGTGGCGACGGCCTGCTCGGTCGTCCACCTCGACCTGGTCGGGTCGCTCGGCACGGTGACGAGCTGCAGCCCGCCGACGCCGTCGTTGTACGAGAGCGCGATCGAGGTCACGCCGGGCACGAGGTCGACGGCGACGACGCCCTGGAGGAGCCCGCCCTCCGCCGATTCGATGTCGTCGAAGACCTCGAACCCGCCGTCACCGTCGTTGCGAGCCCAGCGGAGGTCACCGTCCCAGCCCGACCCGGGCTCGTCGCCGCCGAACAGGTCGACGTCACCGTCACCGTCGAGGTCGTGGACCAACGCCACCTGACGGAGGTCGCCACCGATCTCGACCCGTTCCCAGGAGCCGCCCGGGACGCCCGGGTTCCGCCACCACCAGCCGCCGGTGACGAGATCCTCGTCGCCGTCACCGTCGAGGTCCGCGTGCTCGACGAAGACCGTGCGATGACCGACGGCATCGTCGACCACGTGGCGATGCCACCCGCCCAACGGACCGGGGCGGTTGCCCTGGTTGATCCACACCGTGACCGAGGGGTCTCCGGGCCGGAACGGCTTGCCCAGGACGTCGAGGTCGCCGTCACCGTCGAGGTCGGCGAGCTCGGACTCGTGCATCCCGACGCCGGCCGACACGATCTGGCGGGCGAACCCGCCGGCCCCGTCGCCGTAGAGGATCCGGAGCTGCGGGTGGTCGTCGGCGTCGATCCCCACCTCACCGGTGAGCAGGTCGAGGTGACCGTCACCATTGACGTCCCCGGAGTCGAGGTTGTGGCCGCGCACGTTCGGCTCGGCGAGGAGGTCGCGACCGACCCACGTCGTGCCGTCCCACTCGTAGAGCCGCAGCGGACCCACCGCGTCGGCCGAGTCGAACACCACCTCCGGTCGGCCTCCCTCGACGAACTGGCCCGTGACGACCCGGGTCTCACTCATCGACCGGTCGATCTCCACCGCGGTGTAGATGCCGTTCGAGTGGTCGAACCAGTAGCCGCCACCGACGAGCTCGGCCACCCCGTCGCCGTCGACGTCGCCCGTCGCCAGTCCCTCCGACCTCGTCGCGCCACGAAAGACGACCGACGACGGCCAGGGCTCGACCGTCGGATCGGCCGGGATCTCGGCGATGCGGAGCGCATCCCCGTCGCGCTGGTTCCAGAACGCCAGCTCGAGCTCGCCATCGCCGTCGAGGTCGGCGAGCACCTGATCGTGGTGCTGGTTGCCCGCGCCGCGCTTCACGACCCGTCGAACCCAGCGATCGGGCGTGGCGGGCGCCGGGTTCTCCCACCACCACAACTCGTCACCGGTGGTGTCCTCGCCGGCGACGAGGTCGAGATCGCCGTCGCCGTCGATGTCGCCGAGCGCGCCGCCGGCCTCGATCCGCAGCGAGTCGGTTTCGATCGTGCGACGCTCCCAGGTGTCGCCCGTGCGTCGGAACCAGACGAGCGAGTCCTCGCTCCCGCGGCGCCCACCGATCACGATGTCGTCGATGCCGTCCCCGTCGAGGTCACCGGTCACCGCCAGGGTCTGGTCGCGGTGCTCGGGGGGCGCCGGGAACGTCCCGCCCTCGGTCGAGCGGCGCGAGAAGGCCACCGGGGCGAGCGTGCCGGCGCCGGGGTCGATGACGACGTCACCGATCGGTCCATCGCCGGGAGGCAGGACCGGGAGCCTCCACGGGCTCCCGGTGATGAGGTCGGGCAGGCCGGCGACGCCGACGATCGGTGCCGGCAGCGCCGCGCCGCCGAAGCTGCCGACGAACGCCCGCTCCGAGAAGTTGAAGATGCCACCGTCCGAGGCGACCATCAGGTAGCCGTCGCCGTAGCCGATCATCCCCACCACCGGTGCGTTCAGCGGCGTCGACCCCATCGAGCCGCGGAACGTCGCGTCGAAGGCGAACACGCCACCGTCGGAGGCGACCAGCCGGTAGCCGCTGCCGTCGCGATCGGGAGCGAGGCCGTTGACGGGCGCGTTGAGTGGCGTCGACCCCATCGAGCCGGCGAACCGCGCGGACCCGAAGGCGAACACCCCGCCATCGCTGCCGACCATGTAGTAGCCCGTGCCGTCGACGAGCGCGACCGAATCGACCACGGGACCGTTGAGCGACTCGCCGAGACCGAGCTCGACCAGGTCGCCCAAGTGGGTCGCGTCGCCGAACGCCAGCGCCCTGCCCCGGTCGGTGAACAGCCAGTACCCCTGCCCCGACGGCGTGACCGACAGGGTGGCCGCCCGCTCACCCGGCAGTGCGATCGCCGGGTCGAGCCCACCACCGAGGTAGCCGGCGCTGCCGTAGGCGTAGACGGCGCCGTCGTCGGCGAGCACCCAGTAGCCCCGCCCGTCCGGGTGCGGGGCGAGGGCGACCGCGGTCCGGCCGTCGAGGATGTCGGCCGGGTTCCCGAGGTCGGGTGCGGCGCCGAAGGCATAGACCCAGCCCTGCTCGTCGACCATCCAGTAGCCGTCGACGGCACCGACGATCGCCGGTGCCTGGGGCCGGAGCGTGGGCCCGTCGTCCTGCGCGGCGACGGTCGACGGGAACAGCGGTCCGGCGATCGCCACAGCGAGGGCGGCGAGGAGCCCGGGACGCCGTCGATCACCGATCATCCGCGCTCCCACCTCGTCGTCCTCACCTGACCGCGCAACGTGTCGATCTCACCACAACTGCAGGCGGTCCGGGGACCGGCCGACCCGGACCGCCGCTCACGGACCGCACCCGCCTCCCCCGTCCAGATTCCACCCCAGCCATCGCGGGTCGCGCACCTCCCACCGGGGGTGATCTCGCTCGGGTCACCACCACGCGGCGTCCCGCCACCGGCCCCCGGTCCGACGACGGCCGGCACGGACGGCGAGCGACGCGAAACGTGCCGGTCCTCGGTCACACCGCTCCCTACGCTCACCCGGATGATCCGCTGGATGACCGCCTTCGTCGATCGACCGGTGGGCACCATCGCGGCGGCGACCAGCTTCTGGGCCGCGGCGACCGCCACCCGGCTCTCCCCGAGTCGCGGCGACCGGGACGAGTTCCGCACGCTCGTCCCCTCCGACGGTGATCCCCACCTTCGGGTCCAGGCGGTCACGGACGGCCCGGGCGGTGTCCACCTCGACCTCCACGTCGCCGACATCGAGGTGCTGGCCGACCGGGCGGTCGGCCTCGGAGCGTCCGTCGTCGCCCGGCCGGGTCATGTCGTCCTCCGCTCCCCGGGTGGCCTGCTCCTGTGCGCCGTCGGACACCACGGCGAGCACCGCGTGCCCGAACCCGTCTCCCTCCCCGACGGCGGCACCACCCGGGTCGACCAGGTGAGCATCGACGTGCCCGGTGAGCGATTCGACGACGAGATCCGCTTCTGGTCCGACCTGACCGGTTGGCCGCTGCGCCCGAGCCGCCTCCCCGAGTTCGTCGCCCTCGACCGCCCCGCGGGCTTCCCCTGGCGAGTGCTGCTCCACCGCCTCGGCGACGACGATGCCGGAACCACCGTCCGGGCCCATCTCGACGTGGCCTGCGGCGCGTCGATCGACGCCGCGATCGACCGGCACCAGGAACTCGGGGCCGAGCGTGGGCGTGACGGCGTCGTGTGGACCACCATGACCGACCCGACCGGGTTCGAGTACTGCCTCACCCGGCGCGATCCCGAGACCGGGCTGCTGACCACGACGTGAGCGACACCCCACTCCTGCCCGCCGACGAGGTGGGGTTCACGATCGACGCCGACGAGCGCGTCTGGCCGACGGTGTCGGTGGACGCCGCCTCCCACCCCGGAGTCGCCGATCTCGCCCGGGTCCACGCCGTCGAGGGGGTCGGTGACGTCCGCACCACCGCCCGCCGCATCGACGGGCCGGCCGGCGCGCTGTTCCTCCTCGGCGTCACGCTGTCGACGCCGGTCCGGGCCTCGTTCGCGGTGCGCTTCGACCTCCCGGCGCACCGGGAGTTCCTCGAGGCCGTCGCCGGGGTCGGCCACCTCGTCGTCGCCACGACCGACCCGGGCGAGGTCGAACACGACCGGCCGCTGTGGCTGGCGGTCGACCTCGACGGTCCGGCCCTCCTGGAGGCCCTCGATGCCTGAGCGGCGGCCGGTCGGTCGGCTGCTGCGCCACGACGGTGACCGGTGGGCACCACTCGGCGAGCCCCTGCCCGCCTTCGACCACGCCCCGCCGACCCCGACCCTCCAGCTCGCACCCTGGGTGCTGCCCGCCGAGCTCGGGCCGCAGGCCTTCGACGTCGTCGTGGTCGGTGAGCTCGCCCACCAGCTCCTCGGCCGCTGCGAACCCGACGACGTTGCGGTCCAACAGCTCGCCCAGCAGACGGCGCTGTTCCATCCG
>JBCCTY010000225.1:0-6837 GCA_039197885.1 Actinomycetota bacterium | reverse complement strand
TCGCCATGGTCTGCAGCCCGGTCGACGGCTCGCTGCCGGTGACCCAGCGCCTCGAGCGGCCCTACTTCGACATCGACCGCTTCGACTGGACCGACGCCGTCGACGATCCGGGCGGCATCGAGTTCAACCGACCGATCTCGACGTGGTTCCGCCTCCTGCGCGACACCGGGTTCGACGTGCTCGACCTCCACGAGCTGCGCGCGCCCGAGGGTGGGACCGAGGTGCGCTTCTTCGCCACGGGTGACTGGGCGCAGCGGTGGCCCACCGAGCAGGCCTGGCGGGCCCGCAAGCGCTGATATCTGGTCCTGGTCTGGCTAAGCTGAGCTCATGGCCACCGAGGTCGTGAACACCCACGAGGCGAAGAGCCGGCTGTCCGAGCTCATCCGTCTCGCCGAGGGCGGGGACGAGGTGATCGTCGCCCGCAACGGTCGACCCGTCGCGAAGCTCATCCCCTGGCCGCCGGATCGGCCGGAGCGCCGTCCCGGCGCGTGGACGGGACGGATCAGCTACGACGGCGACATCGTCGGTTCCGATCCTGACGTGACCGCGCTCTTCGAGGACCGCGACGGGCGGTGAGGCTGCTGCTCGACAGCCACGTCGTGCTGTGGTGGCTCGACGACGCCGGCGAGCTCGGTCCGGGCGCTCGCGAGGCCATCGCGTCCGGCGACTCGGTCGCCGTCTCCGCCGTCACGCCCTGGGAGCTGGGGATCAAGCGTGCGCTCGGCAAGCTCGATCATCCCGACGGCCTCGTCGACACGATCGCTGCTGCCGGTTTCGACCTCCTCTCGATCTCGGCGCGACACGCCGAGCGCGCGCCGGAGCTTCCGCTGCATCATCGAGACCCGTTCGACCGGATGCTCGTCGCGCAGGCTCAGGCGGACTCGTTCGTCCTGGTCACGGCGGACGAGCAGCTCGCCCGGTACGAGGTCGAGCTGCTCGACGCCACCAGCTGACCCGGACCTGTCGCGGGCTCGATCTCGCCCGAGCCCGTCGCGGTCGCGGCACTAGGGTGTCGCCACGATCCGAGGGGGAGCCCATGTCGAGAAGCCGTGCAGCCGGCCGACGCCTGTTCGCGTCGGTCCTGTTCCTGGTGCTGGTCGCCGCAGCGTGCGGTGACAGCGACGACGACGCCACGACCGACACGACCGCCGCCGAGGCGACGGACTCGACCGAGTCCGAGTCGACCGAGGCGCCCGACGACACCGAGGCCGCCACCGACACGACCGAGGCCGCCCCCGAGACGACCACGGCGGAGGGGGACGACGCCACGGCCGCGACGGCGACGATCGGCATCGTCAACATCGCCCCGGTCGCCGCGCTCGAGCTCGTCAACGACGGCTTCACCGACGGGATGGGTGAGTGCGCCGCCGTCGATGCCACGCTCGACTACCGCAACGCCGAGGGCGACGGGTCGCAGCTGGCACCGATCGTGGCCGAGTTCCTCGACTCCGACGTCGACCTCATCCTGGCGATCTCGACCCCGGTGCTCCAGGCGACCGTCGCGGCCAACGAGGCCGACGGTCGGGGCACGCCGGTGCTCTTCGGCGCCGTGACCGATCCCTTCGCCGCCGGCGCGGCCGCGGGACCGGACGACAAGCCCGACTGGCTGGCCGGCTGGCAGGCCGACGCTCCGGTCGTCGGGATGTTCGACATCGCCGCCGAGATCAACCCGGAGGCCACCACCATCGGCGTCGCCTACGACCCGTCGCAGGTCAACAGCGAGGTCGCCCTCGCCAAGATGGAGGCCGAGGCCGAGGCCCGCGGCTGGACCGTCGAGACCGCCACGATCGGCGACTCCAGCGAGGTCGGTACGGCGGCGAACTCCCTCGCCACCCGCGACATCGACTTCTTCTTCGTGCCGACCGACTCGATCCTCGTCAACGGCCTCGCAGGCATGGCGCAGGTCGCCGACGACTTCGACATCCCGATGATCGCCCAGGACTCCGGCATCACCCAGGCCGGTGCCGCCATCGGGACCGGCCTCGACTACTACGGCGACGGTCGACGCAACGCCGACTACGCCTGTCAGATCCTCTCGGGCCAGGCCACCCCGGCGGACTTCCCGATCCAACAGTTCTCCGAGGAGCTCGTCGCCTACAGCACGACCAACGCAGCGGCGCAGGGCATCGAGATCCCGGCCACCGTCGCCGAGGTCGGCACGGACATCGGCTGAGGCGGTCGGGCGGAGGACTCGACGTGACCACCGAGAGCCCACCGGCGGCGGCGACCGTCCGCCCGCCGCCCGCCGAGGAGCCAGACGGGTCCTCGATCGGCAGGATCGTCGTCGGGGCGTTCCTGCTCCTGCTCGTCGTGGCGCTGGTCCCCACGCTGTGGGGGGCGGTGTCGTCGATGGGGGCTCCGCAGTGGACCGAGGCGTTGGCGATCGGGCTGATCTTCGCCCCGGCGGCGATGGGGATCTACCTCACGTTCCGGGTACTCGACTTCCCCGACCTCACCGTCGACGGGTCGTTCCCGGCCGGCGGCGCCATCGCGGCGGTACTCATCACCAACGACGTCTCGGCCTGGTTGGCGCTGCCGGCAGCGATGCTGCTCGGCGCCCTCCTCGGTGTCGTCACCGGGTGCCTGCACATCTACCTGCGCATCAACTCGCTGCTGGCCTCGATCATCACCCTGACGGCGGCGTTCACGGTCAACCTCCGGATCCAGGGGTCGGCCAACATCTCGCTGCTCAACAGCGACCGGATCTTCACGCCCTGGACCGAACCGATCCGCGACCAGCTCGAGTCGTGGTTCGGGTCGACGGGGGTCCAGATCCACCGCGCGGTGACCACCGCGTCGATGACGGTGCTCATCGTCGTGGCCGTCCTCCTCGTGCTCCGTTGGTTCTTCGCCACGGAGGTCGGGCTCGGCATGCGGGCGACCGGGGCGAACCGCGAGATGAGCCAGTCACAGGCGATCGACACGTCGCGCTACCTCATCGGCGGGGTCGCGCTGTCGAACAGCCTCGTGGGGCTGACCGGAGCGCTGTTCGTGCAGCATGCCGGCTTCGCCGACATCAACTCCGGCGCCGGACTCATCGTGTCGGGCCTGGCGGCGGTCATCATCGGCGAGGTGCTGTTCGGGTCGAAGGCCCGCTCGATGCTCGCCCGGTTCGTCGCCGTTGCGCTGGGCATGATCGCCTACCGGGCAGCGATCGCCCTCGCGCTGAACGCCGACCTGCGGTTCCCCGGCACCGACGGCTTCCGCCTCGAGGCGAGCGACATCAAGTTCGCCACGGCGGCCGTCGTGGTGGTCATGCTGGCCATCCCCCGGGTCAGCGAGACCCGCAAGGAGCGCGCCCGGCGGAGGGCCCGGGCATGAGCGCCACCCCGAAGCTGTCGGTCCAGGGCTGCTCACTGACCTTCAACGCCGGGCAGCACAACGAGGTCACCGCGCTCGACTCGGTCGACCTCGACGTGGCCACGGGCGAGCACGTCGTCATCGTCGGCTCCAACGGCGCCGGCAAGTCGACGCTGCTCAACCTCGTCTGCGGCCGATACCTGCCCGACACCGGGCGGATCCTCATCGACGGGCAGGCCGTGACCAACCAGCCCGAACACGTCCGTGCCCGGCGGATCGGACGGGTGTTCCAGGACCCGCTCGCCGGCACGGCCGGGCCGATGACCATCGAGGAGAACCTCGCCCTCGCCGAACGCCGCTCGCACGGTCGGCGCTTCCGGCGGATCCGCCGCGACCAGACCGAGCAGCACCGCGAGGACCTCTCTCGTCTCGGGCTCGGGCTCGAGGACCGGCTCAGCAACCAGGTCGCGAGCCTCTCCGGCGGCCAACGCCAGGCGCTCGCCCTGCTCATGGCGTCGGTGAGCAAGCCCGATCTGCTCGTGCTCGACGAGCACACCGCGGCCCTCGACCCCGGCGCCGCCGAACGGGTGTTGCGTCTCACCAACGAGCTGGTGGCCGAAGAGCAGCTCACGGCGCTGATGATCACCCACAACATGGATCACGCCGTCGACACCGGCGATCGGACGGTGATGATGCACCGGGGGACCGTGCTCTTCGACGTGGCCGGCGAGGAGCGGGCGCAGATGAGCGTCACCGATCTCGTCGAGCGGTTCCGCAGCTTCCGAGCGACGGTCAGCGATCGGTCGACCCTGGCGTGAGCGAGGTGGTCGAGCGGGCCGCCCGCCAGCTGCGTCACGCCGCCGAGTCGTCGACGCCGGGCCCGCCGGTGCGCGACGTGCTCGGCACGTCCGACGACATCGACCTGGCCTACGCGGTCCAGCAGGTCAACACCGACGTCGCCGTCGCTGCCGGGCGACGGGTGAGCGGCCGCAAGATCGGGCTGACCGCCGAGGTCGTGCAGCAGATGTTCGACGTCCACCAACCCGACTTCGGGACGCTCTTCGCCGACATGTGTCTGGCCGACGGCACCGAGATCGACGCCGATCGCCTCCTCCAGCCCCGGGTCGAGGGCGAGGTGGCGCTGGTGCTCGCTGCCGATCTCGACCGGGGCCGTCACCACGTGATCGACGTCATCGACGCGACGGCCTACGCCCTCCCGGCCATCGAGGTGGTCGACAGCCGGATCGCCGGGTGGGACGTGACGATCGTCGACACGGTCGCCGACAACGCGGGGAGCGGCCTCTACGTCGTGGGCACCACGCCCGTGCCCCTCTCGGCGGTCGATCTGCCCCGGCTCCCGATGTCGCTGTCGGTCGACGGCGTCGAGCGCTCGACGGGCGTGGGTGCCGCCTGCCTCGGCAACCCGCTCAACGCCGCCGTCTGGCTCGCCGACGAGATGTGCGCGCGAGGCACGCCACTGCGCGCCGGGGAGTGCGTGATGACCGGTGCGCTCGGTCCGATGGTCGAGCTGACGCCGGGTGCCTGCGTCGAGGCCGACTTCGGACCGCTCGGCGCGGTGTCGACCCGGTGGCGGGCACCGGAGGCCTGAGGCCGCCCTGCCCCCGCCTCAGTCGCGCTCGAGCTCCTCGGCGGCGCGGATGTCGATGAGCTGGGGCAACGACTCGTCGTCGACGAACAGGCCCGACGCCGGCGTGGCGCGGCTCAGCGCATCGGCGGCGAGCACGACCGCTGCGGCCGTGTAGGTCGAGCGCTCGGCGTCGGGGAACGTGGCGAGCTGCGGGTAGACGATCCCCGTGTGGACGGCGCCGTCGTCGGTGCGGAGGTGGGCGATCGACGCCATCAGCTCGACTGCCTCGTCGTGCCGCCCGAGCTGGGCGTAGGCCATGGCGCACTCGCTGGTCTCGGCCGCGGTCACCCAGGGGTTGTCGCTGACGCAGCGCACGCCCTTGCCGGGCATGACGAATCGGTCGGCTCCCTCGTCGAGACGCCGGTCGGCCTCGTCGCCGGTGAGCGGACCGGCGAGGACGGGGTAGTACCAGTCCATCGCCCAGCGATGCTTCGGCTCGAAGGCGTCGGGCCGGTGCAGCAGCGCGTCGGCGAGGCGGGCGGCATCGAGCTCCCAGTCGGGTCGCGCGTCGCCGAGCTCGGTGACGATGGCGATGGCGCACCGCATCGAGTGGAGGATCGACGACGAGCCGGTCAGGAGGGCGAACGACCACGGCGTCCCGTCGCGGTGGCGGGCCCAGATGATCTCGCCGCCGGGCTTCTGCAGGGTGAGGACGAAGTCGATCGCCCGCTCGACGACCGGCCGGTAGGTCTCGAGGAACGACCGGTCGCCCGTGAGCAGGTAGTGGTGCCAAACGCCGGTGGCGAGGTAGCTGCACACGTTGGTGTCGATCTTGGCGTCCTCGATGCCGTCGGCGAGGTAGTAGTGGTGCCACCAACCGTCGGGGTGCTGGTTGCGTCGGAGCCAGTCGTAGGCCCGGAGCGCGCTCTCGCCGTAGCCGCAGGTGTCGAGGGCCATCGCCGCCTCGACGTGGTTCCACGGGTCGCTGTGCCCGCCGGGGAACCAGAGGATCAGGCCGTCGTCGGTCTGGTCGTCGAGGATGGACTCGGCCGTCACGGCGATCTCGTCGGCGGTCAGGACATCGGGGATCTCAGGCCGCACCGGCCACCTCCGCAGTGACGGGTCGGTGAGCGTAGAGCACCAGGCTCTTGCCCAGGACCGGGCTCAGCACCTGGTCGGCGACCCGCGTGACGAGCGGCTGCGACATGATGTCCCACTCGAGGAACCGGCGATACGGGCGCACGACGGGGTGGTCGTCGTCGTCGACGCCGACCGCGCACTTGAGCCACCAGTACGGCGAGTGGAGCGCGTGGGTGCGCAACGACCCGGCCAGCACCAGCCCGGCCCGCTCGAGCTTCATCGAGAGCTCGGCCTTGGTGTAGATCCGCACGTGGCCGCCGACGGCAGCGGGGGCGTGGTAGTCGTCGGACAACGACCAGCACACCCACTCGGGGAGCCAGGACGGCACGGTCACGGCGATGGTGCCGCCCGGTCGGAGGACCCGCACGAGCTCGTCGATGGCGGCGGCGTCGGCGTCGACGTGCTCGAGCACCTCGGAGGCGACGATGCGGTCGATCGAGCCATCGGGGAACGGCAGGCTCAACGCGTCGCCGACCATCACCGACCCGCTGTCGGTGCCGGCCTCGCCCGAGGTGACCATCGCCGCCATGGTGTCTCGGGCACCCCGGAGGTCGTCGGCGGCGAGATCGAGCGCCGTGACGCTCGCTCCTCGTCGCAGCGCCTCGAACGCGTGGCGGCCGCTGCCCGCGCCCATGTCGAGGAAGCGGTCCCCGGCGCGCACCCCGAGGCGGTCGAAGTCGACGGTCAGCACGCGGTGCGGGTCCCGACCTCGTCGAGCAGGGCCCGGTAGTGGGCGACGGTCCGCTCGGCGGTGATGCGCCAGCTGAAGTTCTGGATGACGCGGGCACGGCCGGCGGCGCCGACGGTGG